>JARFQU010000056.1 GCA_029287595.1 Halioglobus sp. | reverse complement strand
GCCCAGGGCCATCGCCCGATCTGCCAGGATACCGGCATTGTCACGGTGTTCCTGAAAATAGGCATGAAAGTGCAGTGGGACGCGAACATGTCTGTGGCCGATATGATCAATGAAGGTGTGCGGCGCGCTTACACCCACCCGGACAATGTACTGCGCGCCTCCATCCTGGAAGATCCCGCTGGCGCGCGCAGGAACACCAAAGACAACACCCCGGCGGTCATTCACATGGAAGTGGTGGAGGGCGATACTGTGGACGTGCAGGTGGCGGCCAAGGGTGGTGGCTCCGAGAACAAGTCCAAGCTGGTGATGCTCAATCCCTCGGACAGCATTGTCGACTGGGTGGTCAAGACCATTCCCACCATGGGCGCGGGCTGGTGTCCGCCCGGCATGTTGGGCATTGGCATTGGCGGTACCGCCGAGAAGGCGGCGGTGCTGGCCAAGGAAGCGCTGATGGATCCCATTGATATCCACGATTTGCGTGAACGCGGTCCTGCCAATCGGGTAGAGGAACTGCGCCTGGAAATTATGGATGCGGTCAACAAGCTGGGTATTGGTGCCCAGGGGTTGGGGGGACTGACCACGGTGATGGATGTAAAAATCCGCGATTACCCCACTCACGCGGCGTCACTGCCGGTGGCGATGATCCCCAACTGTGCGGCTACCCGCCACGCGCATTTCGTGCTCGACGGTTCCGGCCCGGCCCTGCAGACACCGCCTGATATCAATGACTGGCCGGATATCACCTGGGAAGTGGGCGAGGGCGTGCGCCGGGTCAATCTCGATACGGTCACCCGCGAGGAGGCCTCCCAGTGGGAGCCCGGGGATACCCTGTTGCTGTCCGGTAAAATGCTCACCGGACGGGATGCCGCGCACAAAAAGATGAAAGAGTTGATCGAAAGCGGCGAGGGCCTGCCTCCCGAGGTTGATCTCAAAGGGCGGTTTATCTACTACGTGGGCCCGGTGGACCCGGTGCGTGACGAGGTGATGGGGCCGGCCGGTCCCACCACTGCCACGCGCATGGACAAGTTCACTGACTTCATTCTGGAACAGACCGGTCTGCTGGGTATGATCGGCAAGGCCGAGCGTGGTCCCGCCGGGGTTGAGGCGATCAAGAAGCACAAGGCGGTGTACCTGATGGCTGTGGGCGGCGCCGCCTATCTGGTATCCAAGGCTATCGTCGCGGCCAAGGTGGTGGCCTTCCCGGAAATGGGCATGGAGGCGATCTACGAGTTTGAGGTCAAAGACATGCCGGTGAGTGTTGCGGTGGATGTCCGCGGTACTTCGGTACATGAGATCGGGCCGAAGATCTGGGCAGCGAAAATCGAGGAACAGGCGATAGAAGTTGTCTGAGCGGTGAGCACCAGGAGCTTCTACTGGCACGATTATGAAACCTTTGGCACCGACCCCTCCCGGGATCGGCCGGTGCAGTTTGCGGGCCTGCGCACCGATGCCGAGCTGAACGTGATCGGCGAGCCCCTGGTGATATTCGCCAGGCCCGCCAATGATTGCCTGCCCCATCCCCGGGCCTGCCTGGTGACTGGAATCAGTCCGCAGCAGGCCCTGGAGCAGGGCTTACCGGAGGCGGAATTCATTCGCCTGATCCACGAGCAACTCGCCAGGCCCGGCACCTGCGGCGTGGGCTACAATTCCCTGCGCTTTGATGACGAGGTCACCCGCTATACGCTGTACCGCAACTTCTACGATGCCTATGCCCGGGAATGGCAAAACGGCAATTCCCGCTGGGATATTATCGACATGGTGCGTGCCACCTATGCCCTGCGCCCCGAGGGTATTGAGTGGCCACTGCGTGAGGACGGCCTGCCCAGCTTCCGCCTGGAAGACCTGACTGTCGCCAATGGCATCAGCCATGAGGCAGCGCATGACGCTCTGTCGGATGTACACGCCACCATTGCCCTGGCCCGTTTGATCAAGGAAAAGCAGCCCCGCCTGTATGATTATGTGCTTACCCATCGGGACAAGCGCTCTGCCCAGGCCATGCTGGACCTTGCTGCGATGAAGCCGGTGCTGCACGTCTCAGGTATGTTCGGCGCCCAGCGGCACAATATCGCCCTGATCGTGCCCCTGGCGGTGCACCCGGTGAACCGCAATGAAATCATCTGCTATGACCTGGGTGTCGATCCCCGGCCGCTGATCGAACTGGACAGCGCACAGTTGCAGGAATTGCTGTACACACGCAACGAGGACCTCCCCGAGGGCAGCGAGCGTCCGGGCTTGAAGTCGGTACATATCAACCGCTGCCCCATACTGGTGACAGCGAAAATGGCCGATACGGCGACCGCTGCGCGCCTGGGCATCAGTGGCGAATCCTGCCGGCAGCACCTGGCTGCCCTGCGCGAATACCGGGGCCGGGATGAGCAGGGATTTACCCGGCACATACAGGCCATAGTCACGGGTCGGGACTTTGCTGAGGTCACCGATCCCGATCGCATGCTCTACGCTGGTGGTTTTTTTAGCGAGCAGGATAAACGCGTGATGCAGCAGGTGCGTGGCAGCACTCCCGAAGAGTTGGCCACTGCGAGTTTCCCTTTTGACGACCAGCGCCTGCCCGAGATGCTGTTTCGCTACCGGGCCCGTAACTATCCCCAGACCCTGAGCCCGCAAGAGCTGGCGCAGTGGGAGGAATTTCGCTTCCAGCGGCTGACGGAGCCCGAGGCCGGTGCCAGTATCTGCATGGAGGAATACCAGGAACTCATCGATCAAATGCTGGGCACGGGCGAGTTGACGGCGCAGCAGACGGATTTAATGCAGCAGCTGACTGCCTATGGAGACAGCTTGCTGGCCTGAGCACCTCCCGTTCACCCTTCATCCCGCGTTCTGCCCGGGCGAAATTTCTTCGGTATTACGCACATGGGCAGTTCCTTGTGTCGACCGTATAATGGCGCTACCGATAACAGGATCTGGTGCCATCCAGTCCCAGGAGAACCTACGCGTGCAGTTTGCCGGCAGTCACATCCTCTCTGTACAGCAGTTTCAGCGCGACGACGTGGAGCGCATTTTCGCGGTGGCCGATGATATGCGGCCTTATGCCCAGCGCCGACGCATCACCAGGGTGTTGGAGGGCGCTATTCTGGGCTCCATGTTTTTTGAACCCAGCACCCGGACCCGGGTGAGTTTCGGCAGCGCGTTTAACCTGCTGGGTGGGGAAGTGCGCGAAACCACGGGTTTTGAGAGTACTGCCATCGCCAAGGGTGAATCCCTGTATGACACCGCACGGGTGCTCAGCGGTTACTCTGATGTAATCGCCATGCGCCATCCCGCGGAGGGTTCGGTAGGCGAATTCGCCGTGGCCAGCCGGGTGCCGGTGATCAATGGCGGTGATGGCAGCAACGAGCACCCCAGCCAGGCGCTGCTGGACCTGTACACCATCAACAGTGAAATAGCCGGGCGCGGTGGCAGTATCGATAAGTTGCGCATTGCCATGGTCGGGGATCTGCGCCACGGCCGCACCGTGCACTCACTGTGTAAATTGCTGTGTTTGTTCCCGAACGTACAGGTGGTACTGGTCTCTCCGCTGGAACTGCGCATGCCCGGGGAGATTGTGGAGGATATGCGCAAATCCGGACTGCAGGTGATGGAGTCTGATGTCCTGGAGGCCAGCATCGCCCACGTGGATATCGTCTATTCCACGCGCATCCAGGAGGAGCGTTTCAGTTCCCAGGAGGAGGCGGATCTGTATCGCGGCCGCTTTCGCCTCAACCAGAGTATCTATACCAGCCACTGCGAACCCAATACCGTAATCATGCACCCGCTGCCCCGTGATTCGCGCGATAACGCTCGGGAACTGGACGACGACCTGAACGACAACCCCAACCTGGCGATCTTCCGCCAGGCGGATAACGGGGTACTGGTACGCATGGCGCTGTTTGCGCTGATCCTGGACGTGGCAGAGCAGGTGGATCGGCACGCCCGGGATGTCAGCTGGTATACCGCGGGGCGTTTCTGATGCCGGTGGAACTGCGCTTCGGAGCACAGGATGTGCGGCTGTTGTCGGCGGAAACCGCCTATGACGGCCACTTCAAACTACGCAAGCTCACCCTGCAGCATCGCTGTTTCGCCGGCGGCTGGAGCCAGCCGCTGGTGCGGGAATTGTTCGAGCGCGGCGACGCGGTGGGCGTGCTGCCCTACGACCCGGTCAGCGACAGCCTGGTGCTGATCGAGCAGTTTCGCCCCGGCGCCATACGCGGTGACGACAGTCCCTGGATGCTGGAACTGATCGCCGGCGTGGTGGAACCCGGTGAAAGCGATGAACAGGTGGTACACCGCGAGGCCATGGAAGAGGCGGGCTGTGAACTGTCTGAACTGGTGCCCATTGCCACCCTGCTGCCCAGTGCCGGGGCCTGCTCAGAGCAGGTGCGCCTGTTCTGCGGACGGGTGACCGCGGCGGCTGTTGGCGGTATCCACGGTCTGGCGGACGAGGGGGAGGACATTCTGGTGCACTCGGTACCGCGCGACGAAGCGCTGCGTATGCTGGGGCAAAACCTGATCCCCAATGGCCATACCTTGATTGCCCTGCAGTGGCTGCAGATCCACGGTGACGCCCTGCGGGAGCGCTGGTGCTGAGGCCCTGCCCCGGCACCTGAGCGAGTATGTCCAAACCCAAACCTGAATCCGGTCACGGCCTGCTGCGCTCCAGCGCGCTGGTGGGCAGTATGACCATGCTGTCCCGGGTGCTGGGGCTGCTGCGCGATGTGGTGATTGCGGCCTTTGTCGGTGCCAGTGCCAACGCGGACGCCTTCTTTGTCGCGTTCAAGATCCCCAACTTCCTGCGTCGCCTGTTCGCCGAGGGCGCCTTTTCCCAGGCCTTTGTCCCGGTATTGGCCGATTACAAGGAGGAGGGCAGCATTGTCGCGGTAAAAGGCCTGGTGGACAGGGTGGCGGGAATGCTGGGGGGTGTCCTGCTGTTGCTTACCTCGCTGACGATTCTCGCCGCACCCCTGGTCACCGCGCTGTTTGCCCCGGGCTTTGTCAGCCAGCCGGAAAAATACCAGCTCACCGCTGAAATGATCCGCATCACCTTTCCCTACCTGCTGCTGATCTCAATGACCGGCTTCTGTGGTGCCATCCTCAACAGCTACGGCCGTTTTGCGGTGCCGGCATTTACTCCGGTATTCCTGAATCTTTCGCTGATATTTGCCGCCACGGTGGCCTCGCCCTGGTTTGAGGAACCGGTTTTTGCCCTGGCCTGGGGGGTATTTTTTGCCGGTATTATCCAGTTACTGTTCCAGTTGCCCTCCCTGTACCGCCTGGACCTGGTGCCCCGCCCCCGGTGGGACACGCAGCACGAGGGGGTGAAACGCATCCTGAAGCTGATGGTACCGGCGCTGTTCGGGGTGTCGGTGAGCCAGATCAACCTGCTGCTGGATACAGTGCTGGCTTCTTTTTTGCCCACGGGCAGCGTGTCCTGGCTGTATTATTCCGATCGGCTGGCGGAACTGCCCCTGGGTGTATTCGGCATCGCCATTGCCACGGTGATCCTGCCTAACCTGTCTGCTCACCGGGCCGCAGACCGGGAGGGGCATTTCAGCGTGACCCTGGACTGGGCGGTGCGTTCCGTATTACTCATCGGGGTGCCCGCTGCAGTTGCCCTGGTCATACTGGCACGGCCAATTCTTATCACCCTGTTTCAATACGGTGCGCTGACCCCCACCGATGTCGATATGGCGGTGCTGAGTTTGCGGGCTTACAGCCTGGGCCTGATCGCTTTCATGCTGGTCAAGGTTCTGGCGCCGGGCTTTTATGCGCGCAAGGACACCGCCACACCGGTAAAAATTGGCATTATCGCCATGGCGGCGAATATGGTGCTCAACCTGTTGTTTGTCCTGCCGCTGATGTACTTCTGGAACATAGGCCACCTCGGGCTTGCCCTGGCGACCAGCGTCGCCGCCTATATCAACGCCGGGTTGCTGTTGCGCGGCCTGGTGCGCGAGGGGGTTTATCACATGCAGCCCCAGATCGTGCGCTACGTGCTGCGTCTTTCGCTGGCTACCCTGGCCATGGCCCTGACCCTGCTGTGGCTGGCGCCCGACGCGCCACAGTGGTTGTCCTGGGACTGGCACCACCGGGCGCTGCAGATGGCGCTGGTCTGTGCGGCCGGCGGGTTGGTGTATTTGCTTACCCACTTGCTGCTGGGTACCCGTATGCGTCATTTGCGCGCTCCTTCCGGGGTTTGATGCCGGGCATTGTGGTGGCAAATTCACTGCCTGGCGGGAGTTCCATCCCATAGGCTAGGGCGTTCGATTTCGCTATACTTGCCCGCTTGGTTTTGATCGGGCGAACCCCTGGCTATGGAACTGATTCGCGGCCTGCATAATTTGCGGCCCAGACACCGCGGTTGTGTGGCGACTATCGGGGCCTTTGACGGGGTGCACCTGGGGCATCAGGCGGTGATTCGGCATCTGCTGGACAAAGCGCAGGAGCTGGGTTTGCCTTCGGTGATCATCGTTTTCGAACCGCTGCCACGGGAGTATTTTGCACCCATACAGGCGCCGGCAAGACTCATGAGTTTCTGGGAGAAGTGCCGCGCCCTGGAGCAGCTAGGGGTCGACCGGGTGTTGCGCATCCGCTTTAACGAGAGCCTGCGGGAGATGTCGGCGCAACAGTTTATCGATGATATTTTCGTCGCCGGCCTGGGGGTACGTTACGTGGTGCTGGGTGATGATTTTCGCTTTGGCAATGACCGCCAGGGGGATGTGAAGTTCATCCAGGAGCAGGGTCTGCGCTATGGCTACGATGCGGGCCCTACCCCTACCTGCTCGATAGGCGGTGAGCGGGTGAGCAGTACGCGCATTCGCGAGGCGCTGGAAAATGCCGATTTCCAGCAGGCAGAGCGCCTGCTGGGGCGGCCCTACAGTATCTCCGGCAGGGTGATCTACGGGCGGCAACTGGGGCGTACTATTGGTACACCTACCGCCAATTTGGAACTGCGCCGCCTGCGCGCACCGTTGGCGGGTGTGTACGCAGTGGAGGTCAATGGTGGCGGCGTGCAGGCTGCCACCGGGGTGGCCAATGTGGGTGTGCGACCCACGGTTGAGGACAGTATCAAGGCCAACCTTGAGGTGCATCTCCTGGATCGTGAGATAGAGCTTTACGGACAACATATTGAAGTGATTTTCCGCCACAAACTGCGGGACGAGCAGCAATTTGGTTCAGTGGACGAACTGACAGCGAACATACAAAGGGATATAGAGCAAACGCGGACCTGGTTCAGCCAGCGCTGACGCTTTTCAACAGATATGAGTGATTACAAAGACAGCCTGAATTTGCCGCAAACTGCCTTCCCCATGAAGGCCAGTCTGGCGCAGCGTGAACCAAAGCGCTTGCAGCAGTGGTCGGACATGGGCCTGTACGAAAAAATTCGTGCCGCCAGCGCCGGACGCCCCAAGTTCATACTGCACGACGGCCCCCCCTATGCCAACGGTGATCTGCACCTGGGCCATGCGGTCAACAAGATTCTGAAGGACATTATCGTCAAGTCGCGCACGCTCGCCGGCTTCGATGCACCCTATGTGCCGGGGTGGGACTGTCACGGCTTGCCCATCGAGTTGAACGTGGAGAAAAAAGTCGGTAAGCCGGGGGTTAAAATCACCGCGGCGGAGTTCCGGAAGAAGTGCCGCGAGTATGCCGCGCGCCAGGTGGATGGCCAGCGGGCGGATTTTATCCGCATGGGCGTGCTGGGGGACTGGTACAAACCCTACCTGACCATGGACTTCGGCTTTGAGGCGAATATCGTGCGCGCCCTGTCGAAAATCGTGGCCAACGGGCACCTGCACAAGGGCTTCAAACCGGTGCACTGGTGTACCGCCTGTGGCTCCGCCCTGGCTGAGGCCGAGGTCGAGTACCAGGACAAGGTGTCGCCGGCCATCGATGTGGCCTTTGCCGCAGTGGATCCCGCGGCATTCAACGCCGCCTGTGGTGCGCACTACCCCGGTGAAATCGCAGTACCGATCTGGACCACCACGCCCTGGACGCTGCCCGCCAATATGGCCGTGACCCTGCACGCGCAACTGGATTATGTGTTGATCGAAGGGCGCGGCCGCGCGCTGCTGCTGGCAGAAGAACTGGCCCGGTCCTGTGTGGAACGCTACGGGCTGGAGGAATTGCGGGTGCTGGGTCGCTGCAAGGGGGCAGCGCTGGAAAACCAGCTGTTGCAGCACCCCTTCCTGGAACGCCAGGTGCCGGTGATTCTGGGTGATCATGTGACCACCGAGGCCGGAACGGGTGCGGTGCACACTGCACCGGCCCATGGCCAGGACGACTTCGTGGTGGGCCAGCAGTACGGCCTTGAAGTGTATAACCCGGTAGGTGGTAACGGCGTTTACCTGCCCGACACCGAGTATTTTGCCGGGGAATTCGTATTCAAGGCCAATGACACGATTATTGCGTTGCTGCGCGAGCGCGGCGTGCTGCTGCACGACGAGGCCTATGAGCACTCCTACCCGCACTGCTGGCGCCACAAGACGCCGATCATCTTCCGGGCCACGCCCCAGTGGTTTATCAGCATGCAGCAAAATGGCTTGCTGGCCGGTGCCCTGGCGGCGGTGGAACAGGTTCAATGGCTGCCCGAGTGGGGCAAGGCGCGTATCGACAGTATGCTGGCCAACCGCCCGGACTGGTGTATTTCACGGCAGCGCACCTGGGGTGTGCCTATCGCCCTGTTCATCCATCGCGAAACCGGGGAATTGCACCCGCAAACGTCCGCACTGATGGAGCAGGTAGCCCTGCGCATGGAACAGCAGGGCATAGATGCCTGGTTCGAGCTGGATCCCGCAGAACTGCTGGGGGAAGACGCGTCGGATTACGAGCAGGTCACCGATACCCTGGACGTGTGGTTTGACTCTGGCGTCACCCACGCCTGTGTGCTGCGCGAGCGCGAGGGTCTGCAGGCCCCGGCGGACATGTACCTCGAGGGATCCGACCAGCACCGCGGCTGGTTCCAGTCCTCGCTGCTGACCGGCGTGGCCATCGATGGCGCCGCGCCCTATAAAACCGTATTGACCCATGGTTTTACGGTGGACAGTGACGGCCGCAAGATGTCCAAGTCTATCGGTAATATCATCGCTCCCAAGACGGTGATGAATGACCTGGGCGCTGACATACTGCGCCTGTGGGTGGCTGCCACGGACTACCGGGGTGAGCTGTCGGTGGGTGATGAAGTTTTCAAGCGCACCGCGGACTCCTATCGCCGTATACGCAATACCGCGCGTTTCCTGCTGTCCAACCTGAGCGGCTTTGACCCTGCCAGTGATGTGCTGGCGTTTGGCGAGATGCTGTCACTGGACCGTTGGGCGGTGGACCGGGCATTGCAGTTGCAGCTGGAGATCGAGGCGGCCTACGACAGCTACCAGTTTCACCAGATTTACCAGAAGCTGCACAATTTCTGCGCCAACGACCTGGGCGGCTTTTACCTGGATGTTATCAAGGACCGCCAGTACACCACACAGGCTGACAGTGTGGCGCGGCGCTCCGCCCAGACCGCCATGTACCACATAGCCGAGGCCCTGGTGCGCTGGGTAGCCCCCATCCTGAGCTTCACTGCTGAGGAAATCTGGGAAAACCTGCCGGGTGAGCGCGCGGAATCCGTATTCCTGGCCCAGTGGTACCAGGGCCTCAGGAGTCTGGATGCCGGCGAGGCCATGGGGCGTGACTACTGGGAGCAGGTGATGACAGTGCGCGGCGCGGTGAATCGGGAAATGGAAAGTCGCCGCTCGGCGGGTGAACTGCGCGGCTCCCTGGATGCAGAGGTGCAACTGTTTTGTGAACCGGCATTGCTAGATGCCCTGCAGGCGCTGGGTGAGGAATTGCGATTTCTGTTGATCACCTCCGGCGCCAGCCTCGCGCCACTGGATACGGCCCCGGCGGATGCGGGTGATACCGAGCTTGCGGGCCTGAAATTGCAGGTTGCGGTTTCGTCCCGGGAGAAATGTGAGCGCTGTTGGCACCGCAGTGCGGATGTCGGGGAGATAGACGCCCATCCCACCTTGTGCGGACGCTGCGTGGAAAATGTTGATGGTAGTGGCGAGCAGCGACACTTTGCGTAACGGTGTCCATGCCCTGCGCTGGTATGCACTGGCAGTGGTGCTTATCCTGCTGGACCAGCACACCAAGGCGCTGGCCAGTGGTGCCCTGGAG
>JARFQU010000022.1 GCA_029287595.1 Halioglobus sp. | reverse complement strand
CTATCGCGAGGCCTGAGCATGAGCCTGTTTTACGAAGCGCTGAACCGGCGGGTTCCCGGGGACTTCCGGGCCACGGTAAACTCGCTGGTCAGCCTGGGGGTGCGCGCGATCTTTATCGTCACCGGGCCGGTATTGGGGTTCAGCCTGGATCACTACGGGATGGGCTCCACACTGCTGGTCCTGGGCGTCGTGTTCACGCCCCTGATGGGTCTGGTGCTGGTGCCACTACTGCTGCGTATCCGCCGTGAAACCGCGGACAAAAAATGTACGGCAGTGGCCGCGACCTGAGGCGGCTGCCGGTCGCTATTTCGGTTACACTGGCCGCCGGAGGAACCGACCATGCCCGGTGACGGCGACACATTTGCTATAGCTGCCCCCGCTGTCTTTGACGGCGGGGATTTTTTGCACGAGCACTGTGTGCTGGTGCGCGGCGACACCGTGCAGCAGTTGCTACCCACCAAAGAGTGTCCCAGTGGTGTAGACCTGCTGGAACTAAATTCCGGCATACTGGCGCCTGGCTTTATAGACCTGCAGGTCAACGGCGGTGGTGGGCGCATGTTCAACAACGCACCTCAGCTGGACACGCTGGAGTGCATACAGGAAGCACATCGCAACTGCGGCACAACGTCCCTGCTGCCCACACTGTTAAGTGACACCACGCAGCAGCAACAGGCGGCCGTCGCGGCCGTGCGCGCAGCACAACTGGCGAGCAATCCCGGCATTTTGGGTATACACCTGGAAGGTCCTTTTTTCAGTTCCAGCCGTCGCGGCGCTCATCACGATCGTTTCATCAGGTCACCGGGCGAGGAAGATATTACCTGGCTGTGCTCTCTACAGGATCTGCAGGTAGTACTGACCCTGGCACCCGAACAATTTACCCCGGCGCACATCGAGCAACTGGCCAACAGCGGTATTGTGCTGTGCGCCGGTCATACCGAGGCCACTTACCTGGAAATGAGTACCGCACTGAACGCAGGCCTCAGCGGCGTTACCCACCTGTTCAACGCGATGAGCCCGATGACCGCCAGGGAACCGGGTGCGGTGGGCGCGGCCCTGGAGCTGGACGCACTGTGGGCCGGCATCATCGCCGACGGACACCACGTGAGTGCGGCAAATATCCGCCTGGCACAGCGCATCAAACCGGCCGGGCGATTGGTACTGGTAAGCGATGCCATGGCCACGGTGGGCTGTGATGAGGATAGTTTCGAACTGTACGGACAGACCATACGCCAGCAACAGGGCCGGCTGGTCAACGGCGAGGGCAAACTGGCAGGCAGTGCCATAGGACTGATCCAGGCGGTGGCGTATGCTGCCGGGGAAGTCGGTATACCGCTGGCACAATGCCTGCGCATGGCTTCGCTTTACCCGGCAAGGGTGCTGGGTCTGGAGCAACGCCTGGGCAGAATCAGCCCCGGGTACCGCGCCGACCTGGTGCATTTCGATGATGCATTCACGGTTCATCACACCTGGCTTGCCGGCCAGAGACAGCGGCACTGACAGACACTTCTGGTGATACAGGATAATACATTGAACAGATTTACCTTTACCCTGGCGGCCCTGCTGCTGGCGTGTGCCACCCAGGCAGCCCCCACCACCCCAACACCTGTTTCCACCGCGGCAGACGGTTGGGACTTCAGCTTGCCTGGAACGCAGCTGGAGGTGTTGTGCGAAACCACGCTGAGCCAGGCAAAAGAGGCCTTCGTGGCCATAGAAAATGACACCAGCCCCGCAACCCTGCAAGGGGTATACGGCGCCTATGACCAGATGATGCTGGATCTGCAGGCGATACAACATGTCTGGTACCTGAAGTCTGTGCACCCGGACGCACAGGTGCAGGCTGCCGCCGAGCAGTGTATCGAAGACTATTCGGATTTTGCAGTTACCATAAATCTGTCACAGTCGTTCTATCGCCGGGTCGCTGCGATCGACCTGGGCCAGGCCAGTGCCGCAGAGCGCCTGATGGTGACACGGCGTTTACGGGACTTCCGCCAGGCAGGCGTAGATCGCGACCAGGCTACCCGGGACCGGGTGCGTGCACTGATCGCGGAAATTACCGAATTGGGCTCGAGCTTCGACCGCAATATTCGCGAGGACAGTGGCCAGGTATCCACAACAGTGACGCAGCTGGCGGGATTACCTGAAGATTTTATCGCCGGGCACCCGGCAGATGCCCAGGGCAACATCCAGCTGTCCACCGATTACCCGGATTATTTCCCGGTGATGAAATACGCCAGCGATGATGACCTGCGCCGGCAGCTGTTTATGGCGCGAATGAATATCGCGACACCGCAGAACGCGACTATCCTGCGCGCACTGATTGAGACCCGTCACGAACTGGCGACACTACTCAATTACGAGAGCTACGCTGCCATGGCGATGGACGGGCTGATGATTGGCAACCCGCAGAATGCACAGGATTTCCTTTCAGCAGTCGGGAATGCGGCACAGAAATCTGCTGCCAGGGATATGTCTATACTGCTACAGCGCCTGCGCCTGGACGACCCCGAGGCTACCGCAGTGGAGGCCTGGCAGAGCACTTACCTGTCCAACCTGGTGCGCCAGGAAGACTACGCACTGGATGCCCGGGAAGTACGTGAGTACTTCGATTTCGACAAGGTGCAAGCAGGCATCTTCCAGCTGACCGAGGAATTGTTCTCTGTACAGATCGTCCCCTGGGAGACCAATACCTGGCACCCGGATGTGAGCGCCTGGGAGATACGCGAGCAGGGCCAGCCCATCGGGCGTTTTTACCTGGACATGCACCCGCGGGATAACAAGTACAAACACGCGGCCCACTGGACCTTGCGCACCGGGCTGCGCGACAGGCAACTGCCACTGTCGGGGATGGCAACGAACTTCCCGCGTGGGCTGATGGAACACACCCAGGTCGAAACCTTCCTGCATGAGTTCGGCCACTTGTTGCACAATATGTTCTCCGGGACACAGGACTGGGTGGACATCTCGGGCATGTCCATGGAGAGGGATTTCGTGGAAGCGCCCTCCCAGATGCTGGAACAATGGGTCTGGGATTACGACACCCTGAGCCGTTTTGCCAGCAATGCCCAGGGGCAGACCATACCCCGGGAGCTGGTAGCCAAAATGAACCGCACGCGCCATTTTGGCGAGGCAGCCGCTGTCGCGAGCCAACTGTTCTACGCCAACCTGTCCCTCAATTACTACCGGCGTGACCCCGCGAGTTTCCAGCTGCTGCCTCTACTGCAACAGCTACAGGCCCAGTACTCGCCGATACCCTACGTAGCGGGGACTCACTTCTACAACGTGTTCGGCCACCTCAATGGCTACTCCTCCAACTACTACATTTACCAGTGGTCCCAGGCTATTGCGACCGACCTGTTTGAACAGTTCCGCAAGAACGGACTGCAGGACCGCGCGACCGCCACAGCCTATCGCCGCAAGGTTCTCGCACCAGGCGGCAGCAAGCCCGCAGCGGACGCTGTGGCGGATTTTCTCGACAGACCTTTCTCCACTACTGCCTACAAGCAATACCTGGAGCAGTTGCGCTAGATAACACTGACAGACTCCCGAAGTCGACGAGTAAGCCAATGCAGGAACAACAGGTCATCAGGGCGGTAGCCCACTGGGTCGACTCCGTGGTGGTGCAACTCAACCTGTGCCCTTTCGCCAGAAAGGAACTGGATAACAAGCGCGTTCGCTTTGCCGTGACCGACGCTGCCGACGAACAGGGGATACTCGAGGATTTGGCGCGTGAACTTGAATTCCTCAACGACAACCCGGAGACAGAAACCACCCTGCTGATCTGCACCACAGCCCTGTCAGACTTCTCAGCCTACAACCAGTTCCTCGACTACACCGAGGGCTTGCTGGATCAACTCGCGCTGACCGGCACCTACCAGATTGCCAGCTTTCACCCCCACTACCAGTTTGCGGGAACCTGCCCCGACGATGTGGAAAACTACAGCAACCGTTCGCCCTACCCGATTTTCCATTTGCTGCGCGAGGCCAGCCTGGAAGCTGCAATCGCCGCCTACCCGGCGGTCGATGAAATTCCCAACAGGAATATCGCGCTGTTGCAGAAACTGGGGGTGCATCATATGCAAGCGCTGCTAAAGTCGTGTGCCGACGACTGCTGACATCTCACCTCCCCAGTCTAGAATACTGCCTTGACGGAAATCCCGATTCAGGCAATTCTTACTCTCTTGCCATTCGACGCACCTGAAGGAGTCGCGCATGCAACAATTATCCGGTCAGGACGCCATGTTCCTGCACGCCGAACTGGACGGACTGCCACAGCATATCGGCGGGGTCAGTATCTATGACCAGTCCACCGCACCCGACGGCAAGGTGCGCTTCAAGCAAATCCTGTCGATGCTGGAGAGCCGGCTACACCTGTCGCCCATCTTCCGCCGCAAGCTGGCTTTCGTACCCTATGGTCTGGGGCGCCCGTATTGGGTGGAAGATCCCGACTTCGATCTTGAATACCACGTAAGGCATATCGCACTCCCCAAGCCGGGGGACTGGCGGCAGCTGTGTATCCTGACGGCGCGCATACACTCACAGCCTTTGCGCCGGGACAAGCCCATGTGGGAGATGTATGTCATCGAGGGACTGAACAACATGGAGGGCTATCCGCCAAACTGTTTTGCGCTATTACTCAAGGTACACCACTGTGCCATGGACGGTGCCACCGGTACCCAGTTCATGAATATAGTGCACGACTTGAGCCCTGAAATCCGCGATCCTGGCAAGGCTCCCCCGTGGATCGTAGAGCGCCCCTCCAGGGCTCGCATGCTGGGCCAGGCCTACATCGATACCCTGCGCAAACCCGGCCAGGTGCTGGACATACTGAAGCAGGCCGGACCTGCCTTTATGCGCATACGCCAGGGCAAGAAAGACGAGCATTTCCGCAGCCTGGATGACAAACAAAAAACCCGCTTCCAGGGAAAGATATCCCGACACCGTGTCGTTGAGGCACGAAAGTTCAATTTTGCCGAGGTGCGCGAGATCAAAAGCGCCGTGCCCGGCGCCACTATCAATGACGCCATGCTCACCATTGTTGCCGGCGGCTTGCGCAAGTACCTGGAGAGCAAGGGCGAACTGCCGCAACAAAGCCTGGTGTCAGGCTGTCCCATCGATGTGCGCTCCCCCGAGGAGCGCGCCGCGGGGGGCAATATGGTCGGGTTTATGAATGTTGCGCTGCGCACGGACATCAGTGACCCGCTGGAGCGACTGCAGGCAGTGCACAAGGAGTCCCAGTCGGCCAAGGCCTATGCCGAAGCGCTGGGGCCGCGCTTTGTCGTGGACCTGACCGATGTAATGCCTGGCAACGTGTTGTCGCTGGCCATTCGCACGGCCGCCGCCACCGGCTTGTCTGAGGCCAGTGTGATCCAGAATACCATCGTGACCAATGTTCCCGGGGCCCCCTTCCAGTTATACCTGTGCGGGGCCGCCCTGGTGGACTCGATCAGTCTGGGTCCCCTGCTGCCCAATGTGGGCCTGTTCCATATCGTGTACAGCTCGGTGCAGGAAAAGAAAGGCAGCATCAACCTGTCCTTTACCGCCTGCCGCGATATGCTGCCCGATCCGGCTTTTTATGCAGACTGCCTGAAGCAGTCCTTCGATGAGTTGCGCGCAGCGACACAGAAGCAGCAAAAACCGGCACGCAAGAAGCGCGCACGGCGCAAAGCGTCCAGCGGCTGAGCTGGCAAGCCAGGGGGGGCAGCGGGTATCTACAACCAGCGCTGAATCAACTGGTGGACATTTACCCGGGCGCGCAGTCGGGTGGCCAGCATGAACATGCCACCGAGTTTGCGGTGAAAATACACCGCATCAGTGGGCGGGGCCTGCCAGAAATCGCGGTAGTCAGTGACCCGCTCCGCCAATTGTGACATACGCGCCGCCATATCGGAGTGGGCGAAGTCGTACTCGGTGTCCTCGCACAGGGGTTCCAGCGCCAACAGGAACAACTCCAGCACCAGGTCGCGATACTCGCTATTGGCATCGCCCATGGCATAGCCGATGCGCTCCGCCGCCGCTATCAGCTTGTCGTGATCACCGGCCATCGCAGCCGCGGTCAGCTTGCGGTAATTATTGACGAAGCCGGCCTTGAAACGCCGGGTGGCGCCGAAATCCAGCAGTACAATTTCACCGCTGCTTTGCCGGTACTGGTAGTTGGCAAAGTTGGGATCGGTCTGCACCATGCGCAACTCAAACAACTCCATGAACATCAGGTCTACCAGTGCGGTCATCACTCGGTCGCGCTCGGCCTGGGGCTGTTCAACAATGGTCTCTATCGGTTTGCCGCTGACATAGGTCATAGCCAGCACTGTAGGACGGGTCAACTCCGGCAGCACTTCAGGCACCAGAAAGCGCTCATCTTCGCGCAGCAGGTCCGCAAAAGCCTGCAGGAACTCGGCCTCCTTGTGATAGTCCGCCTCATCCTTGAGCTGCAGCTTGGCATCGTCAAGCAATGGTTTGATATCCAGTTCCGACGGCAGCAGGCCCGACATGCGCAACAGGGTGGCAATATTGTCCACATCACTGTCGATACTGGTGGCAACGCCGGGATACTGCACCTTGAGTACGATCTCTCGCCCATCGGGCGACACCGTCTTGTGCACCTGCCCTATGGAGGCCGCGGCCAGCGGCCTGTTGTCAAAACCGTAGAACAACTGCTCCCAGTCCTCCCCATAGGCATCCGACATGGTTTTATGTAATTGCTGGGGCGGCATATATTTCGCGTCGGAGCGCAGCCGGGCAAGAATATCCGCCAGCTCCCGGGGCAGGAATTCCCCGGTATCCATGGACAGGATCTGGCCGACTTTCATCGCCGCGCCGCGCATGGTGGCCAGTTGGTCCGCCACCCGCCGCGCGTTGGCCGGGGTCATCAACATGTCCCTGGCACTGGGCCGCTTGCCCGCGCGCAACTGACGCGTGCCCTCGGCAAGCATGCCGCCTGCGACGCCACCCGCCATGCGCGCTACCCGGGCGAAACGCCCTGCCCGGGAAGTGGGGATGGACTTGTGCCCATCGTCCCCGTCATTTTTTTTACTTCCCGCCATGCTCTCGCCCCTGCCACCGATCAATGTGTACCATTACCATCTCATGGGCGTTAAATTCTGCACCCAGAGCGGATATGAAACTAAATACGCCGCTAAGCTTGCGAGCGATCAGTGCAAAATCACGTGAGGGAGGGGTAAAGTGGCGACTGGTGGTGGACAAGGCCGCCTGTTTACCCGCCCTGCGCATCAGGCGCGAAGATGCCCAGCGGTATTCACCCCGGGCATTGAGATACTCCCGGGGCAGGCTGCCGGGCTCGCGTAGCGGTTCCAGCAGGTGCAGGCAGAAATCGGCAAACATCTGCTGCCCCTCCTCTTCGGCATCGGGCTGCAGGCACCCCAGGCCGGTCAATCCCTGCACCAGGCCGGGCACATCCTGTTGCAAACCCGCGGCAATGGTCGTGCGCAGATGCAACAGGAAATCCTCGGTGCAATCCAGCACCGAGCCGAAATCCAGTAATACGAGTTCGTCACTACCCTGCTTCTTGCGCCGGTCGTCCAGGCGCAACAGGTAATTGCCAAAATTGGGATCGGTCTGTAGAAAACCCCACTCGTACAGTTCGTAAAAGAACAGGTCCAGCATCCCCCTGGCCAGGGCATTGCGCCGCTCCAGCGACAGGCCAGCCACGTCCGGATCGGCCACCGAATAGCCCTCGATATACTCCAGGGCCAGCACCGTGTTGGTACAAAATTCGTCGTGCACCCAGGGCACATGATAGGAGACTCCGTCGACATCGATACCCTGCACCAGCGCGGCCATTTTGCGAGTCAGGGTGGCTTCACGGACATAATCGATTTCATGGTGCAAGTGGCTGCGCATGGATTGCAGCCAGTCATCCAGTTCGCGACCGGCCTTCACCCAGCGCGCGAGCAACAGCATGCGCACCACCGCGTCGAAGTCCGCATCGATTACCTGGGCCAGGCCCGGGTACTGCAACTTCAGGCATATCCACTCACCCGTGGCGCGCACCCTGGCCAGGTGCACCTGGGCGAGGGAGGCGGCGGCGATGGCCTGGGGGTCTATCTCCAGTTCGTAGAAGCGCTCGCCCAAGCTGTCGCGCACAAAGGATTCCAGGGCATCCCAGTGCAAAGGTTCTGTCTGATCTGACAGGTCACGCAGGGCATCTACCAATGCCGCTGGCAGGAACTGCTCACCAAAGAGTGCCAGCATCTGGCCGATCTTGACGTAGGTACCCTTCAGTTTGCCCAGTTCGCGCACAAAGCGCCTGGCTTCCCGGCGGGCGAACTCCGAATCGTCAGCGCCGGAACCGCGGCCCATCACCTTCTGGACTGCGCTGTCTACCGCCAGCGCACCACCGGCGCGAATACCGGCCAGGGACACGCTGAGGCCGCGTGGAATGGCCTTATTTTTAAGGCCGCGATGTTTTTTTGGCATGATTCAAGGGGGCATAGCTCAGAGGGCGGCCAGTATATACGAACCAGGCCGCCAGCGGCATCAGCTTTTTCCGGTCTCAGGTATCCAGGAGCAGGACTGCCAGGCGCTTGCGATGGTGCCGGGCATCGCCAAACTGCTGCTGGCTCCACTGGGCGCGACGAATATACAACTGGGCGTCACATTCCCAGGTAAAACCCATACCACCGTGAAACTGTACCGCACGGTCGCCGGCATACAGCAGGGTATCGGTGGCCTGGGCCTTGGCCATGCGGCAGGCAATTTCCGCATCGCGGTCCAGCCCGGTCTCTCCCACCAGGGTGGCCGCATGGTAGACGAAGGATCGGGTGGCATCCACGGCAGTGAGGATCTCTACGGTAGGGTGCTTCAGCGCCTGGTAGGACCCGATCAGCTTGCCGAACTGCTTACGTGTTTTCAGGTAGTCCACGATCGTATCCAGGCAACTGGCCGCACTGCCCGTGGACTCCGCAGCCAGCAACAGGGCTCCCAGCAGCAGATGGTCTCGCAGCGCCGCGCTCACGGCGGGGCCGGTTACCAGCGCACCCTCGGCCAGCTCCACACCCGAGAAATCAACATTCGCCGCGCGCCGGGTCTGGTCAATC
>JARFQU010000014.1 GCA_029287595.1 Halioglobus sp. | reverse complement strand
GCCCATGTTTTCCAGCGCCACATTACCCGCCAGAATCATCAGGTCTCCCCAGGAAAGACTCTCGCCATACTTCTGTTTGACGGGCCACAGCAGCCGCCGTGCCTTGTCCAGGTTGCCGTTGTCCGGCCAGCTGTTGAGCGGGTCGAAACGCATCTGGCCGCCGTCACCGCCACCGCGGCCGTCCAGCGTGCGGTAGGTGCCGGCGCTGTGCCAGGACATGCGGATAAAGAAGGGCCCGTAGTTACCGAAGTCGGCAGGCCACCAGT
Organism: Halioglobus sp.; assembly: GCA_029287595.1. Classification (GTDB taxonomy): domain Bacteria; phylum Pseudomonadota; class Gammaproteobacteria; order Pseudomonadales; family Halieaceae; genus JAACFI01. Next base: position 3,307 of record JARFQU010000014.1, on the reverse strand, counting down.
CCTGGGAAGTGGTCAGCAGAGTGTTGATGTCACTCTTGACCGCATCGAGGTCGAGTTTGCCGAAGGCTTCGGAGTAACTGAAATCCTCGCCCAAAGGGTTGGAGCGCGAATCGTGGTCGCGCAGCGCCGAAACATCGAGTTGATCCGGCCACCAGAACTGGTTGCTTTTGGCCTGGTTGGGGGCGACCTGGCCCATACCCATGGCACCCGCCGGTTTGCTGATCTCTGTGGCGACTTCACCTAGCGCGGTATTAGACGCCGCAGTGAGCAGAAGTGTGCTGCTCACTGCAGCAGATAAAAGTAAATTGCGTCTTTTCATGATAATGCTTCCTTATAATGGTTTTGAGGCAAGCGTGCCCGCCGACAGGCGGAACCAATAAAGCGGCGATGATAGTTACGTGCATCGCGCTGATATAGGTAAGCTACCAATAGCGTGAAACCATCGATAGTCATTTGTTCCAATCGCCACGATAGACTGGCCCTATTGCCCAAGTAATTTAGTTAAAAATCATGGTGTTGGGATGTTCTGTGGCAGTGTGAGGGCACTTTGCTGCACAAAGTGGCCGACAGCCAGCCACAGGGTAGCCATTGGCGCAAAGGGCCCCAAGCGTTCGATTACTCGCTTATCGGGGATCGATTCAGGGCGCAACCACGTCGCGGTTGCCCTTGATGAGTCCGCGAAACCAGTCCAGGGGGGACAGGTGCTTGAGGTCGGTGAACTCGCCGGCGTCCATGAACATACCGTGGTCATGGCAGATTTCATACCAGATATGAACTTGCTTGGAGTCGAAGGTTTTCTCCATCCGCTTGCCGCAGTGAGGGCAATCTATATCCTCGCGGCTATCGTATTTCCATCCCTCGGTTTTATCGCCGTGATCCAGCAGCTCGCTGTTTTCGATGTCCTTCAGCCGGTGGGCTTCGTCATCATCAAACCACAGACCCTGGCAGTTGCTGCAGCGATCTATGGTAATGCCCTCGAGCGTCACCTCCTCCATGCCGTGAGAGCATTTTGGGCATTTCAGGTTGTGTACCTCTGGATCATGTTCCATGGTAATAACTCCGATCATTTAGCGTAAGAATTATTGATTATAGGCCACGTGCCAAGAGGCACAAGCCGATCGAAAAATCAGCAATTATTAAAGTTCATAAATTGGCCATAATCAAGCTGTATTTTGGGCCGCGCGTTGCCAGGCGCCAACAGAAGTATGCCGTCTGGGAGCCTGTTGGATTAAGTACTACACTGCCAGGAACATATCAGCGTGTTATGTTGTCGGTATCTATGAAAGTCAGGAGCGACAGTACGATGTGCAGTAAACACGGGGCGCTTGCCCGGCGTTCCAGTATCAGGGCGTTGCCCGTGCTACTCTTGTTGGTCAGTTGCCTGGCCGGGGCAGGGACTTACACGCCGCCGCAGAACCTGGCGCCGGAGTCGGCCAATATCAGGCTGGACACCTCCTACCAGGACGACGCCTGGATGGTTTACACCTACGATATTGATGAGCAGGGGTTAGTCACCAATGCCAAAATTCGCAGCTCCAACGGTGTACCGAGCGTAGAAAATGCAGTGCTGGGTAAACTGGGCATGATGCGCTTCAGGCCGGCGATGCGGGATGGTCAGCCGGTAAAGGCATCTGCCGATCCTGTGATATTTACCTGGATACTGGACCTGCCACGGGAAATGTCACCGCAATTTGAGGCAACCTACCTGCGGGCCTGGGCGTTGTTCAATGAGGAGCAATACGATGCAGCTTTCGACCAGGCGTCTATACTCAAGGACATGCCCGGGCGCAATGCATTCGAAGAGGTGAAGTACCAGATTCTCGCAGCGTCCCTGGCCAGCCGCTTGCAGGATGGTGCTGCGGAGTTGCAACACCTGGGTCGTGCGGTTGAGCTGCAGTCACTGGCGCGCGAGAATAATTTCAAGCACCTCTATATTGAACTCGATCAGTACCTGTTGATTCTCGAACGTATCCACACGCTGCAACTTGAGCGGATGATGTTGGCGGATGCCGCGGTCACCCTGGGCAATATACAGGCACAGGGTGGCGGCGCTGATATTGCGGCGCGCGCGGCGGTGGCCTATGAGGCCGCGCAGGCGCAGTTCAACGCGACGCGGGACGCTACGGTTTCGGGTGAGCTGGAGCCCATTTACCGAGGCGGTACCGGTGCCTGGAAAGCGGGATTATCGCGTAACACGTTTTCCATCAGCGATGTGCAGGGTAAGGTCGACGCAGTGTTCCTGGTCTGTGGCAGCCGTGATATCCAGTTGCGCTATCCCGCGGAGGACCCCTGGGTTATTCCCGACGGTATGAACCACTGCAAGATCGACGTGGCCGGCACGCCCGGGACGCGCTTCACGCTGCACCAATTTGCGCCCTAGGAAAACCTGTTCCGCGCACCCTTAACGCAAAGCCATTGATGATTCGAGGAGACAGCTGATGCAACAGGACCATGACAAAGACAGGGAAGAGCCGCGTATCAGCGAACTCGACAATGATGAGCTGCAGGCCGAGTACGGGGCAAAGGCGGGAGCTGAAGGCAAGCGCTCTCCCGCTACGCTGATTTTCGGAGCAATAGTGCTGGTGGTGGTCCTTGCCGTGGCCTATTTTTTCACCATGGGCGGCGACCGGTCCGCGCCCGCCCCGGAGCCCCCTCTGGTTGTAAAGCCGGCGTCTGAGCCGGTTGCAATACCAGCCCAGACCCCGGATATACCCACTGTGGTGGCGCCAGCTGCCACCGAGCCGGAGCCCGAGGTCGCCGAGACCGCGCCGGCGCGGCCCCCGGTCACCCTGGAGGCCAGTGATGAGCCGGTGCGTGAGGAGCTCGCCAGGGCGGGGTCTTCAGACCTATATTCTTCACTGGTGGCCAATGAGGATCTGATCCGGCGTTCCACCGGTGTTATTGATGGCATGAGCCGTGGCCTGGTGCTGCAAAAGATACTGCCGCTGCCGCGGCCTGCCGGGCCATTCACCGCGCTGGAGCTCGAGGGGCAGGTGGTGGTCGACCCCGCCAGCTATGAGCGCTATGACCCCTATGCGCAGGCGATTGCCGGGGTGGATACCGCGCAACTGGCCACTGTTTTTCATCAATTCAGGCCATTACTGGAGCAGGCCTATGCGGAACTGGGTTACCCACCGGCGGATTTTGATAACGCGCTGATTCGCGCGCTGGACCAGATAATCGCCACGCCCGAGATCAGCGACACCATACCCCTGAAGAAAAAAGAGGCGATGTACCTGTATGTCGATCCCGCCCTGGAGGGGCTGGCGCCGCTGCAAAAGCAGCTGTTGCGCATGGGGCCCGATAA
>JARFQU010000008.1 GCA_029287595.1 Halioglobus sp. | reverse complement strand
CTCCATCTCGGGCAACAGCCTGTCGATACTGGCCTGCACCGCATCCAGGTACTGCTGTTGGGGGCACAGCAGGATGGATTGGGCATTTTCATCGTGTTCGGCCTGGGAAAACAGGTCCATGGCTACCCAGTCCGGGTCGGTACTGCCGTCACAGATGACCAGGATCTCCGAGGGACCGGCAATCATATCAATTCCGACCCGACCAAATACCTGGCGCTTTGCCGTAGCCACGTAAATATTCCCCGGACCGACGATCTTGTCCACCGCGGGAATGGTTGCCGTACCGTATGCCAGCGCGGCCACCGCCTGGGCACCACCGACAGTAAATACCCGGTCCACCCCGGCAATACAGGCGGCCGCGAGTACAAGGTCGTTGATTTCACCCCCGGGGGCCGGCACCACCATGATAATCTCGGGCACACCCGCGACTTTTGCGGGAATAGCATTCATCAGCACCGAGGAGGGGTAGCTGGCTTTGCCACCGGGCACATAAATACCAGCCCTGGCCAGCGGGGTAATCTGCTGACCCAGCAGGTTGCCGCTGTCGTCGCGGTACTGCCAGCTCTGCTGGTACTGGTGCTGGTGATAACTGCGCACCCGCTCGGCGGCATACTCCAAGGCCTCGCGGTGTTGCGCGTCGATAGCCTCAAGGGCTGCAGCCTGCCGCTGGTGACTCACCTCCAGCTCAGCCACGGCAGCGACCGGCAAGCGGTCAAAACGCGCGGTGTACTCCAGCAGTGCGGCATCGCCGCGACTGGCGACGTCCGCAATTATCGCGGTCACTGTCTCCGTCACCGACTGGTCCAGCTGTTCCTGCCAGTGAGTCAGCGCCTCCAGCCGCGTATCGAAATCCCCGGCACGGGTATCAAGCCGCCGCATCATCGGCCTCCAGCAGTGCCGCCAGGTCGTCGATCACGCGCTGTATCGCCGTGTAGCGCGAGCGCATGGCCGCCTTGTTAACCACCAGGCGAGAGCTGATCGCGGCTATTTCCTCCAGCGGCTCCATGCCATTGGCGCGCAGGGTATTACCGGTATCGACGATATCGACAATCAGGTCGGCGAGATTCATCATCGGCGCCAGCTCCATCGCACCGTAAAGTTTGATGACTTCAGCGTGCACGCCCTGCCGGGCAAAATGCCGACGCGCGATATTAACGAACTTGGTGGCCACGCGAATACGCGCGCCCGACCCCTGCCAACCCACTGGCCCGGCGGTCATCAGTCGGCAGCGGGCAATACCCAGGTCCAGCGGCTCGTAGAGACCCTGGGCACCGTGCTCCAGCAGTATGTCCTTGCCCACCACGCCCATATCAGCAGCGCCGTGACGCACATAAGTGGGCACATCGGTACCGCGGATAATGACCAGTTGCACCTCTGCGCGAGTCGTGGCGAACACCAGCTTGCGCGAGCTGGACAGGTCCTCCAAAGGCTCTATCCCGGCGCGCGCCAGCAGCGGCAGCGTCTCCTTGAGAATTCGTCCCTTGGTCAGGGCGATGGTCAGTTTTTCATTCATAATAGTCACGGCCACTACCGGGCGCTTGTCGCTTCAGTTATTAGCAGGCTGCATCCCCGCAACCGGCAACTCAGGTGCAGGTCATCACACCTATTGCAGTTCCTGCCACTGGCTGGGGGTATAAGTGCGGATATTGACCGCATGGATAGTGCCGTCGGCAATATGATCACCCAGGGCAGCGTAGACCAGCTGTTGCTTCTTCACCGGGCGCAGCCCTTCAAACAGGGATCCGATCACGGTGATGTCATAGTGATTGCCCTCGCCCTGCACCCGGAACTCACAATCCTGTAAGTGCGCCTCAAGCAAGGTCTTAACCGTAGCGGCATCCATAGCTTCCTCCAAAAAATTGACCACCCTGCCGTTCCTCGCATCGAGGCCGGCCTGGCACTACCTGAAAGGTCGGCATTCTAGGAGAAAATACGCTCGATAGCGACCGTTACCTCAGCGCGACAGCGGCATCAGGCTTCCACTTCAACCGTCGACCAGTTATCTATCACGCTGTCTATATCACCTTCGTATTTGCGCGCAGAATCCTGAAACTGATTGCGATATATTTCGCCCAGGTTCACGCTCTCTATAATCACGTTGCGCAGTTTCCATTCACCGGCCTTATCGCGACCCATCTGGTACAGCAACACATAGGGCTCCGGCTCATCATTGTAAATCAACTGCCGCACGGACACCCGAGGCTGTTCGACGTCATCGCTCTCGGGCTTCACGACCTCTATGCGCGAACCGCCAAACGCCAACAGGCCCTTCCCGTAGGTGCGCACCAGGCCGATGCGCATGACTTCACTGAAACGATCCAATTGATCACGCAGCTTGGCCCTCCCCTCTTCGTCCAGAGAGCGGTAGCGCTCGGAGCTGGCATAAGGACCCATCACCGAGCGTGCAAAACCACGAAAGTCGATCACCGGGTCCAGAATTTCCTGTATCTCACCGTAGTAGCGCTCCGGGTCTTCATCCGCGTAAGCATCGGCTTCCTGTACCACTGCCATCACCCGCTCCGTGGCATCTTCCACCACGCCATAAGCCGGTAACCCGCCGGTGGAGGATTCCGCCCAGGCACTGCCCGCCAGCAAACAACAGGCCACCAGCCATACCCTCTTCAAGCTTAACGACATCACTAATCTCCAATACATCAATTTGTCTCTACCAAGAGCCGCGCAGCTCTGTATAATCCGCCCCTGTGCCGGGGCGAAACACCACCACAACAATGCAAACGCCTCACCCCTAGGACAACAAGCTTGCCCCCGCGGTTCCAACGCTGAGCGCGGCGCATACTTTAACAGGAATTCCGCACATATGCTGATAGCAGCGGCGACCATTCTGGCGGGCTTCATCATATTGATTTGGAGCGCCGACCTGTTTGTAGATGGGGCTGCCTCAATAGCAGAGAACATGGGCATGTCGCCCATCATCATAGGCGTCACTATCGTATCCCTGGGCACCTCGGCACCCGAGGTGCTGGTATCGCTTAACGCTTCGGTGTCTGGCGCGGGGTCACTGGCCATAGGCAATGCCATAGGCTCCAATATCGCCAATATCGGTATGGTATTGGGCACCACGCTGCTCATCGCACCCCTGATGGTGCACCAGAGCTGCATGAAAAAAGAACTGCCGCTGTTGCTGCTGGCCACCGCCGGGGGGGCCTTACTGATTCTTGACGGAGAATTGACCGCGCTGGACGGCGGCCTGATGCTGGGCGGGCTGACTATCCTGCTGTGGCGCATGATAAGCACCCAGATTGCAGACCCTGAACTTTCGGAAGAAGCCGAGGGGGAAGCGCTACCACACCTTAAACCACTGCGCGCCTGGCTCAGCTTCATCCTTGGCCTCGCGCTGTTAATCGGCAGCTCCCGTATGCTGGTATACGGAGCGGTAATTGCCGCCAAGGAACTGGGTGTATCAGAACTGGTGATTGGCCTGACCATCGTGGCAATAGGCACCAGCCTGCCGGAACTGGCGGCGACCGTGGCCAGCGCCCTGCGCGGCCACACCGAGATCGCCCTGGGCAATATTATCGGCTCCAACCTGTTCAACCTGCTGGCGGTGATGGCCATCCCCGGGATCGTTTCGACACAGGTACTGGATCCACATATCCTGACGCGGGATTACCCCGCCATGAGCATTTTCACCGTGGGTCTGGCGGCGGCCATTTTCTTCAGCCGACGACGAAGTAAATCCCGCACCGACCACGCTTATCTCGGGCGCATAGTGGGGGTCTTGTTACTGATCTCGTACGCGCTGTACTATTACTGGTTGCACACCACCCTCTGACCACGGAGTCTTTTTATGTCGGGGCACAGCGCCAGCAGCTATGCAGCATCAGCGCAGCGTACCATCAGGATGGAATCCCAAGCCGTCGCCGCTCTGGAGCAGCGCATCGGTGAGGACTTTGCGCGCGCCTGCGAATGCCTGCTGGGGATAACGGGACGCGTGATCGTCACCGGCATGGGTAAGTCCGGACATATCGCATGCAAAATCGCCGCGACACTGGCAAGCACCGGGACGCCGGCTTTTTTCGTACACCCAGGCGAAGCAAGCCACGGTGACATGGGCATGATCACCGCCAGCGACGCCGTGATCGCCTTGTCCAACAGCGGCGCGGTGCCGGAAGTCATCACCCTGCTGCCATTGCTAAAACGCCTGGGCGTACCCCTGATCAGCATGACCGGCAACGATCAGTCAATGCTGGCCAAGGCATCGGAGGTACACCTCAACACCGGGGTGGAGACCGAGGCCTGCCCGTTGGACCTGGCACCGACCTCCAGCACCACCACTGCACTGGTGATGGGTGACGCGCTGGCCATAGCGCTGCTTGAGGCGCGCGGTTTCACCGCAGACGATTTTGCCTTCTCCCACCCCGGCGGCACCCTGGGCAGGAAACTGCTACTCAAGGTAGCGGATGTCATGCGCAGCGGCGACGCTGTTCCCATGGTAAGCCCCAGTGCCACCCTGTCCGAGGCACTGCTGGAGATCAGCAATAAAGGGCTGGGTATGACTACCATCAGCAGCGGCAACGGGGTACTGGCGGGTATATTTACCGACGGCGATCTGCGCCGCGCGCTGGACGCCCGCGTGGATATCAATACAACGCCTATGGAACAGTTGATGACTACCGGGGTCAAAACTGCAGATAGGGAGATGCTTGCCGCGGAAACGATGCGCATCATGGAAGAAAACGAGATCAGTTCGCTGGTGGTGCTGGAGGATGAAAAAATTACCGGGGTGCTGCACCTCAAAGACCTGTTGCACGCCGGGATTGCCTGAGGATGAAATACACACAGTGAGAACAGCACACCTCCGCGCCGCCCGGGTTGCCCAGTTAATACTGGATGCAAACCTCACCCCATGCTGAAAACCCTATTACACGACCTGGCCAGCGCCGCCGCGCAGCCCCGGAAAAATAACTCCCGGACCTGGAGTACCGCCATGTTCAAACGCTGCACAAGCGGGCGCGCCGCACTGGCCCTGCCCCTGCTGGCGCCGCTTTCGCTATGCCTGGCGCTGGGCTCCGGCCACAGCCTGGCGCTGCCCGATGACCGGGATCAACCCATACACATCAGTGCGGATAAGGCCCTGCGCGATGAAAAGCAGGGGGTGACCGTCTACAGCGGCAGCGTACAGATGAATCAGGGCAGCATGCATATCGAGGCCGACACCCTGACTATCTACCACATCGAAGCTGAGGCGGACAAAATTGTCGCCCAGGGCAAGCCGGCGAAGATGCGCCAGCGACCGGATATGGAGAAAGGTCCGGTACACGCGCGGGCCTTTGTAATAGAGTACTACCAGCGTGAGGAAAAGGTGCACCTCAAGACGGAGGCGCGAGTCGAGCAGGACGGGGCCATTGTGACCGGCGACTCCATTGACTACTTTATCGCCGAGGAACTGGTCAAGGCGGACTCAGATGGCGCCCGCGAAGGCAACCGGGTGCAGGTCGTGATCCCGCCCAGCGCGCAGCCCGAAGCCACTACCGCGCCGGCCGTTACCGCGGCACCGACAGCGGTCGATCCCAACGAAGCAATGCCGGGCGCGGATGACGCGGCCGCCACAAGCAATCAGCAGGAATCCAGCACCAGTGACACAACTCAAAGCCAATAACCTGGCCAAGGCCTATGGCGGGCGAGAAGTCGTGCAGGACGTTTCACTGCAGATCGACACCGGCCAGGTGGTTGGACTGCTGGGCCCCAACGGGGCGGGCAAAACCACCTGCTTTTACATGATCATCGGCATCGTGCGCGCGGACCGGGGCAGCATTACCATCGACGACCAGGACATCACCTCTCTGACCATGCACGAGCGCGCCCGGCGCGGTGTTGGCTACCTGCCTCAGGAAGCCTCTATCTTTCGCAAGCTGACGGTGGGAGACAACATCCTGGCGATACTGGAAACACGCGCCGACCTGAACAAAAAAGAGCGCCTGCAACGACGCGACGAGTTGTTGGAGGAGTTTCATGTGGAGCACCTGCGCGACAGCCTGGGCCAGGCGCTGTCCGGTGGCGAGCGCCGGCGCATCGAAATTGCCAGGGCCCTGGCCACAGAGCCCTCCTTTATCCTGCTGGACGAACCCTTCGCCGGCGTGGACCCGATTTCAGTCATCGACATCAAAGAGATCATCAACCATCTGCGGGACCGGGGGATCGGTGTCTTGATCACCGACCACAATGTTCGCGATACCCTGGATATCTGCGAAAAGGCCTATATTGTCGGAGAGGGACACATTATCGCCGCTGGTTCCACACAGGAGGTGCTGGACAACGAGCGCGTCCGCAAGACCTATCTGGGCGATCACTTCAGCATGTAGGGCAGTGGCTGCAGCGCCTCTGCACACGCTCTGTCGACCCACTTTATTTCTTTAAGCAATTTCCGCGCCAAAGTGTTGCCACAAGGCGCACCCCGAGGCTAAACTGGTCTGACGATTCTGCATATTCGCCGCAGTAGGGCGAACAACGGAGTGCTGACCACACCGCCATGAAACAATCGCTTCAACTCAAACTGGGCCAGCAGCTGACGATGACGCCGCAGCTGCAGCAGGCCATTCGTTTGTTGCAGCTCTCGACGCTGGATTTACAGCAGGAAATCCAGCAGGCACTGGACAGCAACCCACTGCTGGAGGTAGTCGAGGAGGAGACCGAGGGTAGCCCCGAGATCAACGCCGAAGACTCTTCCGTTGACTCCGACGGCCCGATGCAGAGCCTTGAGCATGGCGCCGACGATACCGATACAGCCGATTGGGACAACAGCGATCCGCAAATGGCGATGCCCGAGGAGCTGCCGGTCGATACCCAGTGGGATGATTTACTGCCCTCTGCCTCCGCTCCGCCGCCCTCCCAGGACGACTACCCCGATGCGGATTTTGAAGCGCGCAACGCGGGCAGTGACTCGCTACGCGAGCAATTGATGTGGCAACTTGGCTTGACCCGGCTATCGGACACCGATCGCCTGATTGCCATGGCGCTGATTGATGCTACCGATGACAACGGCCGCCTGGTGGCGGAGCTGGAGGAAATCCATGAGTCGCTGGGCGACGAGCTGGATATTGAGCTGGACGAGGTGGTCGCAGTGCTCCACCGATTGCAACAGTTTGAACCGGCCGGCGTCTGCACCCGCGACCTGCAGGAATGCCTGCTGGTGCAACTGCGACAGCTGCCGCCGGACACGCCCTGGCTGGAACAGGCGCGCATTGTCCTGAGCCGTCACCTCAACCAGTTGGGCAGCGGCGACTACAGCCAGATCCTGCGGCGTACCCGGCTCAGTGAAGATCAGCTCAAGGAAGTGATGGGGCTGATCCAGACACTGGATCCCAACCCCGGCCAGAACGCGGTGCAGCAGGATGTGGAATATGTGGTGCCGGATGTCTTCGTAAGCAAGAAAAATGGCCGCTGGCTGGTTGAGCTTAACCCCGATATTGCGCCCAAGCTGCGCATTAACAGCAACTACGCCGGCCTCATCAAGCGCGCCGACAACAGCGCCGACAATACCTTCCTGCGGGACAACCTGCAGGAGGCGCGCTGGTTTCTGAAGAGCCTTTACAGCCGCAACGAAACACTGATGAAGGTGGCCACCAAAATCGTGGAGCACCAGCGCAACTTTCTTGAGTACGGCGAGGAGGCCATGAAGCCGCTGGTACTACATGACATAGCGGAGCTGGTGGAAATGCACGAGTCGACCATTTCCAGGGTGACCACGCAAAAATACATGCATACACCGCGCGGAATTTTCGAGCTGAAGTATTTTTTCTCCAGTCACGTGGCAACCACCGCGGGGGGAGAATGCTCCTCTACCGCCATTCGCGCGCTGATCAGGAAACTGGTGGCGGCGGAAAGCCCACGCAAGCCACTGAGCGACAACAAGATCGCCCAACTGCTGGAGGGCCAGGGTATCCAGGTGGCCCGGCGCACGATAGCCAAGTACCGGGACACCCTGATGATACCTCCGTCCAACGAACGCAAGAGATTGGTCTAGAATCAAGGTTAAACTGCAACAGGATATGACATGTGCATCCTGTGCAGCTCAAATCCGGTATTGCCGGTACCGGACTCGTCCGGTTTCACAACAAAGGAGCTAGTTATGCAACTGAATGTCAGCGGTCACCATGTAGAAGTCACCGAGCCACTGCGGGAGTACGTGGAGAGCAAATTCGAACGACTACAACGACATTTTGACCAGATCACCAACACCCAGGTGACCCTGATCGTGGAAAAAATGGTGCAAAAAGCCGAGGCCACACTGCATATCTCCGGCGCCGACATTTTCGCCCATGCGGAATCTGAAGACATGTATGCGGCCATCGATGCCCTGGCAGATAAACTCGACCGCCAGTTGATCAAGCATAAACAAAAGCATCGAGGGCATTGAGTCCACCTCCTATGCAAGACCTCAGCGATATCCTGTCCCCGGCGCGCACCGTATATGGCGCGCCCGGCGTCAGCAAAAAAAGATTGTTTGAAACAGTGGCAAAAATCATCAGCGACGACCAGCCGGAGCTTGATTACGATGACATTTTCAACCACCTGATAGCCAGGGAGAAGCTCGGCAGCACCGGGCTGGGCGGCGGCATCGCGATTCCCCATTGCCGCGCGGGTAGGTGTCCAAAGCCCCTGGGGACGCTGCTGACACTGGCCGACCCAATCGACTTCGATGCCCCGGACGACCATCCGGTAGACCTGCTATTCGTATTACTGGTACCCGAAGAAGCCCACCAGGAACACCTGGACATCCTGGCACAGGTAGCGCGACTGTTCAGCCAGAGGGACTTCTGCCAGCGCCTGCGCGACGCCGGCGACGACCAGTCACTGTTTCGCCTGGCCAGCAGCCAGAGCGCCTGAACACCATGCAACTGATCATCATCAGCGGTCGTTCCGGCTCCGGCAAGAGTACCGCATTGCACCAGTTGGAAGACGAAGGCTACTACTGCATCGACAACCTTCCCGCAGCACTGCTGCCAGCGCTGATTAATGAGGTGAGCCGTGGCGATTTCGACCATTTTCAAGGCACGGCGGTGTGTATCGATGCCCGCAACGCCTGGCAGGACCTGGAAAATTTCAGCGCCATCCTGGCCTCGCTGCCGGACGCGGTCGAAACCCGGATCCTGTTCCTGGACGCCCAGGACAGCACCCTGATCAAGCGCTTCAGCGAGACACGCAGGCGCCATCCAATAAGCAGCGACAGTATGCCCCTGGCTGAGGCTATCGACAAGGAGCGACATCTGCTGGAACACATCTATGCCAGTGCTTCCCTGGTACTGGATACCAGCCAGATGACCATTTATGAACTGCGCGACACCATCCGCCAGCGCCTGCTCAGTGACGCCACCAGCAGCATGTCGGTACTGGTGCAATCTTTTGGCTTCAAGCGTGGGGTACCGGCGGACGCCGACCTGGTATTCGATGTGCGCATGCTGCCCAACCCGCACTGGGTAAAGGAACTGCGTATGAAAACCGGCCTCGATCCGGAGGTGCAGGCCTTCCTCGAATCACAACCCCTCACCGCCGAGTTCTATCGCGACGTGTGCCACTACCTGGACACCTGGCTACCGCGCTACCGCGACAGCAACCGCAGCTACATGACCGTCGCCCTGGGTTGTACCGGTGGCCAACATCGGTCAGTATACCTGGCCGAGCGCCTCTACCAGCACTACAGTGCGCTCTACCCGGCCCTTCAGGTCAGACACAGGGAACTGCAGTAGGCAGATGATCCAGACCCAGGTAACCATCATCAACAAGCTCGGGCTGCACGCCCGCGCGGCGGCCAAGTTCGTCAGCTGCGCCGCGGCTTTTTCCAGCAGCATCCGTACCGGCAAGGACGGGGAACTGGTGGACGGTAAAAGTATCATGTCGATCATGATGCTGGCGGCCGGCAAGGGCACAGTACTGGATTTGCAGATCGACGGCAGCGACGAGGCAGCCGCCCTGGAAGCATTACAGACGCTCATCAACAACCGCTTTGATGAGGCGGAATAGCCGGCAAATCCGTAACTAATCACGTTGTTGTAAAACCTGCTTTACCGGATAATCGCCCCCTCGGGCAAGCTGCACTGAGAGGACCTCTGGTATAGCAAAATGGACAAGACACTAGCGACATCCCAGAAGTCCCTGGACAGGCTGAGCGCGGCACTGGAAAGCGGCACCTTCCTGGACGTACGCCGCATGCTTAACGGCCTGTCGCCGGCGGATGTCGCACACCTGCTGGAATCCTCCCCCCCTAAATATCGCCACATCCTGTGGCAGATGGTAGAGGTGGACCAGGAAGGTGAGGTCCTGGGGGAGTTGAGCGACGAGCTGCGGGCACATTTCCTCAGTGACATGGACGCCGCCGAGGTGGCGATGATCACCGAGGACCTGGAAGACGATGACGTCGCGGACATCCTGCAACAGGTGCCCGACCGCATCACCCAGGAAGTGCTCAACGCCATGGATCACCAGGATCGGTCACGCCTGGAAAAGGTGATGCACTACCCGGATGACTGCGCCGGCGGCCTGATGAATACCGACACCATCACCATTCGAGCCAGGCTGACACTGGAAGTCGTGCTGCGCTACCTGCGTCGCCACGATGAAATACCCCCCATGACCGACAACCTCATTGTGGTCAATCGCTCCGATCAGTTTATCGGACTGCTCTCGCTGCGCACGCTGCTGGTATCTGACCCGCTGGTATCAGTGCGTGAAATGATGGAAACCGATGTCGAGCCGATCCCTGTCGACGCCAGCGATACCGAAGTCGCGCGACTGTTCGAGCGCAATGATTGGGTTTCGGCTCCGGTAGTGGACGCTTCTGGCCGCCTGCTGGGGCGCATCACCATTGACGACGTGGTCGACGTCATCCGCGAGGATGCGGATCACTCCTTTATGTCCATGGCCGGTCTCGACGAGGAGGAGGACACCTTTGCCCCGGTTTCACGCGCCGCGCCGCGCCGCGCTGTCTGGCTGGGGATCAACCTGGCCACAGCGTTTGTCGCCTCCTCAGTGATCAATCTATTCCAGGACACCATTGAAAAAGTCGTGGCACTGGCGGTGCTGATGCCTATCGTTGCCTCCATGGGCGGTATAGCGGGAACCCAGACACTCACTGTACTGATTCGCGGCATCGCCATGGGACAGGTAGGAAGAAACAACCAGCTGTGGCTGGTCAACCGGGAATTGTTGATCGGTATAATCAATAGTCTGCTGTGGGCATCGGTGGTCGCTGTCGCCGCCTCAGTGTGGTTTGAAGACTGGCATATCGGCCTGATTATAGCCGCGGCGATGGTCATCAACCTGATCACCGCCGCCCTGACCGGCGCAGTAATACCACTGCTGATGACCAGGGCAAAAATCGATCCGGCCCTGGCGGGCGGAGTGGTATTAACCACCGTGACCGACGTGGTCGGCTTCGTCTCCTTCCTGGGCCTGGCGACACTGTTCTATGCCTGAGCCGAAGGACCATAACAGCGAAGAGCCTTCGGACCAGGCGCCCAGCAAGAGCGCGCTCAAGCGCCGGATGCTCGCACTACAGCAATTGGGTGAATCGCTGGTTGCCCTGAACGACAAACAACTCGACAGGGTGCCGGTCGAGGACGAGCGTTTATTGCAAGCAATACGCGAGACAAGGCAGATACGCAGTAACAGTGCCCGACGCCGACACATGCAGTTCATTGGCAAATTGATGCGCGATATCGACGCCACCGCTATCGAGCAGGCCCTGGAGTCAATGCACCAGGCTCGGCAACAGGACAACGACACGTTTCACCAGTTGGAACAATTGCGCGAGGAGATACTGCAAGCCGGGGTCAGCGGCGTGGAACTGGTCATGCAGCGCTGGCCCCAGGCGGATCGGCAGCAACTGCGACAACTGGTACTGCAGCACCAACGGGAAATAGCCCGCAACAAACCTCCCGCAGCCAGCCGCAAGCTATTCAAGTATCTGCGGGAACTAAAGCGGGACTAGGGTAACGCCGGCGTCGTGTCCCGCGAATCCGGCGCACCCACCGGCGATGGGGGCGTATTGGGGTCTGGCGCGAGGAAAGAGCCCCGCTCAGCTTCTACTGCGGCGGCCGCACCGGCAATACGCGTACCGGAAGAGTCAAAAATATGCTCGAATTCAACCTGGGGGTCATCCCAGGAACCGGTCACGCTGTATACCGCACTGGATAAGCGATTCACCTGTTTTTGCAGCACTTTGCTGACCACGTACACGCCGGCGGCCACCGGCAGGCTGGCAACAAACGCCGCCACCCAGGGCAGGTTATTGGCCACCGGCAGTGTCGCCACCAACTCCCCGTCCATGCTACGACGGGCGACGTCTGCAACACCGCTGAACTGGAAGCTGCTGGGGCCCTTAACCTCCATCCCGGCAACCTCGATTGCACCTGAGTGCAGAAACACCTCTCCCTCGACACTGTCAAATGGGATACCTGACTCAAACATATGAGACAGGCTGAGACGCTGCACGATATCCGCGAGGTTCAGAATGTTAACCACCTTCAGGGTACCGCTGGCGCCCGAGGGTGCCTCCAGGAAACGCCCCTGTTCGATCGCCACCGACACACTGCCCTGACCTTGCAGTAGCGAGAATGCCTGGGGCGCTCCCGGCCACTGCAGGTCGAGATCAAAACGCCCGCTTTCAGTTTCCAGGATTTCCTCATAACCAAAACGCACCAGGGTCTTACCGAGGTCATCAAACTGCAAGCCCAGCTGCAGGCTGCTAAGGCTGTCCGCGCCCTGCCGCCACAGCAACTGCCCGGCATCCGGTTGCCCCAGGCGCAGCCCGGCAATTTCACCACTGACATCCCGGGCCATCAGGGTTGCCCCGTTGCTGCGCAGGCCAAAATTCAATTTGCCCCAATCAGACTTTCCCTGATGCAGGCGCGCTATGCTGATATCCATATCCGGCAGTTCCAGCGGCCGGGACTCGCCCTCCGGTTGGTCTTCTGCAGTCTCCAGGCGCAATTGTTTCAAGCCGTCGAGATCCAGACGCGTGAGCCCCAGCACCGCTACCGGGTTCCCACGCACCTGCAAGTACTCGCCCTGCACCCAGTCGGTCCGGGCCTGCAGCAACCATTTACGCTGGTCCAGGCGCAGGCTGAAATTCACGTCATCCAGGGTTTGGCCCCATATTTCCAGCCTATCGGTATGCACATCGGCAATATCAACGGTAAAACCGCTACCCTCCAGCTCAGCCTCAGACTCAGCCGTTCCAGGGTCCGACGCAGACGACTGCCGACCGGGCGCAAGCGGGTCTTCTTCGACGGCGGCGGTCGCAGCGGTTACACCGCCGGTACTCTCCGCTTCCCACCCGGCGGCAAAATACGTGTTGATGAACTCCATCCACTGGTCGCCCTGCACCAGGGCCGTATTACCACTTATGCGCAACACGCCAGGCTGCAGGGCACCCGGTTCTTCGTTGAAGGCCACTACTGCGCTGTACAGTCCCCCGTCGCGCAGATCCAGGTGCACGGCCAACTCCGGAGCCAGCCGCATCTCCATGACCGCCCCCGGCACCCCCAGGGGCAACTGCAGTTGGAAAGACAGCGCCTGTTCCGCCGCCTTGGTCCAGGGGGCGGGGAAATCCAGGTTGATACCGACCAGATCAGTTTCTACCAGCAACAACGGCGGTTCTCCGGGAGCGACCTGCACGCGCACCTCGGCGGCAGTTTCGCCGGTGGCAAATGCCAGTGACTGCAATTCCAGCCAGCCCTGCACGTCAGCCATATCCACCCGGCTGGTCACTACCACCTCGGTGAGTGAACGAGCCGGGTCGTAACGCTGCGCGCCAGCGGTGTGCTGTTGCGAGACCGCCGCGCTAAAGGATTTGTCCCATAACAATCCCTCCAGCCCATTTGAGCTGAAGCCGCGGGAGGAGCTGTAGCTGAAGTCGCCACTGATGCCTCGCAGCTGCAGATTTCCCGGGGAAATCCCCATATCGACCTGCTGCCAGCGCGTGGCAACTTCTACCTGGGGCGGTACGGCCTTATCGCTGAGATTCATCTGCAGTTGCAGATCGATTTCGAGTTGGCCCGAGAGGCTCCAATCCTGGAAGGTGCCCTTGACCAGGTCATTGATAGGCGAGTCATTCAGTACCGCCAGGCCATCTTCTGCCGGGCCCCGCAGGCGGGCATTTACCGCCAGCATTATCTGTCCCTGCGCATCCAGCCAGGTCTCAGCGGACAGGTGTCCGATGCGCGAGGCATATAAATCCGCCTGGTTGGCCCAGACACTGACATCGGCATCGTCAATCAGCACAACACCTGTCTGCACCTTCACCGGTGGCCATAGCGGGTGGTAATCGATGCTGGTATCGCTGAGATTGAAGGCTAACTGCACACTGCGCAGGGAGCCGGAGCCACGCCGCAGGGCACCGCGCCAGAGGAAAGCACCTTGCTCAATAACACCTTCACCGATACTGGCACTCAACCAGTCGCGCAGTGTTTGACTCAGTACATTGGGAACATACTTGGCCCGGTGGATAGGGTGCGAGTTCTTCAGCCCGACCAACAGCTCCATTTCCAGGCCGATGTCACTGGGCACCAGGGGGATATCCAGCCCAAACAGCACCGTAGCGGTGCCTTCATCCCCCCTGGCTGTCATCAGATCACTACTCAGCCGCAGCAGTTCACTGTCCCAATCGAGATATAACGTGCCGAACAGTTCGTGGTAGAAAAGCGGCTCGCTATACAGGCCGGGAAAGTCCATCGCCAGATTCTGGCTATCCAACATCACGGTACCGCCATTAGGCAATATCTGGAAATAACCCCTGCCTGAAGTGACGCCGGGGGCACCATGCCAGGAATTGACTACCAGATCATTGAAGCGGCCCTCCACTTCCCAATCAGACGCCGGCTTACCCATATCGCCAAAACTTAACTGCAGGGCGTTGAGGGTGCCGCGCGGCTGCAATTCGCTAAAGACATTTACCAGTTTTGCAGGAAGCGCCTCAACGCCGGTGACCAACTGGCTAACAGGCTCCAGCGGAAGGTTAGCAGCGCGCACCCGCAGCGCCCGCCCCCAGGCATCCAGCTGAACCTGAGGCAGTTGCACCACCACGCCATCGTGTTCCAGTTGCGTATCTGTAGCAAACACCGTCCAACGGTCCCCGCCACGAATGAACTCGGCCTCCAGGGATACCCTGTCAAGCGGCACCTGCCAGGCATCATCCTTGCCCTTTACGACCAGGTCGGTAGCCTCCACCCTGGCCAACAGACCCGGCTCGCCATTATCCCATGACAACCATAATTCCAGGTCCAGCGCCCCATCTGCCCAGATGCCAGGCAACCGGCTGGCCAGCATGTCCTGCATTGCACCCAGATCGCCCGTAGTGATATCCACATACAGGTCACCATCGAAAACCTCGGGTTCGAAAGGGCTGCCCACACCCTCTCCGAGCATGTCGATACGTGCACCCTTGCTGGAGTTGAGGCTTATTTCCAGACGCCGGTAACTGCCATCTCGTTCCAGGCGCAGGGACAGGTCGAGATCGCGTATCTCGCCACCTGGCAATGTCAGCTTCAAGGTGTTGCGTCGCAACGCAACAAATTCGACACTGATCAGGAACTCGCGCAACCACTCACCGATCTCGCCGCCGCCATCGAAACCCTCAATACTGAAGCGGCCCTGTTCCGTTAGCCGGCCACGCAGGCTCAGTTCATCCAGGGCCAGCCGCGTCATCTGCAGGCTGCGGGTGCGCAGGCTGTTGAGCACGTCGATGCCGATGCGCCCCTCCGACAAAACCAGTGGTGATTCATTGCTGCCATCCACACTCAGACGCAGTCCACTGAGCACGATCACCGGGGTAAAAGAGTGCCACTCGCCCGACACCCCCTGCGCATCGACCGTAAACGGCACGCGGCTGTTCAGCTCCTGCAGGATGGCGCCCTTGTAGGCACCCACATTCGACACCAGCGTACGCCCGACGCTGACATAGATGGCCAACAGCACCACCCCGGTTACGATCAAAACCCAGAGTATGCTGCTCAGCCGGTGAAAAATGGATCTTTGCAAAAGTGGTTCCGCGAAAGCTGATTCAAGGATTTAGGACGTGCGCAGCCGTCACTGACTTATAGTTTAGAGTAACACGATGTCGAAGTGTTCCTGAGAATAGCCCGGCTGCGCGCGAAAACTGATCGTCTTGCCGATAAATCCTTCCAGATTCGACACATTGTCCGCTTCCTCCTGCAGCAGGCGGTCCACTACCACCTGGGCCGCCAGTACCATCAGCGTATCCCGGTCACTGGCACGGGCGTCTCTCATGATCTGCCGCATGATGTCATAGCAGACACTCTGCGCGCTCTTCTGGATACCGCGACCCTGACATGCCGGGCATTCCTCACACAAGGTGTGGGCCAGGCTCTCCCGGCTGCGCTTGCGGGTCATCTGTATCAACCCCAATTCTGATACGCCGGTAATCCGGGAGGGCGCAGGATCTCGCTGCATGGCTGTCTCCAGCGCGTGGTGCAGCTGTTGTCGGTGCCGCTGGTCCTGCATATCGATGAAGTCGACAACAATTATTCCCCCGAGATTGCGCAAGCGTAGTTGCCGCGCCAGGACCGAGGCCGCCTCCAGGTTGGTCTGCAACAGGGTCTCTTCGAGCTGGTCCTGGCCGACATAGGAGCCGGTGTTGACGTCGATAGTGGTCATGGCCTCGGTCTGGTCTATGACCAGGTAGCCACCTGAACGCAATTCCACCCTGCGCGCCAGGGCCCGCTGGATTTCGTCCTCTACAGCGTGCAGGTCAAACAGCGGCCGATCTCCGTGGTAGTGTTCCAGTAAGCCGGCGACCTCGGGGATATAGTCCTCGCAAAATGTCTGCAAGGCGAGAAAGCTCTCCTGGCTATCGACCAGGATGCGCTCCACCGAGGGTCGCGCCAGATCGCGCACGATGCGCAGTTGCAGTGGCAGGTCGCCATACAGCAACCGCACCTTGGTCGCTGCCTTGCCGCGACGCGACACCGACTCCCACAGGCGTTTGAGGAAGCGTAAATCTGCTCGGAGCTCTTCGGTCCCGGCGCCTTGCGCCGCAGTGCGCAGGATGAATCCGCCAATAGTGCTCATATCCTCCGCCGCCAGGCTCTGCGACAAAACCTGTTGCAGGCGCTCACGCTCCGGCGCGTCATCGATCAACCGGGATATACCGATGTGCCCGGTCTGGGGCATCAGTACCAGGTAGCGGGTGGACAGGGACAACTGCGTGGTCAGGCGCGCGCCCTTATTGCCCAGCGGCTCCCTGGTGACCTGCACGATCAACTTTTTTCCTTCGTGCACAGCATCGCGAATATCGACCGGTTCGCGATCGCGCCCCTCGTGACCACTGCCTGTGGCGCCCTGAATATCGGAAACGTGGATAAAGCCGTTACGCTGCGCGCCAATATCGACAAAGGCTGACTGCGTACCGGGCAGCACCCGCACTACCTTGCCCACGTAAATATTGCCGAGCATACCGCGGCTGGCCGCGCGCTCGATTTGGATTTCCTGTGTCACCCCATGGCCTACCAGCGCTGCCCTGGTCTCCATAGGGGTGACATTTACCAGGATTTCTTCACTCACTGACCCCCCTCCAGGGCAGTGGCCACACCAAATTCCCTGAGCATCTGCCAGGTTTCACTCAGGGGCAGGCCCACCACATTGCTGTAGCTACCGCGGATACCGCTGACCAATGCCCCTCCCAGCCCCTGTATGGCATAGGCGCCAGCCTTGTCCCAGGGTTCGTCGGTCGCCAGGTAGGCGGCGCAGTTCCGGGGTGACAGTTCGACAAAACTCACCTGGGTCGCCACCACTTCACAGCGTTGATTGGCGCCATTGCTCAGGCACACCGCCGTGAACACGGTATGGCTGCGCCCGCTGAGGCGCTGCAGCATCGCCATACCATCTGCCATGTCCCGCGGCTTACCCAGCACCAGGTCGTCTATCACTACGGTGGTATCCGCAGCCAGCACCAGTTGCTCAGCAGGGATATAGCGTTGCACGACTGTCTCGGCTTTTTCCTGCGCCATGCGCCGCACATAAGCAGTGGGCTGCTCACCCGGCACAGGAGTTTCGTCTATTTCAGCGGGATGGCAAACGAACTCCATACCCAGTTGCTGCAACAGCTCCCGCCGCCGCGGTGAGGCGGACGCCAGTACCAGAGGCCGGGGAGTCATCTCAGCTGACCCTGTAGTGGCGGCGCAAGCCGCGCAAGAGGTGCAGCGCCACCGGCCAGATCAGCGCACTGGACAGGGCCGGCAGCAAAAACAGCAGGCTGGCCGCACCCGCTCCCGCACCTTCAAGATTCTGCACCCACTGGCACACCAACTGGTTGATACCAACCAGCACGAATACCACGCCCGACTGCTGCGCCAAACTGTAAACACGCAGGCGCTGGTAAAGTATCAGCGACAGCAGGGCGACCACCACCAGGGCGAAAGCATTCTGCCCTATCACCGCTCCTTCCAGTACGTCCAGTCCCACGCCCAGTAGCAGTGCAGTAAAAATACCCACACGATGCGGCAGCGCTATAGTCCAGTAAACCAGTGCCAGCGCCACCCACTCGGGACGCGCCCACATCAACCACTGGGGCAAGGGCAATACCGCCAGCACATAAGCCAGCGTGAAAGTCAGCAGAATTACCCAGTAGCCGCGCGCGCCCTCGTTCTCCAAGGGTCAGCCATCCTGTTCCGGATCATCGGTGAATACCAGCAGCACGTGGCGGCTGCGATCCAGGGCGGCACTGGGCACGGCCAGGATCCGGGCGAAGGCCTGTCCCGGGTCGCGTTCGACCACGCTGACCACAGCCACCGGGTAGCCCACCGGAAAGCGCCCGCCAAGACCTGAAGTGACCAGCAGGTCGCCCTCGCGAATATCGGTGGTCGCGGAAACATGCCGTATTTCAAGAGTGCCCAGGGATCCGGTACCCTCCGCGATGGCTCGCACGCCGTTGCGATTGACTTGCACCGGTATGGAATGGGTGGCGTCAGTAATGAGCAGGACCCGCGAGTTGCTGACGCCGACCTCCACCACCTGACCCATCAGGCCGGCGGCATCGATCAGGGGTTGGCCGACAAACACGTCGTCCACTTCGCCCTTGTTCAGCACCAGTTGATGGCGCATAGGGTCCGGCGAGACGCCGATCAGTTCGGCCACCAGCACGTCGTCGCGCAGTATGGCAGACGAATTCAGCAGCCCGCGCAGGCGCACGTTCTCCGCCTGCAGGGAAGACATCTGGTGGGAGCGGCCCTGGACCACCAGATTCTCCCGGCGCAGGCGCTCATTTTCTTCCAGGAGATCGGTGCGCGACTGGATATGGGTATCGCTCCAGTCACCCAGGCGGGTGGGCAGGTCGGCGATCCAGTAGATAGGCGTGGCGACGGTATCCAGTAGTGACCGGGTCGTTTCCAGCTTGCGAAAACGCAGGTCGGCGATAATCAGCACCACTACCAGCAACAGGGCCAGCAACAGGCGCAGGCCCAGGGTGGACTCCTTGATGAATAGCGGCTTGATGTCAGCTCCTCAGTGGCCCGGTTTCGCGCTTGCCGCCGGACATCTGCCCGTTGTCACTCCGTGGAGAGCAGGTCTATAGTCCGGCGATCCATCATTTCCATCGCCCTGCCACCCCCACGGGCGACGCAGGTCAGCGGATCCTCAGCCACTATCACCGGCAGGCCGGTCTCCTCGGATATCAGGCGATCCAGGTCGCGCAGCAGGGCGCCGCCGCCGGTGATCACAATTCCGCTTTCGGCAATATCGGCCGCCAGTTCCGGGGGCGACTGCTCCAGCGCGGATTTAACCGACTGCACAATAGACGACAGGGGATCCTGCAGGGATTCAAGTATCTCATCGCTGTTCAGGGTAAAGCTGCGGGGCACACCTTCGGCCAGGTTGCGACCGCGCACGTCGATCTCGCGCAGCTCGCTGCCCGCGAAGGCGCAGCCTATCTCGACCTTGATCCGCTCTGCGGTAGCGTCGCCGATCAGGCTGCCATAACGGCGGCGCACATGGGCAACAATGGCCTCATCGAAGCGATCACCCCCGATGCGCACCGAGTCGCGATAGACAATGCCGTTGAGAGAGATAATGGCAATTTCCGTGGTTCCGCCGCCAACGTCAACCACCATGCAGCCGCTGGCCTCCTCGACATCCAGGCCGGCGCCGATGGCCGCGGCCATGGGTTCCTCAATCAGGCGCACCTCGCGTGCACCGGCACTCAGGGCCGATTCGCGAATAGCCCTGCGTTCCACCTGGGTAGACATGCACGGCACACAGACCAGCACCCTGGGACTGGGACGAATAAACTTGCTCTCGTGCACCTTGGCGATAAAGTGCTGCAACATCTTCTCGGTCACCTGGAAGTCTGCGATGACGCCGTCCTTCAAAGGCCGGATCGCAGTAATATTCCCGGGGGTACGGCCCAGCATCCGCTTGGCCTCCATGCCGACTGCCTCGATGGTCTTCTGACCGTTATGAATGCGGATCGCCACTACCGACGGCTCATCCAGAACTATTCCTTTGTCTCGCACGTATATCAGGGTGTTGGCGGTGCCCAGATCTATAGAGAGATCGTTGGAGAACACTCCACGCAATTTTTTCAGCATTAAGTCTTACTACCTTGTGAATACCACGGGGAACTCCTCATGGGGGAGTCCTGCATGCTTCCCTGGCTGCCTGCCAATCCCAGCCGGGATGCGGGGCGGATACGATTTTTTTTTGGCACTGTATTAATGCCGCAACTGTATCAACAGGGGGGATTTTGGGCAAGGCGCAAATGTGATAAGTTTACGCCCCCTGCCGCCCACTGAGGCGTTTTTTCTCTCCGGTTTATACAGCATGGCTATTGAGCAAGACGATATAGAAAAGATTGCGGAATTGGCGCGTATCCGCATCGACCAGGGCCAGATTGGCCAGGTGACCCAGCGCATCACGGAAATCCTGCGCATGGTGGACCAACTGCAGGCCGTGGACACCAGCGAAGTCCAGCCTATGGCCAATCCCCTGGATGCCACCCAGATACTGCGCCCGGACGAGGTAACCGAGAGCAATCGCCGCGAAGCATTCCAGGCCATTGCCCCCGCGGTCGAGGACGGCCTCTACCTGGTCCCCAAAGTTATCGATTAAGCGGCGACCACCGCATCAGGATTTACCGATATGCATGACAGAACTGTTGCCCAGCTGATGGCCGGGTTACGCGACAAGAGCTTCTCCAGCGCCGAGCTGACGCGTTGCTTCCTCGACCGGATCGGCGCCCTGGATGAGCAGCTCAATAGCTTCATCAGCGTGGATGAGGAGGCCGCCCTGGCCGCTGCTACTGCCGCAGATGCGCGGCTTGCCGCCAGCGATGCCGGGGCCCTCACGGGTATTCCGATCGCGCATAAGGATATTTTCTGCACCGATGGCATGCGCACCAGTTGTGGCTCGCGCATGCTGGATAACTTTATCCCCCCTTATGACGCCACCCTGATCAAGCGCTTCAACGCAGAGGGCGCAGTGACCCTGGGCAAGACCAACATGGACGAGTTCGCCATGGGCTCGTCCAATGAAAGCAGCTATTACGGCCCGGTGCGCAACCCCTGGGACACAAACCTGGTGCCCGGAGGCTCTTCCGGGGGCTCCGCAGCCGCCGTGGCGGCGCTGCTGGCGCCAGCGGCCACCGGCACTGACACCGGGGGCTCAATCCGCCAACCGGCGGCCTTTTGCGGCATTACCGGACTGAAACCCACCTATGGTCGGGTCTCGCGCCTGGGTATGGTGGCTTTTGCCTCCAGCCTGGACCAGGCGGGCCCCATGGCCCACAGTGCCCAGGACTGCGCACTGCTGCTGAACGCCATGGCGGGGCACGACCCCCTGGACTCCACCTCCTCCCCTGAACCCACCGAGGATTACACGGCACAGTTGGCAAGGCAGATCGACGGCCTGCGCATCGGCCTGCCCAAAGAATATTTCGGCGAGGGGCTCGATAACGCCACCGCCGGGCAAATCGATGCCGCCCTGAAGGAACTCGAGGCGCTGGGGGCAACCCTGGTGGAAGTATCGCTGCCCAACAGTCATCTCACCATACCCACCTACTATGTGATCGCGCCCGCCGAGGCCTCTACCAACCTGTCGCGCTTTGACGGTGTGCGTTACGGTCATCGCTGCGCGGATCCTGTGGATCTGCATGATCTTTATACCCGCACCCGTGAAGAGGGTTTCGGCGACGAGGTAAAACGGCGCATCCTGGTGGGCACCTATGCCCTCTCTGCCGGTTACTACGACGCCTATTACAAGAAGGCGCAGCAGGTGCGCCGGCTGATCAAGCAGGACTTTATGCACTGCTTCGAACAGGTGGACATTATCGCGGGACCCACCA
Organism: Halioglobus sp.; assembly: GCA_029287595.1. Classification (GTDB taxonomy): domain Bacteria; phylum Pseudomonadota; class Gammaproteobacteria; order Pseudomonadales; family Halieaceae; genus JAACFI01. Next base: position 2,320 of record JARFQU010000008.1, on the reverse strand, counting down.
CACCCGGTCCGGCCTTCGCCCTGGGCGCCAAGTCGGATGACCCGGTATCCATGTACCTGGAAGACGTCTATACCCTGGCGGTGAACCTGGCCGGGCTGCCCGGGATGTCGGTTCCCGCCGGTTTTGTCGACGACAAGCCGGTAGGCCTGCAATTGATAGGCCGCCATTTTGACGAATCCCGCCTGCTGAACGTGGCACACCAATATCAACAGGCCACCGATTGGCACCTGCGCCGACCGGCATCGATAGCGGGGGGAGCGGCGTAATGCAGTGGGAAACTGTTATCGGGCTGGAAGTACACCTGCAACTGGCCACCCAATCCAAGATTTTTTCTGGCTCGCCCACCACCTTCGGCGCCCAGCCCAACACCCAGGCCAGCGCGGTAGACCTGGCCATGCCCGGCATGCTGCCGGTACTCAATGAAAAGGCGGTGCGCTACGCGGTGCTGTTCGGCCTTGGGATAGGGGCGGAAATCGGTATGCGCTCGGTATTCGACCGCAAGAACTACTTTTACCCGGACCTGCCCAAGGGCTACCAGATCAGCCAGTTCCAGCACCCGATAGTGGGGCGCGGTGAGTTTGAAATCCAACTGGAGGACGGCAGCACCCGGAACATAGGCATTACCCGGGCACACCTGGAGGAGGATGCGGGCAAGTCCCTGCACGAGGACTATCACGGCCAGAGCGGCATAGACCTGAACCGGGCAGGCACGCCCTTGCTGGAGATCGTCTCCGAACCGGATATTCGCAGCGCGGAGGAAGCGGTGGCTTACCTCAAGGCCCTGCACAGCCTGGTAACCTACCTGGGCATCTCCGACGGCAACATGTCCGAGGGTTCGATGCGCTGCGATATCAATATCTCCCTGCGCCCGATGGGTGCCGACACCCTGGGCACGCGAGCAGAGATCAAGAACGTCAACTCTTTCCGTTTCGTGGAGAAAGCCATTCACCACGAGTTCGAGCGCCAGGCGGATATCCTGGAAGATGGCGGTACTATCGTGCAGGAAACCCGGCTATACGATGCCGACAAAAATGAAACGCGTTCCATGCGCAGCAAGGAAGTCGCCAACGACTACCGCTATTTCCCCGAACCTGACCTGTTGCCGATCGTGATCGACGACAGCTACGTCGAGGCCCTGCGCCAGCAATTGCCGGAGCTGCCCACCCAGAAGCGCGACCGCTTTGTACAGCAATACGGTCTGGGCAACTACGATGCCAACGTGCTGGCGGACAGCCGCGAATTGGCGGACTATTTTGAAGCTGTGGTGGCGGGCTGCGGCGATGCCAAAATCGCCGCCAACTGGGTACAGGTAGAGTTGCTGGGGCAACTGAACCGCGGGGAACTGGAACTGGCCAGCTGCCCGGTCTCGGCCACCAACCTGGCTGGCCTGATCGCCCGTATCCTGGACAACAGCATCTCGGGTAAAATCGCCAAGCAGGTGTTCGAGGCGATGTGGCAGGGCGAGGGCAGCGCCGACGCGATTATCGAGGCCCGCGGCCTGAAGCAGGTCAGTGACAGCGGCGAACTGGAATCAATGGTAGATGAAGTCATCGCCAATAGCGCGGCCCAGGTGGAGCAATACCTGGCAGCCGATGAGGGCAAGCGTAAGAAACTGGTGGGTTATTTTGTCGGCCAGGTAATGAAACTTTCCAAAGGCCAGGCGAACCCGCAGATGGTTAACCAGTTACTGGCGAAGAAATTGCAGTGAGGCATTGGCGATGAGAAAAGACAAGGAAAAGGTACTGGACGAGGTCTGGACGGAGGACCACGTTAAAAGTTTCCTGCAGGTGCGTCCTCACGACGGCGGCAATGAGGATTTCCACATGCTGATGAAGGCCTACCAGAGCATGCGCGCCTCGGATTTCGAGCTGTTCCTGCAGTTTTTCACTGCGCAGAAGCGCGACCCCAACGCCACCGGACGCGATGGCCGCACGGTACTGGAGATCGTCTCCAGCCACCGCCATGGCGCGGAATATGCCGAGATATTGCAGTCTGCCGGGGCCGGTTAGAAATTTCTCAAACAGCCACTACAAAATCTTTTTGCGTGGTTCCAATGGCGTTGGGAGAGTGCCTGACGGGAAAGACCGACTAAGGCGGGTCGTAAGGCACCCTGCCCTTGGTGAACTTCTCGCGGTTCTCGCGTTTCTTTTCTTCGCTTTTTTTCAGCAGCACGTAGACTGCGCCGGTGCCGCCGTGGCGGGGTTGGGCGCTGTGGAAAGCCTGGACGATCTCCAGTTCGCGCAACCAGTGATTGGTGCAGCCCTTGAGAATCGAGCTGCTTTCGCGCTCCGCCCCATTCTGGCCCTTGCCGTGGACTATC
>JARFQU010000004.1 GCA_029287595.1 Halioglobus sp. | reverse complement strand
TTGTCTGCCGCCCAACTATTTTCTTGTGTTTAAAAACCTGTTTGCGCCCGCCCTCTAGCACGGTTATGCTCCTAAAACACTCTGTAAATGTGTTGCAAAAAAGCCGTTCTACTTTCTCCCCCGCGTTTTGTAACGCACACGCACTTCGTTGGGCGGGGGGGGTAAATGTTTCCACCCCATGCTATTAGCGTGCCGCGACTGAGAAACACTTTCCCGCCCGGGACCGCTAGACTGCAAAACACCTTCCCGCCCGGGACCGCCAGATTGAAAAACACCGCCCCGCTAATGTCCAAAGCAGCTTATTTATTATTCTATAATGGTAGTAAGCGCTTACACATTATTCCGGGGCGAGACTCAATCGAGGTCCGGGAAAGCCAGTTGCCGCAGTCCCTCATAGGCCACCAGGGCAGCCGCATTACTGAGGTTCAGGCTGCGACTTTCGGGCATCATGGGAATGCGCAGGCAGGCCTTGGGCCCTATCTCTTCGAGAATTTCCTGGGGCAGGCCGCGGGTTTCCGGGCCGAATAGCAGGGCATCATCGTCCCGGTACTGCACCTGGTGATAGCCGATCTGCCCTTTGGTGGTGATCGCCAGCAGACGGGATTGCGGGTGTTGTTGCCGAAACGCCGGCAGGTCGGGGTACAGGGTTATATTGGCGAACTCACGGTAATCCAGCCCGGCGCGCCGCATGCGTTTGTCGTCCAGTTCGAAACCCAGAGGCTCGATCAGGTGCAATGAGCAACCCGTATTGGCACACAGGCGAATGATATTGCCGGTATTCGGGGGTATCTCCGGCTGGTACAGGACAATGCTCAGCATGGGCTCATGGTAACGGCGGCAGCTCTGCGCCGCCAGCTGTCTACAGCCCCAGCTCCAGGTCCTTGATCTTGCGGGTGAGGGTATTACGGCCCCACCCCAGCAACTCGGCCGCGTCGCGTTTGCGGCCCTGGGAGTGTTGCAGAGCGACTTCTATCATGACCTTTTCAAAGGCGGGAGTCGCCTCCTGCAGTATATGATGCTTGCCCTGTACCAATTCGTTGCGCGCCCAGCGATGTAGCAGGTCGCGCCAGTCCGAAGCTTCTGATTCAGCCACGGGGCTGCTGTCCTTACCCAGCTCCGGCGGCAGGTCACTCAGGTGCACTTCGCGCCCGGAGGCCATTACCGTAATCCAGCGACAGGTATTTTCCAGTTGCCTTACGTTGCCCGGCCAATCCAGCCCGGTAAGGAAAGCTTCGGTTTCGGGTAGCAGAACCTTGGTTTCCCCCCCCAGTTCCTCCGCCGCCTGTTGGAAAAAATATTGCATCAGTCGGGGAATATCCACGCGCCGTTCGGACAGTCGCGGTATATGAATACGAATCACGTTCAGTCGATGGAAAAGGTCTTCACGGAATAGCCCCTGGCTCACCAGTCCCTCCAGGTCCTGGTGTGTGGCGGCGATGATCCTTACGTCCACGTTAACCGGCGTATGGCCGCCGACACGGTAGAACTCGCCATCCGCGAGTACGCGCAACAAGCGGGTCTGGGTGTCGGCGGGCATATCGCCGATCTCGTCCAGGAACAGCGTGCCGCCATTTGCCTGCTCAAAACGACCCTGGCGCATACTGTTGGCACCGGTGAATGCGCCTTTTTCGTGGCCGAATAATTCCGACTCCATCAGGTCTTTGGGTATGGCTGCCATATTCAAAGCGATGAAGGGGGCGCCCGCGCGCGGGCTGTGTCGGTGCAGGGCGTGTGCAACCAGTTCCTTGCCGGTACCTGACTCGCCGTTGATCAGCACGGTGATATTGCTGTGGGCCAGCCTGCCTATGGCGCGAAATACCTCCTGCATGGCGGGCGCTTCACCAATGATTTCTGTCTGCGGCAACTCCTCCAGCGCCGGGGCGACACCCTTTTTCTCCCTGGCCTGGGCCAGTGCGCGCTCGGTTATGGCGACGACTTCGTCCAAGTCGAAGGGCTTGGGTAAATACTCGAAAGCGCCTCGCTGGTAGGACTCCACGGCACTATCCAGATCTGAGTGCGCGGTGGTAATGATCACCGGCAATTCCGGGTATTCGTCGTTGATCCGCGAAAGTAGCGCCAGGCCGTCAGTGCCCGGCATGCGGATATCGCTGATGATGACATCGGGTTGTTCGCTGCTGATGCGTTGCAGCAATTGATCCGCGTCCCCGAAGCTCTCATTGCCGATCCCGGCCTGGCTCAGGGCGCGCTCCAGCACCCAGCGAATTGAGCTGTCGTCGTCCACAACCCAGACCTTAGCTTGTCTGTGCATGTTTGCATTCCATTGGTAGGTGAATAGTAAATTGTGTTCGCCCGGGTGCGCTTTCACACTCCAGCAGCCCGCCGTGACGGCTGACGATCGCCTGTGCGATTGACAGGCCCAGGCCCGTGCCATCGGCGCGGCCGGTGACCATAGGGGCGAAAATAGCGTGCAGCATATCCTCGGGCACTCCCGGGCCGTTATCGATAATATCTACCCGACAACCCAGTCGGTGACTTTTGGAGCCTATCGTCAAGTGACGCTCGGAGCGGGTGCGCAGGGTGATGTGGCACTGCTCGGGTGACCCCGCTACCTGCAGTGCGTTGCGTACAATATTCAGCACGGCCTGGATAAGCTGCGCCCGATCTGCCGGGAATTCCGGCAGGCTGGGGTCGTAGTCGCGGGAGATACGCGTTTTATTGCCGGACTCGGCAACGATCAGGTTGCGCACATGCTCGAGAACCTCGTGAATGTTGAGTGGCCGGATGTCAGGCTGCAGGTTGGGCCCCAGCAGTTTGTCTACCAGGTCGCGCAATCTGTCGGCTTCGCGAATGATGACACGGGTATATTCCTGGAGGCCTTCATCAGGCAGCTCCCTGGCCAGCAGTTGCGCCGCGCCGCGCACTCCGCCCAGGGGATTCTTGATCTCGTGGGCAAGGCCGCGTATTACCGCCCGGGTGGTCTCCTGTGCGTGGATCAGGCCCTCCTCGCGGCTGATCTTCAGCAGCCTGTCTACCGCCTGCAACTCCACCAACAGGGCGATACCGCAATTACTGCCGTTGACCGGGGTGACCATCAAGTCGACATGGATTTCCTGCCCGGAGAGGAGCATCAGGCTTTCGCCGCGTCGCGATAATGGGCTGTTGCTGCCAAGCACCTGCTGCAGGCCCGCTACCCAACTATCGCTGTCCAGCAGCAGTTGCGCCGCATGCGTTCCCAGGCAGCGTGATTCGGAGGTCTCCAGCAGGACTTGTCCGGCAGCATTGAGGGCGACCACGCGCAACTCGCTGTCCAGTGCGACGATACCCGTACTGATATTGTCCAGAATGTCCTGGTCCTGCAGCATTGCTACTCCGAGCTGGTTGTTGCGGCGGACGCCGCCACTTTAATTTGCAAAAATAGAGCCAGAAAAGGGTTGGACGCAGTGAAATATCCAATATGCCTGAAATTAGTGCATATTAATGATAGTAATTGATCACTAACGCATCACCCAGCGTGATTACGGTGTTGGCTGCTCAATGATTGAATGCGCGAGCTGTGAGCGGCCACCCCATAATGCACCAATATGGTGCATTATGGGGTGGCCGCTGTCCAGTTAATTACCGGCTCGTCTATTGGGGCTGTTGATGGAGGGACGCAACACGTAGACCCGTACCGGGTCTGAACTGGCCAGATGCTGCCCCTGCTCGTCGACCACCGCCACGGTGATATCGTGGGCACCACGAAACACGTTGCTCAAGGCCCAGGAATTCCCTTGCTGCGGATCGCCCCAGGGGATTCCATCCATGTACAACTGCAGGGATGCGCCCCTGCTCAGAGAGGGTTCCACCTCTACATTGACAGAAAAGTTGCCGGGCCCCATGGCAATGGTGGTTTCATTGGCAGGAATGGTGATGGCAACGGAAATGTCGTTACCTTCAGGCTCCTCCGCCGGCGCGGCGGGCTTTGGTCTGGGCCGCACCTCGGTTGCGGGGGTGGTGTTGGTTGGGGGCAGTTCCACCGGCTCCGCTGAAGTACTGCTAGCGGGGGGCTTGTCAGTGAAGACCACGTTACCCTGCTCATCCGTGGTGCGGTAGATCTGTGCACTGACCGCCCAGGGTAGGAGCAAGCCAAGCAACAACAAGGTTCTGATCATCATCCCGTATGACCTCTTCTACCAATCTGAAAGAACACACCATAGCAGAAAAATGCCACTCTTATGAGTTCGCCCTGGTCCCACCTATCCCGGCTTGCCGGGCATAAAAATTCTTCGCACATTAATGGGCTTGCTCGCCACATTATAGAAATGTTCTGTTTTTGGATGTTTTTGGGGTTTGGTTTTAGTTAGCGGGTCCTGCCAAAAAGAGGCTTTCCAGTCGCTCCACGTGATTCGCTTGGTGAAAAGCCTC
>JARFQU010000189.1 GCA_029287595.1 Halioglobus sp. | reverse complement strand
AAGCCGTAGGTGCCCATGTCGATACTGGCCTGGTTGACCTGCTCCGGGCTGCCGCCCAGGTCGGGATCAGATGCGGAGGTCTGCAGGTCGGACCACTGGCGTATCTGCGGCCACATATCCCTGGGTATTTCCAACAGAGAGCCGATCACCGCAGTGGGCAGGTCGCCCGCCAGGCTCTCCACAAAATTGACTTCACCGGCCTGTCGCGCCTCACGCATGATATCCCGGGTGATTTGCCGCACCCGGGGTTCCAGTTGCTGCAGCATGCGCGAGGTGAAACGGGTAATCACCGCGCGACGCAAGGGCCCGTGTTTCGGCGGGTCCATGCCCAGCAGCTGGCCGCGCGCCATGTCCAGGATATCCTCCGGCAGGTCGTCCACCATAACGAAACCGCGCTCGGCGGAAAACGTCTTGAAGTCCCGGGATACTGCCACCACATCGGCGTGCTTGCTGACTACCCAGTAACCGCCTCCTTCGGGGTGTTCATGCCAGTGCACCGGATCATTTTCACGCAGCCAGGCAAACTGTTCGTGGGGAATCCCCTGGCAGTAGTTATCGGGGTTGTAAACGTCAATATGCACTGTTATTCCACCAGCACATTGGGGCGCGGCAGCCCCTGCTGTTCGCACATGGCATAGTAAAACTCCAGGGTCAGTTGGCCATCGACGACGGAGGTAATATTGTCATCGGCGTCCAGGTTGATATTGGATCCGTACATCTGGAACCACACCCGGGTATTGTCTTCCACGCACTGCAGGGTGTGCACTGAACCGGCGGGCTCGTAGAGAAACGAGCCGGCGCGATTGACGTAGTCGTACTCTTTGTACTTCCACGCCCCGGAGGTGGTGTAGCCCCACACGGGACCGGTGTGCTTGTGTTTTTCCACCTCGTAACCCGCCTGGAAGATATTCTCGATAATCCACAGTCCTTCTCCCACCTTGACCTGCAGCACTTTCAGCATGCTGCCGTCACCTATGTCGATAAACGGCAGGTCGTTCTCGCCAAAGTGCACCGCTTCCGGGGTAATCATTGCATCATCCTCTATCAGTCATTGATCGACGCGACCGGTTACAGCGCCACACGCAAGCTTGGCCGCAATCTGCTCATCGCTGAAGCCGAACTCCCGCAGAATTTCTTCCGTATGCTCCCCGAGTTTTGCCGAAGGTCCGCGCAGTTGCGCCTGCGTGCGGCTGAAACGCGGTGCCGGTGCCGGCTGCCAGTAGTCACCATCGTCCACAAAGGTGCCGCGGGCCTGGTGGTGTGGGTGGTGGCGCACCTCATCGATCGCCAATACCGGAGCGTAGCAGACGTCGACGCCCTCGAATACAGCGTCCCACTCATCGCGGGTTTTGGTGCTGAAGATGGCGCTCATCCGGTCCTTCATCGCCGGCCAGTTTTCCATATCCCACTGCTTGCTGAAGTGCTCCGCGTCTTCTCCCAGGATTTCCAGCAATGCTGCATAGAACTGTGGTTCGATAGAGCCCAGGGAAATATATTTGCCATCGGCGGTTTCGTAGACCTCATAAAAGTGTGCGCCGCCATCGAGAAAGTTGGTGCCGCGCTCCTCGCGCCAGAAGCCCGCCTGGCTGGCGGCGAAAGTGCTGGCCATCAGGGTCGCCGCGCCGTCGATCATGGCAGCGTCCACGACCTGGCCTTGCCCCGAACTCCTGGCCTCGAGTATGGCACAGACCATGCCGTAGGCGAGCATCAGGCCGCCGCCACCGAAATCGCCTACCAGGTTCAGGGGGATGGCGGGTTTCTCGCCTGCCCTGCCCAGGGGATGTAGTGCGCCGGCCAGCGCAATGTAATTCAGGTCGTGTCCTGCGGCCTGGGCCATGGGGCCGTCCTGCCCCCACCCGGTCATGCGGCCGTAGACCAGAGCCGGGTTCTTCTCCAGGCAGACTTCAGGGCCGAGCCCCAGGCGCTCCATGACGCCGGGTCGGTTGCCTTCCAGCAGGGCATCGGCACGGCCTGCCATTTGCAGGATAGTAGCCACACCCTCGGGGGTCTTCAGGTCCACGCAGATACAGCGTTTGCCGCGATTCAGGAAGTCCAGTCGCGGCTCCTGGGCATTGCTGAACATACTGCCCCCCGGGCGCTCCACCCGGATGACAGACGCGCCCATATCCGCCAGGGACATGGCGGCGAAGGGGCCCGGGCCAATGCCGGCGATTTCAATGATGGTGAGGCCCTTGAGTGGTCCCATGGCGGTGTCTCCTGAGACGGCTAACGATAATTGGACAGCATCTCGTCTGTGGGTGATGACGACAATGGCGCGATGGGTCTTAAGTGTTGTCCTTGCAGATCAGGTGCTCGAACAGGGCGCGGGCTTCTTCCAGCTTGGCGAACACGGGATAGCTGCTGTCCATGGCCCAGCTGGTGCTGAGCATGTTCAGGGTGCCTACCACGGTGGCGGCGAGAATCTCGGGAGAGAAGGTGGTTCTCACATCGCCCAGCTCCAGTCCTGCGGTGATCAGGCGGGTGAAGCTGGCCATCGAAGAGTTGCCGATTTCCCGCTGTTGCTCCGGGTCTTCGGCAAAAGCCGACGGCGCGATCAGAATGAGCTGGCGGTCGATTTCCTCGTAGCCGGCGAAGTTGGCTTCAATATAGTCGATCATCGCTTCCAATCGGCCGCGGGTGGTTTGGTGATTGGCCATCAAACCACGCAGCATCGGTTCCGACTGGTTGTACAGTCGAGATATGCCCAGCCCGCCCAGCAGGGCGTGCTTGTTGGCGAAATGGCCGTAGAACGTGCGCCGGGCGACATCCGCCTCCACGCAGATCTGCTCTATGCTGGTGTCTTCGATACCCCGGGTCTTGAACAAGTGGTAGGCGGCATCCTCGATGCGGCCGCGGATCTCCTGTTTGCGCTTCTCGCGTCGACCAACAGGTGCCTCGACTGTGTCCATTAAGAATCCGTAATTTGGTTGCAATCAGAAAACTATTAAACTATTTTGTATACAAATGTGCAAGTTTGCCCGTTTGTGGCGTAATTTTACCGATAAAACTGAAGCGCGAAATTAATCATGTCGAACAAATTGTTGGTGGTATCCACCGATTGCCATGCCGGCCTTCCCATCGCCGATTACAAGCCCTACGTGGAATCAAAGTACCACGAGATGCTCGACATGGCGGTGCCAATCACCGTGGATATGATGGAGAAGTCGGAGGCCCAGTTCCTGATCAAGGAAATCAATGACGCCTGGCGCGCCCCGATCAAACAGGAGCTCACCGGCGCCTGGGATTACCACGAACGGGTGAAGATGCTGGCGAATGACGGCATTGCCGCCGAGGTCATTTTCCCGGACGGTATAACCGAGAAAAACACCCCGCCGTTTGGCGCCGGCCTGGGGCTTTCACCCAAGGACATGGTTCCCGAATTGCAGTGGGCCGGGGCTATGGCACACAACCGCTGGCTGGCGGAGCTGTGCGCAAATGATCCGGCACGCCACATCGGGGTGGCTTCTATACCCCTGCTTTGGGATGTGGAGCAGGCGGTAGAGGCCGTGCGCTGGTGCGTAGACAACGGACTGCGGGCGGTGATGATTCCCACCCTGTGGTATCAGCAGGATGCTTATCACCATGTGAAGTACGACCCGTTCTGGGAAGTTTGCCAAGACCTCGGCGTGATTGTGCATTTCCATTCCGGTCCTGCCCCCCATGCTGAGTATTTTGGCGCGGGGTTCCCCGTCGAGGACAACCGCGAGCAATTGCCCGGGGCCATGGGCGTCTATGTCTCGGAAGTGATGTGGTGGCTCTACCGCCCGCTGACGTTCATGATTTGGGGCGGTGTGTTTGAGCGCTTCCCGAAGCTCAAAGTGATGATTGTCGAAGGCGGCACCATGTTCATGCTGCCGCCCTGGCTGCGGTTGATGGACTTTCATTACAGCGAAGGCCAGATATCCGCAAAGCTGGGTAACTTCCGCGAACACCTGTCGATGAAACCCAGCGAGTATTACCAGCGCAACATCGGTATCGGTGCCTCTTGTGTGTTGCGTCCTGATATCGATATCCGCGACGACATCGGTCTGGAAAAAATCATGTGGGGTAGTGACTACCCTCACCCGGAGGGAAGTTGGCCCAATACCGGCCAGTATCTCCGCGACACCTTTGGCAACCTGCCGGAGGAAGACTGTCGCAAGATTCTCGGTGAGAACGCGGTCGATTTCTATGGCCTGGATCGGGTGCGGCTGCAGCAGGTGGCTGAGGAGATCGGGCCGGATGTATCTATTTTCAATTGAAGCACTTGGCAAAATCTGAGCAACAGCAAGGCAACGGAGACAAAGCATGACTATCGTGGAAGCCTGTGAATCCAAGACCAATGCCACCCCTGAATTTCCCATGGGCTGGTTTTCGGTAGAGCGTTCCCATCAACTGGCAATTGGCGAGGTGAAGGCGGTAAAGGCCTTTGACCGGGAACTGGTGTTATACCGTACGCGCTCCGGTGAAGTGGCATTGCAGGATGCGTTCTGCCCTCACCTGGGTGCCCACCTGGGCCATGAGGGCCGGGTTATTGGCGAGACCATTCGCTGCCCGTTCCATGGGTGGCAATTCAACGCCGACGACGGTAAGTGCTCAAGCATTCCCTACTGTGACGACATTCCCGAGCGGGCCCGGGTGCGAACCTGGCATACCGAGGAAAAAAACGGTGAGGTGTATGTCTGGTTTCACCCTGAAAACACGCCGCCCCAGTGGCAGTTGCCTGACCTGCCAGAGCTTGGTGATCCGGCCTGGACGACGCCGCGTTACACCGAGCACCTGGTGCCGGCCCACGTTCAGGACATTTGTGAAAACTCCTGCGACCCGGTCCACTTTGCCTATGTGCACAGCCAGATGGAGATTCCGGAGTCCGAGGTCACCATCGATCCGGATGGCCGTACCATGCACCTGCACTCTGACATGAAAAATAACGACTATCCCAGTCATCTGCATGCCACTACCTACAGCCCAGGCTTCGCACTCGTGCGCACCACGTACGGTCCCGGTGCCGAGATGATCATGTATAACAGCCCCCAGGCGATAGATCGCCACCAGACGCTGATGCGCTGGACGCTGATTGTGCGCAAGGAGATCGAGGACCTGGTCGGCGACGATGTGATGAAAGGCATTATCGA
>JARFQU010000186.1 GCA_029287595.1 Halioglobus sp. | reverse complement strand
GTTCATCCAGTACCAGCATGTTGGCGGACTTACTGAACAACCGTGCCAGCACCGCCCTGTTCTGCTCGCCTCCAGACAGGGCCTTAACCGGCATACGTACCCGGTCGGGGCTGAACAGAAAATCACCCAGGTAGGAAATGGCATGACGTCGCCTGCCGCCGATATCGATAAAATCCTGACCACCGCAAACATTGTCGATCAGGTTTTTTTCGGAATCCAGGTGCTCGCGTAACTGATCGGAATAAGCAACCTCGAGCTTTGTACCACGAGAGACTCTACCCTCCGTTGGTTGCAATTCACCCAGCAGGATTTTTACCAGCGTGGTTTTACCAGCGCCATTGGCCCCAACGATACCGATCCGGTCGCCCCGCTGGATGATCGTTGAAAAGTCCTTTATGACCCTGTTGTCACCATAGCTGTGACCGATATGCTCAAGCTCGGCTACTATCTTGCCTGACCTGGTCGCATCCTCCCCTGCAAAACCGGCCTTTCCAGTACGCTCCCTACGAGCACCACGTTGCTCACGCATGGCCTCCAGGGCCCGCACCCGGCCTTCGTTACGGGTTCGCCTGGCCTTGATACCCTGGCGTATCCAGACTTCTTCCTGGGCCAGTTTCTTGTCGAACAACTCGTTGGCGCGCTCCTCTGCCAGCAATTGCTGTTCCCGGTGACGCAGGAATCCCTGGTAATCGCCGCGCCACTGGGTGAGATGCCCGCGATCCAGCTCGGCGATGCTGTTGGCCACGTTCTGCAGAAAGCGCCGGTCGTGGGTAATCAGGATGATGGCTCCCGGAAACTGTGCGAGCTGCTCTTCCAGCCACTGGATGGCGGGAATATCCAGGTGGTTGGTGGGTTCATCCAGCAACAGGATATCCGGTTGGCTCACCAGCGCCTGGGCCAGTGCCACGCGTCTGCGCCAGCCCCCGGACAGGGTTCCCATAGTGGCGTCCGCCGGTAACTGCAATTGGGAGATGGTGGTATCCACGCGTTGCTGCAATAGCCAGCCATCGACCGCCTCCAGGCGCTCCTGCACCCGCGATAGCGCCTCCATGTCGGTATCCGGTCCCGCTTGTAACAGATGATGGTATAGGCTCAGCAGCTGGCCGGCCTCGGGCAGGCCAGCGGCCACGGCGTCAAATACGCTGATATCATCGGCCGGCGGCAGGGTTTGCTGTAGCCGCGCTATGCGCACTCCCGGGCGCACCCAGCGCTCGCCGTCGTCCGCGCCCAGCTCCCCTGCCAATAGCTTGAGCAGGGTGGTTTTTCCGGCGCCATTGCGCCCCAGCAGGCCCAGCTTCTCACCGCGGGTGATACTGAGGTTGACATCGTCAAGCACTACCTGGGTGCCGTATTGCAGATGGATGGCGTCGAGTCGTAACAGGGGCATGGCAACCGGAGCCTTGGGGATAAAGGATGCGCATTCTACGCCAGGCGGCACCGCCCTGGCCACTTTCCCGGGGGCGGCAAGCAGGTTAGAGTGGCGCATGACGCAATGGGCCAGTGTAGCTATGGGAGTTGCAGTGATGTCGATGGTAAAGGTGCTGCTTGCAGTACTGATTTTTGTGGTGAGCGCCGCACGAGCGGAGGTAACGCCTCCCGGCGTGACCTTGGAGCAGGTGAATACCGCTGCTGAGTTGGTCTCTTCTACTCTGCCTGAGGATGATCCGAAGCGAGAAACGCTACTGCGCCTGTACAACGAGACCCGCGCGGCCCTACAGAGTTTCTCTGAATCCACCCAGGCACTGGATACCTACAGTCGCGCCCGGGAGAACGCTGCGCAGCAGGCCGACGCATTACATGCCGAGCTGGCCCGGTTGCAGGCGGCCCCCGCGGTTGATGAGGCCACGGTGGCGGCAGGTTTATCGCTGCCTGAGCTGGAGCAGGCCATACAGGGCGACAAGAGCGAATTAACAGCCCTCAATGCGCGCCTGACAGAAATTCGCGCGGCTGTTGACGGTATGCCGGCCCGCGACACAGCAGTGCGTGGTCGCCTGATTGAGCTGGTTGCGCGCAACGCCGAGCTCGAATCCAAACTGGGTCTGCTGGCCAAAACGCCGGAACCCGGTACAGAAGAGGAGGCCAGGCTTTGGTCGCTGCAGGCTGGACTTGCCACTGGCCTGGCGGAAAAAGCGGCCCTGGACGCAGAAATGCTGAGCAAGCCCATGCGCCGGGCATTATTGAAAGCGCAGTTGGATCACACCAGTTTTGATATTAGTGTTCGACAGAAGAATCTGCAGTGGTTGGAACAGCGCGCCGCAGAATTGCGCCAGATTGAAGCCGCCGATGCGCAAGCCGCCGCCGAGTTGGTGCGCGAGGGCGCGCGGGACAAACACCCCCTGGTACTGCAGCTAGCGGACGAGAACGCCGTTCTGACGGAAGTCTATTCCCGGCGCAGTACGCTGATCGAGGGCGTTCGTGATCGCGATGAGAGTGTGCGTAAGCTGGCTGGGCAGCTTGAGGACGATCTGAACTCGATACAGCGCAAACTGGAAGTCATGGGCATGACCACGGCTATCGGGCAGATACTGCGCGAGCAGTCGGCGCAACTGCCAACCCATCACGATATCCGTTCAGAGATGAGTTCGGTAACAAGGCAGATCCGGGATACCAGCACACGCCAGATAGAGTTGGAGGACGAGCGCCGCAAATTGCGTAACCGGCAGAAATATGTAGAGGACCTGGTCGCCAATGAGAGCCCGGCAACCAGAGATAAATTGCGCGAAGACTTGCTGGAATTGTCGAGTAGTCGACGCGATTTGATCGCGCGCTCGGTAGAAATGGAGAATACCTACGGGGCGGCACTGGGAGAACTGGAGTTCAATTTACGGCGTCAGGAAGAGGCAGTAGAGCACTACCGTGATTTTGTCGCCGAGCGTTTGCTGTGGATTCCATCCCGGGAAGCCTTCTCCATACTGCGAGGTGCCGACCTGGCGCGGCAAGTACGGGATCTTGCTGATATTTCCAGCTGGGTCTCGGTGTTGCAGCCCCTGCCGGGCGAATTGCTGACGCAGCCCCTGACGATGGTGGCGTTGCTGCTGGTACTGGTGCTGATCTATTTTACACCACGCATCAGCAAGCTACTGCAGCAGACTGGCCAGTCGGTAGGATATGTGCGCAGCGACCGGTTCGCCGTGACCTTGCAGGCCCTGGTCTGGTCCATGCTGCTATCGGTGAAATGGCCGTTGCTGATGGTGACTTTCGCCTGGCTGTTTGAGATGCAGCAGGGCGATACCGGATTAGCCAATGCCCTGTTTGTAGCCCTGTTGCGCACGGCTTTTTACTTCTGGGTGCTGGAGACAATGCGCATGCTGTTGCTGCCCAAGGGGCTGGTGGCTGCGCATTTCCATTGGCCGGAAAAGCTGATCGCCGATCTTACCCGCAGATTGGTGCGCCTGCAGTGTGTTTTCCTGCCTGCTACCGGCGTGGTGATCTTTTTTATCACGCTTTATCCCCGGGAAGTGGGCGGCTCGATTGCGGGGCTGGCCATTGTGGCTGTGCTGCTGTCCATCGCCCATTTCTTCAGAAGTATGCCGAATTTCGTCCAGAGCAAAGTCGACAGTATTTTCGTCACCAGGCGTACCGAACGTTCCGCGTTCCTGGGTAAGGTGATACGTGTGCTGCTGACTGTGGCGCCACTACTTGCCGTTGTGGCCGTGCTATTGGGCTATACCTTTACCGCAGTAGAAATGGCCCTGCTGCTGGTGCGCACTTTGTTGTTGGCTACCGGCGTGTTGTTGACGCATGAGCTGGGTCTGCGCTGGCTGCGCATTACCCGGCGCCGCATGATTTTAAAGATGCGGGAAGAGCAGGCACAGGCGGACGAGGGGCAGGGAGAACTTAATCCCGAAGACGATCTACTGGAGCAGGATCACGAGTTATTGAATGACGAGGGCACCAAGTTTCTCAACGCCATGCTGATTATCGGTGCCCTGTTTGGCTTTGGCGCGATCTGGGCCGAGATATTCCCGGCCTTCGGCATACTGGAGTCGGTAGTGCTGTGGCACCAAAGTGGTGTCGTCGATGGTATAGATGCGACTGTTCCTGTGACCCTGGCCGACCTGGGTTACGCCTTGCTCATATTGTTAGTGGGTTGGGTGGTAGTGCGCCGCATTCCCAGCCTGTTGGAAATTCTGCTGCGCCAGCGAATGCATGTCAGTCCCGCCTCAGCCTACGCGGCTACGCGGGTTTTCCAATATGCGACAACCACCGTGCTGGTGGTGAGTGTGATGGGAATATTGGGCGGTAGCTGGTCGCAGATACAATGGGCCGTGGCTGCACTGAGCCTGGGCATTGGCTTTGGCCTGCAGGAAATTGTGGCGAATTTTATCAGCGGTTTGATAATCCTGTTTGAACAGCCCATCCGGGTGGGGGACACGGTTACCGTAGGGGAGGTGTCCGGTACCGTGACCAAGATTCATATACGGGCCACCACTATTCGTGACTGGGACCGCCGCGAGTTACTGGTGCCCAATAAGGAGTTTGTCACCGGCCTGCTGCTGAACTGGTCACTGTCTGATGCGGTCACCCGTACCAAGATAGAAGTTGGGGTAGCCTATGGCACAGATATGGGCCAGGCCCTGTATATTGTGCGCAGATTGGTCGACGAGCACCCCGTGGTGCTGAAAGACCCGGAGCCACTGATCACCTTTGACGAATTTGGTGATAACAGCCTGTTGATTTCGTTGCGTTTTTACCTGGATAGCCTGGACCGGCGCCTGATTACCTGTAGCGAGCTGCGCCAGGCTATTAACGAGAGTTTTAATGAAGCCGGTATCGTGGTGGCCTTTCCGCAACGCGATGTGCATCTGGATACCAATGGCCCGCTGGATATCAGGGTGATGCATTCGGATCGGGAAGCGCCGGGTGATTTGAGCTGACCCATTGGCCAATGACGCGCACCATGGCCTGGGTCGAGACCGACAGGGGATGGCGTTTGCGGGTAACGATGCCCACCTTACGGGTGATGACCGGTGCGGTGATCGGGCGGCACTCCGCGCCCATCTCGCGCATTTGTCCACCACTGAGGCTGGGCACAACGCTCACACCCAGGCCGGTGCTGACCATGCGCCCTATGCTGGCCAGCTGATGCGCCTCGAACGCGGGCGCCAGGGCCATGTCATGTTCCTCCAGGGTCTGGTCTATCAGCAGGCGGATACTGGAAGGACGCTGCAGGGCGATGAAAGGATAATCCAGTAGCTGGCGCCATTGCAGTGCTTTTTTTTGCAGTAGCAGGTGCCCCTGGGGCAGGGCTGCGACCAGCTTGTCCGTGAACAGGGGTTGGAAATCCAGGTCCTGTGCGTCCCCCGGGTCGAAGGTGACGCCCAGTTCCACCCGTCCCTGGCGCACCATGTCCACCACACTTTCCGCAATCACGTCGTGTACGGTGACGTTAATGGCCGGATGCAGGTCGTGGTATACGCCCAGGATGGGCGGTAACAGGCTACTGGCGAAGGTGGGCATAGAGGCGATTGCGAGCTTCCCGCGGCGCAGGGAAAACAGGTTGTGCACGTCCTCCAAGGAGTGTTCCCAGTCCGCCAGCAGGCGTTGCGCGATCAGGTAGAACTCGCTGCCTTCGGGGGTAAGTGCCACGGCCCGGGTGGTGCGCGCCAGCAGTTTGCCACCCAGCGCCTCCTCCAGGTTGCGTATGGCAATGCTCAGCGCCGGTTGTGACAGGTGCAGCACGGTGCAGGCTTCCGCAAAGCTTCCTGATTTCGCCACTGCAGCGAAGCACTGTAGTTGTCTGATTGTTACACTCATAAAATAATTTTATTAATAATAAATATATTTATATTTGATAAATATAAAGGGCTATAGCAATCTACACAACCTGAAATTCCATCCGGGACTTATGGGTCAACGAGGCCATCCCGGCAAGCTGGAGAAGATTATGTCTGGTTTCGATAAAGTGGTGGGCAGCTACGAAGAGGCGATGGCTGGCCTGGAAGACAATATGACGGTGGTTGCCGGAGGCTTTGGCCTGTGCGGTATTCCTGAAAACCTGATTAAAGAGATCAAGCGCAAGGGAACCAGGGGCCTCACTATCGCTTCCAATAACTGCGGGACCGACGACTGCGGCCTGGGGCTTCTGCTGCAGGACAAGCAGATCAGCAAAATGATTGCCTCCTACGTGGGCGAAAACGCCCTGTTCGAAGCCCAGATGATGAGCGGCGAGCTTGAAGTCGAACTGACACCGCAAGGCACCCTGGCTGAAAAAATGCGCGCCGGCGGCGCGGGTATCCCGGCTTTCTATACCGCCACGGGCTACGGTACGCCGGTAGGTGAGGGTAAGGAAGTACGTGAATTCAACGGCCGCCACTATATCCTTGAGGAGGCAATCCAGGGAGATTTTTCCATCGCCAAGGCCTGGAAGGCCGATCGCTACGGCAACCTGATATTTCGCAAGACCGCGCGCAACTTCAATCCAATGGCCATCACCGCCGGCAAGGTTGCCGTGGTAGAGGTCGAGGAGATTGTCGAGCCGGGCGAGTTGGATCCGGACGAGATTCATCTCCCGGGTATCTATGTCAATCGCCTGATCAAGGGCACCTTCGAGAAAACCATTGAGCAGCGCACCGTGCGCAGCGCTTGAGGAGAGACGTTATGGCTTTGACTCGCGAACAACTGGCCCAGCGCGTTGCGCAGGAATTTCACGATGGTTATTACGTCAACCTGGGAATTGGTATACCGACCCTGGCTGCCAATTACATCCCGGATGGCATGCAGGTTATGTTGCAGTCCGAGAACGGACTGCTGGGTATGGGGCCTTTTCCACTTGATGAAGAGGTGGACGCAGACCTGATCAATGCCGGTAAACAGACTGTGACCATGGCCACGGGGGCCTCGCTGTTTTCCTCGGCGGAATCTTTTGCCATGATCCGTGGCGGTCATGTGGACCTCACGGTGCTGGGCGCCTTCGAGGTGGACTGCCAGGGCAACATTGCCTCCTACATGATTCCTGGCAAGCTGATCAAGGGCATGGGCGGCGCCATGGACCTGGTGGCCGGAGCAGACAATATAATCGTCACCATGACCCACGCCTCCAAGCACGGGGAATCGAAGTTATTGCCCGAGTGTACCCTGCCGTTGACCGGCAAGGGCTGCATCAAGCGGGTGTTGACTGACCTGGCACTGATGGACATAGAGAATGGCAAATTCGTGCTGCGCGAGCGGGCCCCCGGTGTCAGTGTCGAGGAAATCGTCAAGTTGACAGCAGGTGAACTGGTCGTCCCTGATAACGTGCCGGAAATGGTTTTTTGAAACAGGAGCTGGATATGAGTAATCGTGAAGTAGTGGTTCTGAGTGGTGTGCGCACCGCGATAGGCGATTTTGGGGGCAGCTTAAAAGATGTACCGCCGACGGAGCTGGCCGGCCAGGTCGTGGCAGAAGCCGTGCAGCGTTCCGGTCTGGCCCCGGATGATATCGGCCACTGTGTGATCGGTACTGTGACCCACAGTGATCGCCGCGATATGTATATGAGCCGGGTGGCTGCGCTCAAGGGTGGCCTGCCGATTGAAACGCCTGCGCTAACCGTCAACCGGCTGTGTGGATCAGGTTTGCAGGCGGTAATCTCGGCTGCCCAGATGATTCTGCTGGGTGATTGCGATGCGGCTGTTGCCGGCGGCGCCGAGTCCATGACCCGCGTACCCTACTGGCTGCCCAAGGCCCGATTCGGGGCGAGAATGGGCGACGGTGTCATGGAAGATGCGATGATGGGAGCCCTGACCTGCCCCATGGGTGACACCCACATGGGTATTACCGCCGAGAATCTGGCGGACAAATACCAGGTCAGTCGGCAAGAGCAGGACGAATTGGCGGTGGAAAGCCACCGCAGGGCACAGCGCGCCATCGAGGAAAACCGATTTGCCGGGCAGATTCTCCCGGTGGAGCTGAAAACCCGCAAGGGTGTGACGGTATTTGAGCAGGATGAGCACGTGCGTTTCGACGCCACGCCAGAGGATATGGCCAAACTGCGTCCGGCGTTCAAGAAAGATGGCTCTGTGACCGCTGCCAATGCCTCGGGGATCAACGATGCCGCCGCGGCACTGGTGCTTATGGACAGGAGCGCTGCCGAAGCGAAAGGCCTGAAGCCAATGGCCCGCATGGTCGGCTATTCACTGGCGGCGGTGGACCCCGCCATCATGGGCATTGGCCCCGCCCCGGCGGTGCGCCAGTTAATGGAAAAAACGGGTGTCAGCATCGAGGATATAGATATCTGGGAGTGTAACGAGGCGTTCGCCGCCCAGGCGCTTTCTGTGGTCAAGGAGCTGGGTCTGGATCCGGAAAAGGTCAACCCCAACGGTTCCGGTATCAGCCTGGGTCATCCTATCGGCGCCACCGGCGCGCTGATCACGGTAAAAGCCCTGTATGAACTGCAGCGCACCGGCGGTCGTTACGCGGTCAGCACCATGTGCATAGGCGGCGGCCAGGGCATCGCGGCGCTGTTCGAGCGTTGCGAGTAGGCTGACTTGCTCCTACGGGTCATCCCGGGCCGGAACGCGCGCGCGTTCCGGACTTTTTTGCTCTTTATCTTGTTAGCTGGATAGCGGGTAACGGATCTTTTGTGCCAGGCGGCCAGCTCGATCGCGCTATACCCCCGGCGTTCCGAACCCCAGTCACTTCGGTGGTACACCGCGATCGAGCTGGCCTTTTTCCGGCATTACCCCAACCATCCACTACCTACTTCTATCGCCTGGCGCCGAAGCCGGCGGCGGTGCGGCTGAACTTGCCGTCTTGTACACGCGCCCCTGCGGGGTCCCCTCGGTCGGTCGCGAACCGGAAAAGCGCCGTTTCGCTTCCTCTCTCAGCGCGCACTTGCGACGGCAAGTTCACCCACACCGTCGACTTTTATCCAGCACGCTACAAATTTTCTTCAAGTCCAACGCCCTTGGAACCACGCAAAGGAAATAGGTACCGGCGGAGCCACCGATGGGGCTGGCCGGCCTCAAGCTTCACCACCTGCAAATTCCCACCAATGCGCGATCACCCCTTTTATTCACCAGGTCACCCAGCTGGCACGACCGGAAAGTACCCATATTTTGTCCCTGTTAGTAGCGACTGGCGGCGGTTTTAGGGCGCAATTTCGGTTATCATTCCGCCGCGAATTTTCATCAAGTAAAGCGTTATGGCAACACCAGGGCAAATTCATTACGACCGGCAGATAGCGGCCTGGCTGCTGCTGTGTGCCGCAGTGATATTCGGCATGATACTTCTGGGCGGCCTCACCCGCCTGACCAACTCCGGACTCTCCATGGTCGAGTGGAGGCCCCTGGTAGGTATTATCCCTCCCCTGAGTGAGCAGGCCTGGGTGGAGACCTTCGAGAAGTACAAGCAGTTCCCGGAATACCAGAAGATCAACCGCGGCATGGACCTGGCCGGCTTCAAGTCCATTTTCATGTACGAGTACCTGCATCGGGTTCTGGGGCGCCTGATAGGCCTGCTGTTCCTGCTGCCAATGCTGTATTTCACCTTCAAGGGCAGGGTGCGTCCCGGCCTGATGCCGAAACTGGTACTGCTGTTTTTCCTGGGCGGCTGCCAGGGCCTGCTGGGCTGGTATATGGTCAAGAGCGGCCTGGTCAACAACCCCCATGTCAGCCAGTACCGGCTGACCGCGCACCTGGGCCTGGCGGTAGCGATCTATGCCTATATGTTGTGGGTGATTTTTGACCTGTTGTTTCCCGCCAGAGAGCCGGGGCGGAGCGGGTCCAGCACCCTGGCGAAAGGGTCCCTGGCACTGATCGGCCTGGTCTACCTGATGATTCTTTCCGGTGGCCTGGTGGCCGGTACCCATGCCGGCTACGCCTACAGTACCTGGCCTTTGATGGGGACCAGTTTCATTCCACCAGGGCTGTACAGCGGTAGTCCGGCATGGCTTGATGCCTTCGAGGATATTACCGCGATACAGTTTAATCACCGCATGTTCGCCTACCTGCTGTTTGTGTTGATCAATGTATTTGCAGTACGGGTGTTTTACAAAGCACGCAATGCGCGCGAACGTTGGGGTGCAGTCCTGGTTGGGTTGGCCGTGTGGTTGCAGGTGACCCTGGGCATCAGCACCCTGTTACTGCATGTGCCGGTGGCGATCGCTGCGGCGCACCAGGGGGGGGCGGTGGCACTGCTGAGCGCCACCCTGTTTGTGAGCCATGTACTGGTGCGCCAGCGGGTGGCGCAGGAGTAGGCGCTACCAGAATTTGGGGGTTTTATCGCCCTCGCGCCGGCCCGGATTTTCGCGACGGTCACTGGCCTTCAGATCGAATCGCACATCGCCGCGACGATCAGTAGTTTCGCGTCGGTTCTCCCGGCGGCGCTCAGGTCCCATATACTTTTTCGTGCTTTTGTTTTCCACGTGATCGGTGACGGGGCCTGGGTCCCGCGCTTCAAATATGCACTTATCAGGCGGCATGACGTCTACCTCCTCTACCTCGACCAACTGTAATTCGCTCAGTTCTGACATGCATTATAGTCTGAATGAAAAAGCGGGTCACTGCATCTGTTTCGCGCCCGTACAGCGGCGCATTTGTCTGGATCTGTGATCGGGGTCACAGACCTGTGCGATCGGGCGGGCCACCCGGCTGGGGATATCCTCCTGCGCCGCCCCCGCCAGGGCCCCCTTTTTTCATACTTATGTGGAGGTTGATAGCCCGAAGTGTCTATTTTTTGGGCGATGCACCCATTTTTCGATGATTTTACCGGCCATTTGCCAGATATGTGACACACGACGCATTCTCCGCATGGTAAATACGCGACAACTGACTTATTCTGCCCTCATACGGAAAATGCATAAGATTCAGCAGCTTAGCGTTTCTATTCAACAACTGCTGAGATGTGGCCGAACAGGGTAGACGAAACTCGAATGAGCGCACGCGCCGACGATAGCTTACTGCAGTGCCTGCTGGCACTGTGCCGTTACCATGGCAACGCTTCTACCGCCGAGGCATTGGTGGGTGGTTTGCCCCTGGAAGAAGGGTACCTGACCCCGACACTGTTTGATCGTGCCGCCAGCCGGGTAGGGCTGGCAAGCCGGGTGATGTATAAGTCCGCCGATGCCATAGAGCCTGCCCTGCTGCCGGCCATTGTGCTGCAACAGGGTGAGAAGGCCTGTGTGCTGATGGGCTGGAATGAAAGTGGCGACACCGCCAGCGTGGTCTATCCCCAGCTCAACGAGGCCGTGATCGAGGTGCCCCGGGAGCAGTTCCTTGCCGCCGATACCGGCACCGCCATTGTCTGTCGCCCGCGTTTTCGTTTTGACCAGCGCGCCCCACGCACCGGGACCTCGGAGCGCGGCCACTGGTTCTGGGATGCCATGCGGGCCAATATGCCCATCTACAAAGATGTGCTGCTGGCCGCATTTTTTATCAACGTCTTTGCCCTGGCGCTACCGCTGTTCACCATGAATGTGTACGACCGGGTAGTGCCCAATCAGGCGGTGGAAACCCTGTGGATGCTGGCGGCCGGGGTGATTATCATCATGCTGGCGGACATCAGCTTGCGCACCATGCGCGGCTATTTCCTGGATCTTGCCAGCCGGCGGGTGGATGTAAAACTGTCCGGACTGATTATGGAACGGGTGCTGGGCAGTCGCCTGGAGAACCGGCCTATCAGTGTGGGCTCCTACGCGGTTAATCTGCGCTCCTTTGAAACCGTGCGCGATTTTATTACCTCCGCTTCGGTGACCACCATTATCGATTTGCCCTTCGCGGTAATCTTTCTGGCGGTAATCGCCTGGATTGCCTGGCCGGTGCTTGTGCCACTTTCAATTGGCCTGCTGCTAGTGCTGGGTTTCGCCCTGGCCATGCAGGGCAAGCTCAAGGAGTTGTCTGAAACCACCTACCGCGCTGGCGCCATGCGCAACTCAACCCTGATCGAGAGCCTGGTGGGTCTGGATACGATCAAGGCCATGGGCGCTGAGTCGCGCATGCAGCGCAAATGGGAGGAGGCTACTTCATTCCTGGCTCACGTGGGGGTGCAGTTGCGCCTGCTGTCCAATTCCACAATCAACGTCACCCTGTGGAGCCAACAGATGGTGTCTGTCTTTGTGATAGTGACCGGTGTATACCTTATAACCGCGGGCGAGCTCAGCATGGGTGGCCTGATTGCCTGTACTATGCTGTCAGGCCGCATTATGGCACCCTTTGGCCAGTTGGCGGGCCTGATCACCCAGTATCACAACGCGGAAATCGCCCTGAAGTCGCTGGACGAGGTGATGGCCCAGCCCCTGGAGCGCCCGGAAGGCGCCCAATTCCTCTCCCGGGAGATGTTTCACGGGGAGATAGAATTTAAGAACGTGTCATTTGCCTACCCCGGCGCGGAAATGGAGTCCTTGAGTAATGTGTCTTTCCGCATCAAACCGGGAGAACATGTCGCCATTTTGGGAAGGGTAGGGTCGGGTAAGTCCACCCTGCAGAAGCTTGCCATGGGTCTGTACCAGCCCACTGGCGGCGCAATTATGATAGACGGTATTGACCTGCGCCAGCTCGATCCTACCGAGTTGCGCTCCCGTGTGGGTTATGTGCCTCAGGATGTGACCCTGTTTTACGGTAGCCTGCGGGACAACCTGACACTGTCCAATAGCCAGGTGTCAGACGCGGCACTGGTGCGAGCGGCGGAAATTGCCAACCTGTCCGATTTCATTAACCGGCATCCCCAGGGTTTCGACATGGTGGTCACTGAGCGTGGGGATTCTCTCTCAGGAGGCCAGCGCAAATCGGTGGCACTGGCGCGGGGTGTAATCAATGAGCCGCCCATACTGTTGATGGATGAGCCTACAGGTTCCATGGATCACTCCACGGAAATAGCAGTTAAAGGTCACCTGGCGGAATTTATCAAGGGCCGCACCTGGCTGGTGGTAACCCATCGCAACTCCCTGCTGGAGATGGTGGACCGGATTATCGTCATCGACAACGGCAAGCTGGTGGCTGACGGCCCCCGTGATAACGTGGTGCAGGCCTTGCAGCAGGGCAAGATAGGCAAGGCGCAATGAGCGAACAGCAGATGAAAATAGTCGCGCCAGGGGATCCGCCGCCAGCCCATCGTGGCCCGCTGCGGCGCCTTATGGATGCGCTGTTCGCGCCGTGGATGAGCGACCCCAGCGATGCGCCGCACAACTGGCAGCAGGATTCCCATCGCGCTTACCTGGAGCAGCAACCGCTGCGCGCCAGGGCGCTGATCTATGGTATTGCCATTGTGGTGGTGGCTCTGGTGATCTGGTCCGCCGTGGCGGAGATCGACGAGGTGACGCGTGGGCAGGGCAAGGTAATTCCCTCGCGCCAGGTGCAGGTAATTCAGTCCCAGGACGGCGGGGTGGTCACCGAGATACTGGTGAAAGAGGGTCAGGTGGTTGATAAAGGCCAGTTGCTGGTTAGCCTGGACCAGACTCGCTCCCAGTCGACCTTCCGGGAAAACCGTGCCGAATTCCAGGCGCTGTCTGTGAAGGCCTCGCGTTTGCGGGCGGTGGTGGATAAAACGGAGTTCATACCCGAGGACGAACTGGCCCAGGCGGTGCCGCGCATAGTCGCCCAGGAAATTGCGCTGTTCGAATCCAGTCAGGCGCAACTGGCCCTCGAGATGCAGATCGCCCAGGAGCAGTTGATCCAGCGCCGGGAGGAACTGGTTGAGATTGAGGCGCGGGAGCGTCAGGCAGCGCGGTCCCTGGAGTTGACCGAGCGGGAGCTGCGCGTAACGCGCCCGATGATTAAGTCCGGGGCGGTATCAGAGGTGGAGTTGTTACGCCTGGAGCGGGAGGTGAATCAGCTGAGTGGCGAGCGTAAGCAGGCGGCTGCGCAGATCAACCGTATTCAGTCCTCTATCAAAGAGGCGCAGCGCAAGATCGGAGAGGTGGAACTGGAGTTCATCAATGAGGTGCGTGAGGAGTTGGCGGATACTATCACCCGTATGAATGCGCTGCGCGAGGCAGGTACCGGACTATCGGACAGGGTGAAGCAAAACGAAGTGCGATCTCCTGTTCATGGCACCGTCAAGCAGCTCTATTACAACACCATTGGTGGGGTGGTGTTACCGGGAAAGGAAATTATCGAGGTGGTGCCACTGGACGATACCCTGTTACTGGAAGTGCGCATCCGGCCTAAAGATATCGCCTTCCTGATGCCTGGACAGCGAGCAATGGTGAAATTTACCGCCTACGATTTCGTGGTATACGGCGGCCTGGAGGGCCTGGTGGAGCACATCGGCGCTGATACGGTGATGGACGAGGAAGGCAACCCCTTTTATGAAGTCCTGGTGCGCACCCACGAGCCGGGTCTGGCCGAAGACAAACCGATCATTCCGGGGATGACTGTAGAGGTCGATATTCTCACCGGCAAGAAAACCGTTCTCGCTTATCTGATGAAGCCCGTGCTGCGCGCCAAACAGTACGCGATGACGGAGCGCTGATGGAGCATTTTTTCGTTACGCCCTCCGGCGATCTGCATGAACGCTGGCTGCAGGCATTTCCACATGCTGCAGCGGTTTCCGAATTTGCAGGCATAGGAGCTGCCGCTTCGGCGGCCAGTAGAGTTATCTGGCTGGACATCAGTATTACCGAGGCGCGCAAGCTGTTGATTGATGTGAAAGCCGCGGTGGCCCTCGGTTGGCCGGTGGTTGTGATGGCCGCCACTCCCGACGAGGCGCAGGCATTTCGCGTGATGAACATGGGCGCGGTGGGTTACTGCCACGTGAACGCCGCCCCCGAGCAATTACGTGAAGTGGCCCTGGTGGTGGAACACGGTGGCCTGTGGATGCCCCCGAAATTGATGCAGCGCTTTGTGGCGCTGTCCATGCGGGTGGTGCCGGGAGAGGCTTCTGTAGAACCTGAATTGAACGAATTGACTTCCCGGGAACTGATGGTGGCAGAACAGATTGCCCGCGGCGCCACTAACCGCGAGATCGCCGCAACCCTGGAGATGTCAGAGCGCACTGTGAAAGCGCACCTCTCAGCTATTTTTAAGAAGCTGGGCGTGCGCGACCGGGTGCAACTGGCCCTGGCCATGAATAACATTCCCGCTTACACGACTGTTAACTGAAAAGCCACCATGTCGTCTTCAGCAAGGCCCCGTTTCGCACCCAATCATGGGCAAATATTTTTTCCAGCGATAGTCTCTGAAAGTCAGGCATGGGAGGGGTTGGCGTCTGATTAACTGTGACCCCGTTCACAACGGAAAATGCCTATATAATGACTAAGCGTGAACTGATTCACAGTTTGGCGAACCCGGCCCTCTACCTGCCCAAAAGTACAATGTACCGCCTCTTCGGAGTGGGTACTATCAAACCGTCATGTACCATTTTTTATAGTTTTTTACTGCTCGCGAAGGGCAAGCAAGGAAGTTCACAATGGCTAATGCAGCGATAGCAACAGTAGTTTCAGTAGTTGGCAAGGCGTATGCGCGCAACGCGGATGGCGAATTACGCGAACTGCGCAACGGCGACGTGCTGGTGGAGGGTGAAACTGTTGTAAACCCTGATGGCGGGCGTGTGGAACTGTCCATGACCGACGGCTCCCCCCTGGTTATCGACCGTATGCCGGAAATGACGCTCACCCGCGACCTGATGGCTGAGACCGCAGCCGGGCCGGACGAAAGCGCGGTGCAGGATGAGACCGTAGACCAGGTGCTGGCCGCATTGGAAAGTGGCGAAGATCTGGGTGATGTACTGGAAGCCACCGCGGCGGGCGCCAGCGGTGGTGATGGCGGTGAGGGCAACAGTTTTGTCCGTCTCGGGCGGATTGCCGAAGATACCAATGAGTTCTCTGGCCTGCTTGGCAGCGAGGGTGTGCCGAGTACTGTTACGCAGGACGAGAATTACCTCGGTGTTGATGCGAATGATGATAGCGCTGAAACCGAAGAGGGTGAGCCTGTTGTTATCGACGTGAAGGACAACGATATTTTTCCTGTCGGAGGCAGTGTCACCGCAGTAACCCAGGGCGGCAATGGCACAGTGGTTATCAACGCCGACAATACAGTGACGTACACGCCCGATGCTGGTTTCTATGGTGAGGATGAATTCACCTACACCGTTGTCAGCGCGGACGGCGGTGGTACGGATGTGGCCACAGTCAGGGTTAACGTTACCGGCGAGCCCGCGCAGCTGCCAACCATCAGTATTGGTGATGATGTGGCGGTTGAAGGTGATACCGCTACCCTAACTATCGCTCTGTCACAGGTCTCTACCGAAGATGTAAAGGTTAGCTTCAGCACCGCCGATGGCAGTGCGACCATTGTGGGCGAGGATTACAACGCGAACAACGGCACGGTCACCATCAAGGCAGGCGAGCTCAGCACGACTGTGAGTGTATCCACCAATCCGGACAACGTCGAAGAGGGATCTGAAAATCTCTTCGTCAACCTGAGCAACCCGGTTAATGCCACCATTGCCGATGGTGAAGGCGAAATCATTATTACTGATGATTATGTCCCCCCGACCATCAGCATCAATGACGCGACAGTCACCGAAGGTGATCTGGCGACCTTAACGGTAAGCCTGTCCCGCGCCATTGAAGAAGATGTGACTTTCAAGTTTGACAGTGCCGACGGCAGCGCCACTGTGTCGGGCG
>JARFQU010000171.1 GCA_029287595.1 Halioglobus sp. | reverse complement strand
ATATGCTGGAAAAATATAAAGATTGTATCCATAGTGTACTAGTGTATCGCCTTATAGGTGGGAGGTGGACCTATCCGGAGTGTAAAGAGTTGGCTTGCAACCCTGCTGATAGCGGCGATTTCCGTGGCCGCTTATGGTGGGGAGGTGGATCCCGCGCCGACAGAAGCGCCCGCTTCGGAATCGACACTGAAGGATATCGAGCAGACCATTGTCGAGGGCTGGGAAGCCGCCGCGCCTGAGCAGGTACCGGAGGAGCCCCCCCTGGAACCCGGCGAACCCCCGGTTACCTGGGTAGACGACAGCCACGCCTATGTCACCGACCAGGCCCAGGCGCTCACCGAATGGATGGACGGTTTCTTCGGCGACCCCAACTACGATATCGAAAAAGCCGAGTCCCTGCTGCGCCTGGAGTGGGTCAACGAGTTCGACCAGGACGACAACTACAACACCAAGTTCCGCCTGCGCGGCAAGCTGCAACTACCCAAGGTATCCAAGCGGCTCAACCTGGTGTTTTCTGGCGAGGATGGCGACAACCTCACCGACGATGACCGCGACAACGGGGACAACGTAGGCCTGCTTTACAATGTTAAGGAAAGCAGTCGCTCCCGGGTTGACCTCACTCTGGGCATCGACTGGGATGAACTGCGCCCGGGTATCCGCTACCGCAACCAGGGCCCTATCAGCGAGCGCAACCGCTACCGCTACACCCAGCGCCTGCAATACGAAGACGATGAGGGTTTCTACACCACCGGCCAGATCAACCTGGACCACGCGCTGAAGGAAAACACCCTGATACGCTGGAGCAACCGCGCTATTTATGGCGAGGAAACCAAGGGCGTGGAATGGCGCACCGCGCTGTCCCTGCGCCAGCGACTGAAGTCAGAACGCAAGAAGCACAACCTGGTGGTGAGCTATTTTGGCGCGGTCAATGGCTTCACCGATCCCTCCTATACCAAAAACTACCGCATGGGCGTCCAGTTCCGTCGCCAGGTGCTGCGCCGCTACCTGTTTGTGGAGCTGGAACCCGCCTACAACTACCGCAAGGAAAACGCAGACGCAAACCGCGACTGGGCCTGGAGCGTATTCCTGAACTTCGAGATTGCCCTGGAGCGGGACCTGCGTCGCATGCGCAAGAATAAGTCTGATTCAGATGATTAAAGATTCTCCTCCGCAAACGCCGCCAGACGCGAGCGCACAATGCCATTTACGTGCATGATGCCCGCGTGGGGATAGGCCTTGGTTTTCTCCACCAGGTAGGTCAGCCCCGAAGTCAGCGGCGAGATATACTTGTTGTCGATCTGCGCCAGGTTGCCCAGCACCACGATTTTTGAGTCCGCCCCCACCCGGCTGATCACCGACTTCAGCTGGAACTGGGTCAGGCCCTGGGCCTCATCGATAATGATGTAGGCGTTGTTGAAAGAGCGCCCGCGCATGAAGTTTAGGGACTTGAACTGGATATTGGCCCGCTCCTTCACATAATCGATACTGCCGTGGCAGGACTCATCCGTACCGTGCAGGATCTCCAGGTTGTCGTCGAAGGCCGCCAGCCAGGGCGCCATTTTCTCCTCCTCCGTACCCGGCAGGAAACCGATTTCCTCCGCGATGGGCGGTGTGGAGCGCGCCACGATCAGCTTGCTGAATCGCTTCTGCTCCAGGATCGCATGCAGGCCATAGGACAGGGCCAGCAGGGTCTTGCCCGAGCCCGCCGGACCGGTCATCACCGTCATATCCACACTGTCGTCATCCAGCAGTGACATGGCCATGGCCTGCTCCAGGTTGCGCGGCGACAAACCCCAGAAGCGCTTGTGCATCAGGTTGTCGCGGCTGTCGCAGCGCAGGAAGACAAAATCCTTGTCCACGCGTTTGACGAAGGCCATGAATTCCTGGTCGTCGTGCACAAACATATTGGGGTAGGCCTGGGGCAGGGATTTACGCGGGATACGGTGCAGGGTGCAATCGCCCTCGCGCAGGGTGTCCACCTCGCTGATGGTGGACCAGAAATCCCCCTCGATATGCTCGTAGCCCTTGGCCAGCAGGTCGATATCGTCCAGCACCCGGTCCCGCCGGTAGTCCTCCACATGCAGCAGGCCGGACCCCTTGGCCTTGATACGCATGTTGATATCCTTGGTCACCAGGCACACGAACTCCTGGGGGTTTTGCGCCTGCAACCTCAGGGCCACGTTGATAATGCGGTTGTCGTTGGCCTGGTCCTGGGTGACATCCAGGTACGGCACCTTGGAGTCATCGGACAGCAATTGGTCGGGGAAGATCGCCAGCGTGCCCGGTATGCTGCCCTCCAGGCCGGTGCCCGGCACTTCCACTCCCTCCTGAATCTCCTGTGGCGAAGCGCTGTCCACCACCTTGTCGATCATCTGGATGGCAATCCGCGCCTCCCGGCTCACGGTTTTATCGTGCCTGTCCTTGATGTGGTCCAACTCTTCCAGAACGGTCATGGGGATGACCAGGTGATGTTGCTTGAAGGCCGTAACGGCCGTGGGGTCGTGCAGCAGGACGTTAGTGTCCAGCACATAGGTTTTCTTAATGACGGGTTTCAGGGTGGTTTTTTCTACGCGCAGGGCGGAGCCTGAGTCCATAGAGTAATCCTCGTTGGTGAGTCACAGGGTAATGGTCGGGGTGTTTTTTGCTTGTTAGCCGACAGGATTCGTCGGGTTTGCGTGGGAGGGAGGGGTGTTGGGTACGGCGCCTGGCGCTGTAGTTGTGGAGATAGTTGTAGAGATAGTTGTGGTGATAATTGCGGTGATAGCTGGGGTGATAAAGGCCGGAGCTCGAAAGGCTCAGTGACAGCGCTAAGGCGCTTGCTGTGCGACGCGCGAAGACAGGCGACAGTGCGTCTGCCCGGCGTCCGGAAATAGTTCAAAGGCACTTCCCGGGTGGTTGTGTACAACCGCGTTGCAACGATTATTAAACCCCGGTGCGGTCCCTGTCAATGGCAACTGCCAAAATGCCGCAAGCTTTTATCGCCAACAAACTATCTCCCTGACACAGGAGGGTTTTTCCGTTAGCATAGCGCGCTTGTTTGTACGAAATATAAGTAGTTCCCTCCATGCTCAATCAGGATTCACTCTCCCAGCTCAAAGGCCTCAAATCGCAGATGGAGGCAGAGAAGGAGCGTGCCGACGCGGTGATAAAAGGCACCCAGGCCCGCTATGGCTTCGCCGTGCTGGAGGATGGTCGCGAGATATTCATCCCGCCGGATGAAATGCTCAAGGCGTTTCCCGATGACCGGGTCCAGGTCTGTATCCGCCCCACCAAAGACAACAAGACCATTGCCGACATCGAAAAGCTGCTGGACAGCCCCCTGGGTGATTTCACCGGGCGCTGTGTGCGCAAGGGTAAAGCGGTGTTCGTGGAGCCGGATCTACCGCAGTTGAAGCGCTGGCTGTTCATCCCGCCACATGCGCGCAACGGCGTAAAAGAAGGTGACTACGTGCGTTGCGCCATCCTGCGCCACCCCATTCGCGACGGCAAACCACAGGCCAAGGTGCTGTCGGTGGTTGGCGACGAGACCACCCCCGGCATAGAAAACCTCTACAGCATGGCCAAGTATCACCTGGCAACCGAGTGGAGCAGCGCCAGCAGGAAGGAACTGGAGCAGCAGCTGGAACAGTGCAAACCGATGGAAACCGAGCGCCGCCGGGACCTTACCGACCTGGAGTTCGTCACCATAGACGCAGCCAAGACCCAGGACATCGACGATGCCCTGTATGCGGAGATCAGCAGCGACGGCTGGACCCTGTTCGTGGCCATCGCCGATCCCACCGCCTATATAGGCGCCGATTCCGGCCTGCACCGGGATGTGGCCTCCCGGGGCACCTCGGTGTATTTCCATGGGGACGTACTGCCCATGCTGCCGGAAGAACTGTCCCAGGACACCTGTGCACTGTCCGAGGGCTGCGACCGCCCCGCACTGGTATGCAAGGTGGCTATCAGCGACAGCGGCGAGGTGGGCGACTTCGAATTTATCGAGGCCACCGTACGCTCCCGGGCCAAACTGTCCTACTACGCGGTGGATCGCTATCTCAACGGCCAGTACGACGAACTGATGAGTCACGCCACCCCGCTGGAAGCCCTGTACCAGGTATACCGAGCCCTGCGCGCCAACCGCGCGGAGCAGGGCCTGGTCATGGAAGAGCGCCGCGAGTATCGCTGGATAATGGGCGAGAACAAGCAGATCGACAATATCGAGCCCTACGAAAAACTGTTGTCGCAGAAACTGGTCGAAGAGTGCATGATCGCGGCCAACAGCTGCGGTGCCCTTTTCCTCGCCCGGCACCAGGCCAGCGGCCCCTTCGTAGTCCACCGCGGCTTTCGCAAGGACCGCCTTGACGAGGTGCGCAAGTTCCTGGAAATGCACGTGCCAGACCTGGCGCAGGAAGACCCCCAGAGCGTGGCAGGTTATCGCGCCATCATGCGCGGCCTGTCCGACCCGGCCAACCCCCTGCCCTTACGCCCCATGGTTAACCGCCTGATGACCCGCGCCGAACTGGGCCGTGAGCCGGCTCCCCATATGGGCATGGCGTTGGAGTGCTATACCAACTGCACCTCACCGCTGCGCAAATACGTGGACTTCCTGGCGCACCTGCAGATCAAGTCGGCTCTGCACGGCGATTCCCCCAGCCAGGTCAGCGAAGACACGCTCAAGTCACTGGGAGAAAGGCTGAGCATCTCGCGGCTGGCCACCCAGGAAGCCGAGCGCTGGCTGGCCAACAAATACCTGGCGCGAATCAGCAAGACCGAAGTCGAAGGCGACAAAGTGACCCTAAAGGGGAGCATCGTGCATGTGAACAGCAGCGGCTTCAATGTGCGGCTGGATGACAACGGCCTGGAGGGTTTCGTCGACCTGCGCAAGGACCCGGAGAAGTTCAGCTACGACAAGTGGACTGCCAGCCTCACCAGCACCACCCGGCGCTTCCAACTGCAGCAGTCAGTAGAAATTACCTACAAGGGTGTGGACGGGGAAAACCCCCACCAGAGCCTGTTCAAACTGGTGCAGGGTTGCGGCCTGAAGCCGCCAAAAGTGGAAGACGCGAAGCAGGAATGATCCGCTAATGCGCCCGGCGGTTCATCGCCTCGTAATTGGCGCCCTCGACAAGCGCAGCAGCGGAGCCCTTAACAGCCAACAGGTCTTCGACCATCTGTTGCTGTACCCGGGCAACCATCTGGATCATCTCCCGTACCCCCAGGGCGCGCAGGTACTCGCCCATATCCCGGTGGGAATCCAGCGCCACATTGGCATCCACCGCACGTAAGGCCTTGATAATAAGAAGTTCTTTTGCACTATAGGCGTCGTCTTCGCCAAAGATCAGCTTGGTAAAGGTATCCACGATGGCCATGTCGCTGACATGGCCCAGCTCTCCATTGCTACACGCACGCTGCATCTCATCTCTCCCGGGGAATCCGCGCTTCCATCGCGGTTGATTCACTACTAACCCTCTCTAGTATGGTTGAGATTTGAACGCCGCCTGATCAAATTTTAGGCAATATGTCGCAATTTTCGATCATTTAGTGACCAAAAGACCCATTTGGGTTAGGGATTTTGCAGATATCTGGCAGTTAATGCCCGGAAAGCTCAAAAAACCGCATGCCCCGGCGTGCGAGGAAACGGAATCGCGTCCCGCACGTTCTCCATCCCCGTGACATAATTCAGCAGCCGCTCGAAACCCAGGCCAAAGCCCGCGTGGGGGACCGTGCCGTAGCGACGGAGGTCGCGATACCACCACAGTTCCTCACGCAGGCGCGGGTCCATGCGCCCATCCAGCACATCCAGGCGTTCCTCGCGCTGGCTGCCACCGATAATCTCACCGATACCCGGGGCCAGAATATCCATCGCCGCCACCGTCTTCTCGTCATCATTCAGGCGCATGTAAAAGGCCTTGATATCCTTCGGGTAGTTCATCACCACCACCGGCCGCCCCACGTGCTTTTCCGCCAGGAAGCGCTCGTGTTCCGAGGCCAGGTCCACCCCCCAGGCCACCGGGAACTCAAATTTCTCGCCACAGTTTTGCAGGATATTGATCGCCTCGCTGTAATCCATGCGTTCGAAACTGTGATCAATCACACCGCGCAGCCGATCCATCACCGTGTCATCGATACGCTGCTGGAAGAAGGCCATGTCATCCTCGCGCTCCTCCAGCACCCGGGTGAAAACATGTTTCAGCAGAGCCTCCGCCAGGTCGGCGTCATCCTGCAGGTCGGCGAAAGCGATTTCCGGCTCTACCATCCAGAACTCCGCCAGGTGGCGGCTGGTGTTGGAGTTTTCCGCGCGAAAGGTGGGGCCGAAAGTGTAGACCTTGCTCATGGCCAGGCAGTAGGACTCCACTTCCAGTTGACCGGAGACGGTAAGGAAGGATTCCCCGGCGAAAAAATCCTGGTGGTAATCCACCTCTCCCTTGTCATTACGCGGCAGGTTGGCCATGTCCAGGGTGCTAACCCGGAACAGCTCCCCCGCCCCCTCGCAGTCACTGCCAGTGATAATGGGGGTGTTGATCCAGTGAAAACCGTGATCATGAAAGTAGTTATGGATGGCGTTGGCCAGGGTGGTACGCACCCGGGTGATCGCACCTATGGTATTGGTGCGCACCCTCAGATGGGCCTGGGTGCGCAGGTATTCGAAAGTGTGGCGCTTTTTGGCGATAGGGTAACTCTCCGGGTCGTCCACCCAGCCCACCACCTGCACGGCGCTGGCCTGGATCTCCACGTTCTGGCCCTTGCCCTCGGAGGCCGCCAGCTCCCCCGTGACCACCACGGAACACCCGGTGGACAGTTGCAGCACCTCCGAATCATAGTTTTCCAGGGTATTGGGCACCACCGCCTGGATGGCGTCAAAGGCGGAACCGTCGTGTACCGCCAGGAAGGAAATGCCGGCTTTGGAATCGCGTTTGCTGCGCAGCCAGCCCCGCACGGTGACTGTCCGGCCCAGGGCCACCTCCCCCTTGAGAGCATCGACGACAGAGGTGAGTTGCGACATGAAAGCGGTTCCCGGCAGAAATAACGATGCGAGAGAGGATAACGATACCGCGGGGTCAGGTCTAGAATTGAAGGCCTGACCCCTTGGTTCTGGTTAGCGGGCGAAGGTGGCGCCGGCATACCGAAGGGGTCAGACCCCTTGGTTCTGGTTAGCGGGCGATGCGGGCGAAGGTGGCGCCGGTGAGGGTTAGCTCGCTCTCCAGGCCTTTGTCGGAAAATACAAAGCCCAGCACCGGCTCCCCGGCGGACACGGCGCCGCCGGCGGCCACGCGTACCAGCGCGACCTCACCATCCGCGCCTACTTTCCAGGACTGCATGTCGCGGAAGGCCTGCAGCGCCTGGGGGGTCATAAACAGCACTACCTCGGATTTGGAACGCGCGCCCAGGGGCAGGCCGTAATCGGCTCCCGAGGTAGTGTAGAAAGCCACTGGCTTGCCATCCACCAGCAGACAACCTTCACCGTACTCGGCACCGCCGCCAAAACCCACCTTGACCACCTCCGGGTACACCAACACCCCGGCAGCCTTATCCAGCAGTTGCCCGGCGCCGCTGGCATGGCCGCGCAAATCCACCAGAGCCTGCTGCGCACCGGCCACGATGGCGGCTTTGTCATCCGCCAGGACACCCTGTGCCAGCAGCAGCGTTGCGGCTACCAGCAGCCGGATAACATGGCGCCGCACTGTCAGCGACATGGCGATATTCCCTGTGTAGTCATTGAATTGTTTGACCCACCAACTGCTCTGAGAGTTCCCACAGGCGTGCGGCCTGGGCCGGGTCCAGTGCGTGGTCCATGACGCCGCCGTCAGCGCCCTCGACAAACGGCGCGGCTATATTACAGTTCTCCAGGTAGCATCCGCCCTTATTCTCCAGTTCCGGCGACGTAGCTGCCCACACGGAGGTAGCGGCGCCCTGCTCCACGCTCTTGAACACCATAGCCTCCCCGGGGGGTGCCGCCGACGCCAGATCCTCGAAGTCTTCCGGGCTCATGTGGCGGGACAACTCGGTCATAATCACCCCCGGGTGCACCGAGACCGCGCGCACGCCGCGCCCGGCAAAACGTTGGTCCAGGGCCACCGCAAACAGGGCATTGGCGGTTTTGGCGCGACCATAGGCCTGCCACTTGTCGTAATCCGTGTGCTCGTAATTCGGGTCATCAAAATCCACGGCGGACAGTTTGTGCCCGGCTGAGCTCAACGACACCACCCGGCTGTGGCTGTCACTGCCCTGGGCAGCCGCTATGAGTGCTGGCAACAGCAGTCCGGTAAACAGGAAGTGGCCCAGGTGGTTGGTGCCAAACTGCATTTCGAACCCCTGGGCGGTGCGGCCCAGCGGACAGGCCATCACCCCGGCATTATTAATCAGCAGGTCGACCCGGGGATAACGCGGCAACAGTTGCGCCGCGCAACTGCGCACGCTCTCCAGGTCCGCCAGATCCAAGATGGCACTATCGAGCTGCGCGGCGGGGTTTTCCTCGCGCAGTTGCACCAGGACGGGCGCCAGTTTTTCCGGGTCCCGGGCCAGCATGATCACAGTGGCCCCCGCACCGGCCAGCACCCGCGCGGTCTCAATCCCCAGCCCGGCGGAGGCACCGGTGACCACAGCGACCTTGCCGGTCAGGGAAATGCCGGCAATCACGTCCGCGGTGGTAGATTGTTCGTTGAATTCTGACATCGTTGGTTTCCTTCTGATCATTGACATAGCGCTATTGTGACCCGGCACGATTATCGATTTAATGGCGCCTCGGGCCAGCAAAGGCTGAACTGAGCATACAGGATTGCAACTATGAGCCAAGCGAACATCGAATTCCTCGAGGGCGGCAGCTACATGAGCTTTGCCACCCGTAAGAAATCCGGCGAGTTCGTCGCCACCCCCGTGTGGTTCGCTCCGGACGGCGACAGCTACTATGTGTTCTCCGCCGGCAACGCGGGCAAGGTCAAGCGGCTGCGCAATTTCAGCGAGTCACGTATCGCACCTTGCACTGTGCGCGGCCTGGTCACCGGGGAGTGGATAGATACCCGCGCTGTCGTGCTGGAATCCAAAGAGGAGCAGGACACCGCCCTGCGCGCCCTGCGGCGCAAGTACGGCTGGCAGATGACCGTTGGAGACGTGTTCTCGAAATTGACCGGCAAGATGGACAAGCGCGCCTATATCCGGGTAGACAAGGTGTAACGCCGCTGTCACCCCCACACCGGCACTAAATGCCTGCCACCATCCGGCTCTTCACCGCTTCCAGCTGTAACTCATAACCGTCGATATCCGAGCGCAGGGTGGCGGTCTCAATGGCCCGCTGCAGGTAGCCGGAGGCCTGTTCCAATTCATCCATGCGGTAATACAACATCCCGGTGGCGTATAACATCGCACTGTCGTCGGGCAGCAGCTGCAGCGCCTCCTCGTAGTGCGCCAGGGCCTGCTGCCAGTCACCGCGCTCACCCGCCTGGTCACCCAGCCAGGCGTGGTAATAGGGGTTGTTGTCGCGATACACCGCCACCTGGCGCTCCCAGTAGCTGCGGTCTTTCTCACGCCCCTCCATGCCGTACAGCACCACCAGGTTGTTCATCGCAGAGCGATCCCAGGGATCCAGTTGCAGCGCGTAGAGGTAACTGCCCTCCGCCTCCCGGTGCTGCCCCGCCATCCGGTAGATAGCCCCCAGGTTGACCCACAGGTGCGGTATTTGCGGACTCAACTGAAGGGCGCGCACGGCCTGCAGCCAGGCCTCGGTGAGATCCTCATCCGCCAGTGCTTCCATGGCAATATTACTGTGATACAGCGCCTCGGCATCGCGATCGCTGATACGGCGGCTACCGGCAATATCGCGGGAAGGCAGCGGATCGATATCCACCATGTAGTGATCCCCGCTGCGCAGTGCCACCGCCACGTTGACGTGCAGACGCACCATTATCCGCTCGCCCAGCCGGGTCCACTGGGGGCGCACTTCCAGCCATTGGTAAGAGGCATCCAGACCCGCTTCGCGCGCCAGCGCCACGAATAAACTGGCGTAGGAAAGGCAATTGGCACTGCCGCGGTGGAACACCTCACGGGCGTCGCCACCGGCCAGGGGATCGTACTCCATGCCCAGAGAGCCGCGGCCGATTATCGCCCGGTGCAGCATATTCAGGCGCTGGCGCTCATTGCGCACCTCGCCGGTATAGTGCGCCACAAAGTCGCGCATATCCTGGTCAGTGGCGAGTAAATCGGGTGTGTGCACCCGCTGGGCCACCGCCGCCACCGGGAGGGTCTGGCCGGGCAGGTGCAGAGGCGCAAGATCAGCTACGGAACGGCTGTGCCGCGCGCTGGAGACACAGCCGGCAAGAAACACTGACAACAACAATACGACAAGCGATGCCAGGGCATGGCGATCAGGGCGCGGCGGATACCGCGAATGCACTGCTGCGGGGTGAGCCATGGGCCCAGTATAGCGAATTTACGGGTTTTGTATGTGCCGGGCATTTGATCTCAGTCAATGCGCAGCCGGCAACTTTGCGAGAATCTGCGGCGGTCAACGTGTATCCGCTAACTATAATGAGGAGCATTGCCGTGACCCAGCATCAGCTGCAGGAACACACCGAGGAAGACCGTCGCATCATGCGTCACCTCGCCTACGTGGTGGGGGGTTTTATTGTCGCCACCGCTATTATGGCGGTCACCGTCGGGATGATAATGGGGTAGCGCTCAGGCCGCGGTGTGCAAACCGCACTCGCGGCCGTCGTGTACCTTGGTAGGATCGAAGTAATGCCGGCAGGTCGGCAGCTGGTGTTGCTCCATGTAGTCCTCTACATCATCTTCTGACCAGTAGAAGATCGGTGCCACCTTGATGATGCCGCGATTGTCCACGGAGACGATATCCAGGGACTGGCGGTGTTCAGTTTCCTCGCGCCGTATACCGGTGAGCCAGATTTCCGGCTGGAACTCATCCAGCGCCCGGCCAAAGGGTTCCAGTTTCACCTGTTCGGTAAAGTCCTGGTGCCGCTCCTCTTCGTCCACCGTGGGAATGCCACCCATGATCGCGTTGCGCCGCTCGGAGGTCATCAGCGGGGAATAGACGTGCATATTGATCTCTAGATCGCGGATCAGGCGCTCCGCCACCACGTAGGTGTCGCGCAGGTTGTAACCGGTATCGACCCACACGGTGGGCACAGACTTGTCGAGCTCGCTCACCAGGTGCAGCATCACCGCCGCGTTGCGGCCCATGCTGGTCGTGGCGATAGTCCGGCGACCCTGATCCAGCGCCCACTGCACCACGTCCCGGGCACTGGCGTTGCGCAGGGAGGCATTCACACTGTCCAAATCGATTTCCACGAGGGGGAAAAGTCCGCATTTACCATCCAGGGGTGCGAACTTTATAGAATCAAAAAGCTACTGACAAATAACTATGCTTTATATGGATATTCTCACACCACAGCCGTTGGCAGCGTCGCGAACCATCAGGCCGCGGCCCGCGATACGGTTTTTTCCAACTCTGCGTGCAGGTCGAGGAACTGTCCGGTCAACTTGTGACCGGGCGCCATATCGATCAGCGGGCGGTGCTCCCGGTGAGACTCCTTCATCTTCACCGAAGTATTGAGGTAGGTACCGAATACCGGGTAGCCCTCCTCCTCCAGTTCCGCTACCAGTTCCCCGGGCAACCGCGCCTGGGAGTTGAACTGGTTGATCACAATACCTTCCACTTCCAGGTCCGGGTTGTGGTCTTCCTGCAGCTCGGCGATATTGTCCATCAGCGAGTACAGGCTCTGGCGGGCAAAGCTGTCGCAGTCGAAGGGCACCAGCACCGAGTCCGCGGCGATCAGTGCCGACTTGGAGTAAAAATTGAAGTTGGGGGGCGTGTCGATATACACCCGGTCATACTCGTCATCGAGTTTTTCCAGGGCGTCGCGCAGTTTGTAAATCTTGTAACGCGATTCCAGTTCCTTCTCCATCTCTGCCAGCACCGGGCTGGAGGGCATGAGGTACAGGTTTTCGTAGGGGGTGTCCCAGACAAAGGAATCCGGGTTCGCGCGCATACGACGCGAGCCCACGGTCTGCTTGAACAGTCCGGCCACGCCCTGAGCCTCCGCCGGGAATTCCTCGCCGTCGATTTCGCCTACCAGATAGTGGGTGGTATTGCCCTGTACATCCAGGTCGATAACCAGGGTGCGATAGCCCATGGCCGCACCGATAGCCGCCAGGTTACAGGTAATGCTGGTCTTGCCGACCCCGCCTTTTTGATTAAATACAACGCGTCTCATGAGCAGAAAATCCATCGTGGAAGAGTGGTGAACGATGGTTGGATAGTGTAATCAATGGCGCGGGGCAATGTAAGCGCGAGGGAGGAATATAGCGTATTTTTTTGGCTCATCGCGCATTAGCGGGAACTGTGATGTGATGGGGTCTTTAGTGCCAGACGCGTCTATACAGCTCCACGATCTCATTCGCATGGGGAATGCGCGGGTTGTTGGCGGGGGAGCCCGAGTCCAGGGCCTGCTGCGCCATCAGTTCCATGGAGCCTAACCAGTCCTGCTCGGCGATACCGAACTCGCCCGGGGTGGGTACGCTGAGATCTGCACACAGCACCCGCAGCGCCTCTACCAGCTTGCCGCAGGCCAACTCATCGCTGTCGCTCTCCTGTGCCACACCCATGAACCGGGCGCAGTGGGCATAGCGCGCCTGTGCATGACTTACCGACCAGGCGGTAATCTCCGGTAACAGCATGGCATTGCTCATGCCATGGGGTACGTGAAACAGCGCGCCTATGGGCCGGCTCATACCGTGAATCAGGGTAACCGAGGCGTTGGCAAAAGCGATACCGCCCTGGGTGGCCGCCAGCATCATCGCCTCGCGGGCATGGCGGTTGTCCGGCTCTTCGCAGGCGGTGCGAATATTCTGGTAGATACTGCGCATGGCGTTCAGTGCGACATCGTCGGTAAAGACATTGGACTTGCGACTGACGTAGGCCTCCAGTGCATGGCACAGGCTGTCGAGACCGGTATCTGCCGTGAGCCGGTAGGGCATGGTCAGGGTCAGTTCGTAGTCCACCAGCGCCGCCATGGGCATCAGGCCCAGGCCCATGCACAGCATCTTCTCCTGGGTCTGCGTATCGCTGATTACCGCTACCCGGGTAGCCTCGGAGCCGGTGCCGGCGGTGGTGGGTATGGCGATGATAGGCACCCCGCCATCGATCAGGTACGGCACCTTGTAATTGCGCATGGGCGCGTCGCGATCGACCAGCACCGCGGCCGCCTTGGCGGTGTCCATGGAGCTGCCGCCACCCAGGGCCACCACGCAATCGTGGCGGCCCTCGCGCAGCACTTTCAGCGCGGCGTAAACGCTGTCGGTGGTGGGGTCCGGCACGCAGTCGGCGAACACCCCGTAATCGAAGCCACCGGCTTCCAACTGCTCCTCCAGACGGCGGCAATAGCCGCATTCCACCATGAACGGGTCGGTCACCAGCAGCGGGTTATTGAGATTCAGGTCCACCAGGGTTGCCGCCACCTGCTGGCTGGCGCCAGCGCCCACCCGCAGGATGCGCGGCAGATTGATATTGGCAACAATCACGGTATCAGTCTTTAATATCGATCAGGTGAATTTCAAACACCAGGGCGGTACCGGGCGGAATCGCGTCACCGGCACCCTGGTCACCATAGGCCAGCTGCGGCGGACAGGCGATGCGCCACTTGTCGCCCACCGACATCAGCTG
Source organism: Halioglobus sp. (assembly GCA_029287595.1). Classification (GTDB taxonomy): domain Bacteria; phylum Pseudomonadota; class Gammaproteobacteria; order Pseudomonadales; family Halieaceae; genus JAACFI01. Next base: position 229 of record JARFQU010000171.1, on the reverse strand, counting down.
CAGGGCCTCGGTCCAGCCCGGGATCACGCGATCGAGGGGGAAGGTCGCCGGCTGTCCCCGGTCGACCGAGCTGTCGAACTTGGTGCCGTCGATGAGGGTTCCGGTGTAGTGCACGCTCACCTGATCGGTGGCCGCCGGCTTCGGGCCCTCGCCCTCGGTCAGGACCTCGTACTGCAGGCCGCTGTCGAGGGTCACGATCCCCTCCCTGGCGCCGTTGGCAGCGAGGAAC
>JARFQU010000153.1 GCA_029287595.1 Halioglobus sp. | reverse complement strand
TCGCGAACCGGAAAAGCATCGTTTCGCTCCCTTCCTCAGCGCGCACTTGCGACGGCAAGTTCAGCCGCACCGCCGACTCCTATCCAGGAGGCTACACATCTACTTCAATCACGATGGTGAGTTGGGAGAGCGGCTGACTGTCGCGTCGCATATCAGCGCCGAGGGAGGACGCGAGACAGGGCTTTATCTGGCTCGCAACCGACCGAGGGAACCCCGCAGGGGCGCGTCGATCAGACGTGAAATTCAGGCACTCGCCCAACGACCTTGGAACCACGCAAAAGGAATAGGTAGTGGCTGCTCGAGTAATGAAGGAAGGAGGTCTGCCACATTAGCGTGTACACCCGAAGTGCCTGGGGTTCGAAACGCAGGGGGTATACGCTAATGTGGCAGACCGGCAGACCGGCAGACCGGCAGACCGACTGGTTGCCCTCAAAGCTTCAACACCTTCAAATCCGCGATGAGCATAAAAAAGGCCCACTCAGTGGGCCTTTTTCGTGTGCTGAGGCGTTTTATCCCGCCTTGGGACCCGCTGCCACGATGGCGTCGGACACATCGAAGTTCTTGATATTGTCCGCGAACAGGGCTGCCAATTTGCCGGCTTGCTCGTCATAGGCCGCGGTATCGCCCCAGCCGGTGCGGGGGTTGGCGAATTTGTCGTCTACACCGGGGATACTGGTGGGGAAGTGCAGGTTAAGCGTTCCCAGGTGCTCCGTGGGGGTGTCCAACAGTGCGCCGCTCTGGCAGGCGTGCACCACGGCCCTTGTCACCGGGATGGGAAAGCGCGAACCGGTGCCGCCCGGCGCGCCGGAGCCGCCGGTCCAGCCGGTATTGACCAGATAGACCTGGCTGCCGAAGTCTTCGATACGCTTCATCAGCAGCTCCGCGTAATCACCCGCGGGGCGTGGCATGAAGGGTGCCCCGAAACAGGTGGAGAAAGTGGGGTGGATACCCGCTTCAGCCCCCAGCTCGGTGGAGCCAACCCTGGCGGTATAGCCGCTCAGGAAATGAAAAGCGGCCGCTTCCTTGGACAGTATGGATACTGGCGGCAGAACGCCCGAGACATCGCAGGTCAGGAAAATAACGCACTTGGGCTCGCCGCCGTCGTTGCTCTGGGTGCGCTTCTCGACATGCTCCAGTGGGTAGCAGCAGCGACCGTTCTCGGTCAGGCTGGTATCACAGTAGTCCGCGTGCCGCTGGTCGTCCACCACCACGTTTTCAATGATGGCGCCAAAGGATATCGCGTCCCAGATGACGGGCTCGTTTTTCTGGCTGAGGTCTATGGTTTTGGCGTAGCAACCCCCTTCCAGGTTAAATACCGAGCCCTTGGCCCAGCCGTGCTCGTCGTCTCCGATGAGGTAGCGGTCGGGGTCGGCAGACAGGGTGGTCTTGCCGGTGCCGGACAGACCGAAAAACAGGGTGGTGTCCCCGGCTTCACCCACGTTAGCGCTGCAATGCATGGGCATCACATCTTTTTCTGGCAGCAGGAAGTTCTGTACCGCAAACATGGACTTCTTCATTTCCCCGGCATAGCGCATGCCCGCGAGCAGTACTTTACGCTGGGCGAAGTTGACGATAACCACACCATCGGAATTGGTGCCGTCGCGCTCGGGGTCGCAGACAAAGCTGGCGACGTTGAGGACATTCCACTCTGGCTTGCGCCCCGGGTTGTAGCTGGTGGGCCGGATGAACATGTTGCGCCCGAACAGGGCCTGCCACGCGGTTTCGGTAGTGACTTGAACCGGCAGGTAGTGATCGCTGTGCTCGCCAACGTGCAGGTGCGAGACAAATCTATCGCGCTGGTCCAGGTAGGACTCCACGCGCTCCCAGAGGGCATCGAATTTGTCGGCGTCGAAGGGTCGGTTGACGCTGCCCCAGTCGATAGCATCCTCCGTGCTGGGCTCACGAACGGTAAAGCGATCCGCCGGTGAGCGCCCGGTGCGCTTACCCGTGGTCACCAGTAGTGCGCCGGTGTCGGCCAGCACGCCTTCGCCACGTTGCAGGGCTTGTTCGATAAGTAGCGGGACCCCGAGGTCGGTAAACTCCCGGGCGGTCTGGATATCTGCGGTCATGGTGTGTCCTATCATTATCGGCTGTGGCCTGTTTGCGGTGCAGGCAGCCCTTTGTCTATCTTTTTGGGGGCGTAATTATGTCAGAATCCAGGGCCTATGCGAAACCTATCGGTCATAATTTCGGCGAATTTCGGTTATCACTAGTGCAACGTTCTGGTTTCCTTACTTACCTGTGCTGCGGCCAGGTCCTCCCGTGAGAAGCGATACTGCTGGTTGCAGAACTCACAATCCATGGTGATACAGCCCAGTTCCTCCAGTAACTCTTCGATTTCCGCGGGGCTGATGGAGCTCAGCGCATTCAGGGTGCGCTCACGAGAGCAGCTACAGCGAAATGCGACCGCAAGGGGTTCATACAGGCGCACCGGTTCCTCGTGGTACAGCAGCTGCAGTAATTGCTGTGTATCCATTTCGAGTAGCTCTTTATCCCGCACGGTCTCCGCCATGGTGCAGGCGTGTTCCCACTGCTGCTGGCGCTGCTCGGCGTCTTCTGCCACCTGTTGTGGCAACTGTTGCAATAACAGGCCCCCGGCCCGCTGGTCGTCTGCAGCCAGCCATAGCCGGGTTCCCAACTGCTCGGAACTGCTGAAATAGGCGTCCAGGCTGTGGGCCAGGGAGTCCCCGGCCAGTGGGACGATACCCTGATAGCGCTGTCCCCGGTCCGGATCAACGGTGATGGCGAGTTGGCCGTTCGCCAGCAACTCGTGGAAACCCTCAGCGGTGGCCTGGTCCGCGCCACGGGCAATCGCCCTTATCTCCAGCGCACTGTTGCACTCCACCATCAGCAGTGGAATCTGGCCTTCCGAGCGGGCCTGCAGGATCAGCTTGCCGTCGAATTTGAGGGTGGTGCTGAGCAACACCGCTGCGGCCATGAATTCACCCAGCAGGCGTCCGACGGCGGGGGCGTACTGGTGTATGGCCAGCACCTCCCGGTAGGCGCTGTCCAGGTGGACTGTCTCGCCGCGAATGTCAGCGTTGTCGAACAGGAAGCGGATGGAGCGGTTTGCCGCTTCGGTTGCGCCAGGATGTTGCGTATCGCTCATGATAGTGGTGGTCCAGTTGTGGGTTTGGTCCGGCTGATGTTGCCGGGCGGGGGCGCATGGGCCCCGGTCGCAGGCTCAGGGTTCAGTATTTGAGGCCAGTCGCGGGAATTTTCAAGCCCGGTCGAGACCTGACGGCCCATTTGTCGCTAGAGTGTGCGGCTGAGTGTCGCGCATTGGCAGGTTTTTCGCGACACATTGGAGAAAATAACCAGGAGAAGCACCATGAGATTCAGCTACCAGATCGGGATGTGCGAGCCCGACCATTATCTGCCCCTGGCGCGGGCGGCGGAACAGGCCGGTTTTGATGGCATTTGTGTGTCTGACAGTATCTGTTATCCGCGGGAGGCCAGCTCCAAGTACCCCTATAACAAGGATGGCAGCCGCGAGTTCCTAGAGAGCGTGCCCTTCGTCGAGAGCCTTATCGCGGTCGCGGCGATGGCGGCGGTCACCGAGAAAATCCGCTTCGCCACGTTCGTGTACAAGCTGGCGGTGCGCCAGGCCCCGGTCGTGGCCAAGCAGGTGCAGGGCATACAGGCCCTGTCCGGCAACCGTTTCGACTTCGGTATCGGCATCAGTCCCTGGGAGGAGGACTTCGCGGTTTGCGAGGGTCCCTGGGAGAAGCGCGGCAAGCGCTTCGACGAACAGATCGCCATCCTGCGCGGGCTGGAGTCCGGCGAGTTCTTCGGCTTTGACGGGGAGCTGCTGCACATGCCGGCGAACAAGATGAACCCGGTGCCGACGCAGCCCACCAG
>JARFQU010000007.1 GCA_029287595.1 Halioglobus sp. | reverse complement strand
GGGGCGATGGCCATGACATTGGAGTTGCGCATGCCGCGGGCCTTGACGACTTCGCGCAGGGCCGGCCAATCAAGGGTCTGGCTGCGATCCACTTCGATATACTCAGCGCCGCGCTGCTCGACCAGCCGGTCCAGGGAGTCGATAGGAAAGATACCCTGGCTCCACAGGGAACCCGGGTAGCTGGTATAGGCGCCGCGTTCTGCCGCCAGCTGGCTGGATGCCTGGATGGCGAAGTAGCTGATCGCTTCCATGGAGCGGTCGGCGAAGGCCACTGCCTGTTCCGAGCCATAGGCCAGGTGTTGCTTGTACAGGGCGTCCTGGAACCCCATCAGACCCAGGCCTACCGGGCGGTGCAGCATATTGGAGTTTTTCGCCGCATCCACCGAGTAGTAGTTGATGTCGATCACGTTATCGAGCATACGCACTGCAGTGTTGACAGTCTTTTCCAGTTTCTCCAGGTTCAGGCCGTTCTCGTCGATGTGCTGGGGCAGGTTGACTGAGCCCAGGTTGCACACGGCGATTTCATCCTTGTTGGTATTCAGGGTGATCTCGGTACACAGGTTGGAAGAGTGCACCACGCCCACATGCTGCTGCGGGGAGCGCAGGTTACAGGGGTCCTTGAATGTCATCCAGGGATGGCCGGTCTCGAACAGCATGCCCAGCATCTTGCGCCACAGGTTTTCGGCCTTGACGGTCTTGAACAGCTTCATGTCGCCGTTGCGAGCCATCTCCTCGTACTGGTGGTAGCGCTCTTCAAAAGCCTTGCCGTAGAGGTCGTGCAGGTCGGGCGCGTCGTTGGGGGAGAACAGTGTCCAGTCCCCGCCGTCAAATACCCGCTTCATAAACAGGTCGGGAATCCAGTTGGCGGTATTCATGTCGTGGGTGCGGCGGCGATCGTCGCCGGTATTCTTGCGCAGTTCCACGAATTCCTCGATATCCAGGTGCCAGGTTTCCAGGTAGGCGCACACTGCGCCCTTGCGCTTGCCGCCCTGGTTGACCGCGACGGCCGTATCATTGACCACCTTGAGGAACGGGACAACACCCTGGGACTTGCCATTGGTGCCCTTGATGTAGGCGCCCAACGCTCGCACCGGGGTCCAGTCGTTGCCCAGGCCGCCGGCGAATTTAGACAGCATGGCGTTGTCCTGGATGGCACCGTAAATGCCATGCAGGTCATCGGGCACAGTGGTCAGGTAGCAGGAGGACAGCTGCGGGCGCAGGGTGCCGGCATTGAACAGGGTGGGGGTGGAGCTCATGTAGTCGAAGGAAGACAGCAACTCATAGAACTCGATGGCGCGTGCGTTCCTGTCATCTTCTTCCACCGCCAGGCCCATAGCCACGCGCATGAAAAAGATTTGTGGCAGTTCGATACGAACATCGTTGCTATGAATAAAGTAGCGGTCATACAGGGTCTGCAGGCCCAGGTAAGTGAACTGCAGGTCGTGTTCGGGTCGCAGTGCCTGGCCCAGGCGCTGCAGGTCAAAATCCAGCAGATTGGGGGCCAGCAGTTCCAGTTCCACACCCTTGGCCACATAGGCGGGCAGGGCGCGTGCGTACAGGGTGCCCATGTCGTGCTGGGTGGCGCTGGAGGCAACCCCCAGAAAGCCCAGGGCCTCGGAGCGCAGGTTGTCGCACAGCAGGCGCGCGGCAACATAGGAGTAATTGGGGTCCTGCTCGATCATGGTGCGTGCGGTAATGACCAGGGAAATGCTCAATTCCTCAGCGGAGACCCCGTCATAAAGATTTTTCAGCGCCTCGTCGAGAATGCGTGTCTCACTGACATCGGACAGATTGGTACAGGCCTCACTGACGATGGTGTGCAGGCGGTCCAGATCCAGTGGGGCGCGACTGCCGTCGGCCTGGATTACGTTGATGGCCCCCGCGACCGCCTGGGTGGCCGGCGACAGGGTTTGCTTGGCGGCCCGCTTGCGCGCCTGTTCCTCGCGGTAGATGACATAGTCGCGGGCGATTTTATGCTCACCGGCGCGCATCAGGCACAACTCGACCTGATCCTGCACATCTTCTATATGAATGGTGCCGCCAGATGGCATGCGGCGCTGGAAGGTAGCGGATACCTGCTCGGTCAGCTTGGCCACTGTTTCGTGGATGCGGGTGGAAGCCGCCGCAGTGCCGCCCTCCACAGCGAGGAATGCCTTGGTGATAGCGACCGAGATTTTACTGTCTTCAAATGGCACCACGGTGCCGTTGCGCTTGATGACCCGCACCTGCCCCGGTGCGGTTGCGGCAATGGCTGCGCTGACTGCGCCTGTTTCCTGGGGAGGGGTAGATGTCTCGGCATTTGTGCCGCCCTGGTTGGTCTCTGTCTGCATGTCGTCTCCGATTGTGTTTGGCGCTGCGCCTTATTTTTCTGGGGTTACCACTAATGAATCGATCACTGCCAAGATTCCCGCGTGGGGTGGGGCTTGTACAATGACACTAATCGGGAGAAATCCCGTTTACTGCGATCAGTTCTTCGGCATCAGTCCTGCTTTTTTTGTTCGTTTTTTGATCGCCGAACCCAATATCTTGGGGTAGCTGCTTCACTCAGGTACAAGATAATGCGGCTGTGGGCGCAATGCAAGGGAATTAGCCTGGGTTTATTCTGTGGATAACATGTTGATAGTTGGGTGGGTCTGTACCCACTAACCTTACAGCCCAAAGCCGGCCTGAATGGGGCATAAAATGGCCCCCTTGCACGGGGTTGTACCGGCGTATATCAATTTATTTTTCATAAAAAATAAATTACATATATATAATGGTTATTAGTGGGCGAGGGCGCGTCCGCATCGCCCTTTCCAGCCAGCCATAGCGGCATGGGCCTGCAGGGGAGGCGGGCCGTCAGCTGCGGGGCTAGCTGTTGGCCAGTAGCAGGGTTTCCATCAGTGCTTTTTGGGCGTGCAGGCGGTTTTCTGCCTCGTCCCAGATTACCGTGTCACTGGCATCCATCAACTCTGCGCTGATCTCCTCTCCCCGGTGCGCGGGCAGGCAGTGCATGTACAGCGCGTCACTGTTGGCGTGACTCATCAGCTCGGCATTGACCTGATAGGGGGCAAACAGCGCGGCGCGTTCCTGCTGTTCCTCCTCCTGGCCCATTGAAGCCCAGACATCGGTTACCACCAGGTCCGCGCCCACCACCGCACGGGCAGGCTGGTGCTGTACCTGTACCCGGTCACGGTTGGCTTCCAGCATGTGTGCATCCGGCTCGAAGCCCGGGGGGCAGGCTATGCTCAGTTCGAAGTCAAACTGCCGCGCCGCGTTGATGTATGACTGGCACATATTGTTGCCGTCGCCCACCCAGCACACCCGTTTGCCGGCGATGCTGCCGCGGTGTTCTACCCAGGTTTGCATGTCCGCAAGCAATTGGCAGGGGTGCAGGTCATCGGTCAGGGCGTTGATCACCGGCACTGATGAATGGGCGGCGAAGCGCTCCACGATGTCGTGGCCAAAGGTACGGATCATGACGATATCTACCATGGAAGATATCACCCGGGCGCTGTCCTCTATGGGCTCCCCGCGACCCAGTTGCGTATCCTGGGGTGACAGGAACATGGCGTGTCCTCCCAGCTGTGCCATGCCCGCTTCGAACGAGACACGGGTGCGGGTTGAGGATTTGGCAAAGATCATGCCCAGGACTTTCCCCGGGAAGCTGCGTTGGTCGCGGCCCTCCAGGTGTTCCCGCTTCATCTCGATGGCGCGCTGGATCATCTGCCCCAGCTCTGCGGGGCTGAAGTCCAGTAAGCTCAAAAAGTGCCGGGTATCAGACATGTTCGCTCCTGCCTTGCAGCATGGGTTGGGGCTTACCCGAAGCCCTGGATGAGTCGGGCCACGCCCTGGGCCAATTCAAGCGCTTCGGGCTCACTGATAATCAGCGGTGGTAGCAGGCGGATGGTATTGCCCGCAGTGACGTTGATCAGCAATCCGTTCTCCAGGGCGGTGGCCACAAGTTCGCCGCAATCGCGCCGCAATTCGATGCCCAGCATCAGGCCGCTGCCGCGGATCTCCGCGATCAGTGGGGCCACCTGCGGGTCGTTCAGCAGGGTGTCGCGGATCAGTTGCCCCATGTCCCGGGCGCGCTCGCACAGGCCCTGTTGTGAGATGGTGTTTACTACCGCCAGGCCCGCGGCGCACACCAGTGGATTGCCGCCGTAGGTGGAGCCGTGATGCCCCGCGCCGAGAACGTCCGCCGCCGCGCCCCGCGCCAGGCAGGCGCCTATGGGGACGCCGTTGCCCAGGCCCTTGGCCGTGGTAACCACGTCGGGGGTAATATCCAGGCCCTGGTAGGCAAAATAGGTACCGGTGCGGCCATTGCCAGTTTGTACTTCGTCCAGGATCAGTAACCAGTCCAGTTCCCGGCAAAGCTCCTGGGCTGTCTGCAGGTATTGTGGTGTCAACGGGTTGACCCCACCCTCGCCCTGTATCGGCTCCGCCAGAAAAGCTACCACGCCAGGATTGTTGGCGGCGATATGGCGCAGGGCCTGCTCGTCGTTACGCGGGGCGCGGATAAAGCCCGCTACCAGTGGCTCGAAGCCGGCCTGGATCTTGCGATTGCCGGTGGCGCTGAGGGTGGCCAGGGTGCGGCCGTGAAACGCGCCCTCAAGTACCACGATGGAAGGTTTATCAATGCCGCGCTGGTGCCCGTAAAGACGCGCCAGCTTGATTGCGGCCTCGTTGGCCTCGGCACCCGAGTTCCCGAAGAAGCAACTGTCCATGCCGGCCGCCGCCGTGAGCGCGCTTGCCAGTTGTTCCTGCAGTTCGATGCGGTACAGGTTTGAGGTGTGTACCAGTTTGTCTGCCTGCTCGCGAATGGCGGCGGTGACCGCCGGATGGGCATGCCCCAGGCCGTTGACGGCGATGCCGGAAATGCCGTCCAGGTAGCGCCGACCATCGGTATCGTACAGGTAGACGCCCTCGCCGTGGCTGAATGTCACGGGGAGCCTGGCGTAGGTCTGCATCAGCGCCGACATGTTTCTCTTTCTCCCAAAAACGCAAAAAGGCAGCGGGAGCTGCCTAGTAAAGGACAACTATAACGAGATAAATGAAGCTTGGCAATCCGGCCCCGGGCGGGGCGCACCATTTGTTGCTGAAATGGGGTAGAATGCCTAGCCTGAAGACTTTGAAGCCCGTCAGGGCCGCTGTAAATACAGGATTAGGTGATGGATATTATCGAGACGATCAAAGAGCAGGTCGAAAGCAACAACATTCTTCTTTACATGAAGGGCTCCCCGAACCAGCCCCAGTGTGGTTTTTCGGCGCGCACGGTGCAGGCCCTGATGGCCTGTGGTGAGCGTTTCGCCTATGTGGACATCCTGTCCAACCCGGAAATTCGCACGCACCTGCCGAAGTACGCGAATTGGCCTACTTTTCCCCAATTGTGGGTGGGTGGCGAGCTTGTGGGCGGCTGCGATATCGTGACGGAGATGTTCGAAAGCGGTGAGCTGCAGACACTGATCAAGGAAACGGCTACTACCGAGGCTGCTGACTGACTCCGGTCGCGCTGTTTTTTGGTGCAGCGCACATTAGCGGGGGGGTGAGACCGCAAGCTGGTCAAAGCGTGTCTGCGCTGGTCCCCGGTTTTTGTTCAATTTAGCGGTCCAGGGGGGGGGGGAAGTTTTTCTCAGTCTAGCGGTCCCGGGTGGGAAAGTGTTTCTCAGTCGCTCCACGAAATTCGCTTGATGAGAAACACTTTCCCGCCCGCTCCCTCGGCAGGGGCCGGGTGAGCGAAGGTTTTACACCAAGCGAATATCCTGAAGCGACTGGAAAATCTTCTTTTACCCGGCCCCGTTGGCTAGAACAAAACCCCAAAAACATCCAAAAACAGAGGGTTGCTATAATTTGACTGGCGAACCCGGGCGCCACCGCAGGTGCAATTACCCGCGTAAAAGTTCGCCAATCCGGTGCTCCACCAGGGCCAGACGGTCATTGCCGAAGTACATGTCCTGGTCGTTGATGAAGATGGTTGGGGAGCCGAAGCCGCCTCGCGCGATCAGCTCATCGGTGTTGTGG
>JARFQU010000200.1 GCA_029287595.1 Halioglobus sp. | reverse complement strand
CCGTGCTGGTGGCTAATGGTGCCACCACAGGACACGATGGCGTTGGCGCCCGCGGCCTTGATCCTGTGCCAACGTTCAAGTGTCTTCTGATAATCGTCGTCACAGCGGAACATATAGGTGGTGTAGATGCTCGACCCCTGGCTGTAAACATGGGACAGGTGAGTATAGACGTGGACCTGCTCTCCTTCCGCCGTGGCCGCCTCGCGAATGGCAGTTTCCACCGCAGCGAGGGTTGAATCGACGTTCCCCCAGTCAACGGCCGTTTCCATGGTGTCTACCGCGAATCCTGCGTCCAATAGCGGATCTCGCAGGTAAGGGGCGCTGAATCGTCCGTGGGCCCAGCTCTCACCAAATTCTGGTCCTGCTTCAACACCACCGTGCGCCGTGCAAACAGCGCGGGCCAGTTCCTGTGCAAGCTCACATTGACGCGCAGATCCGGTCACACCGAAGGTCATCATTACCCGGCCGTCACCGATGCCGTTGGCAGCCAGGTGACTGTCGAGCGTGGCCAGCCTGTCCGCGTCGCCGGTCAACAACAGGGTCATGGTTTCCATCTCGTTGCTGAGGCGCACCATAGAAAGCTGCACTTTGTCCTGCACCAGCTGCCTGGCGGCGGCTGCCCCGTCACTCCAGCCCGGATAGAACATGACGTGAAAAGATTCCTCAGCGGGCAGGGGCGTCACCCGCACTGTCACTTCCGTGATAATGCCCATGCGACCCTCTGAACCCATAATCACTTCGCGCAGGTCCGGACCGGCGGAAGACGCGGGAATCGTGGGGATCTCCAGCGTGCCGGCCTGGGTCTCCACCCTGCCACCGGCAAACATCTGCTCGATACGACCGTAGCGCAGGGACTGCTGGCCGCTGGAGCGGCTGGCCACCCATCCGCCCACGGTGGACAACTCCCAGGACTGGGGGAAGTGGCCTAATGTATAGCCCTCGCGCTGCAGGTGTTGTTCCAGCAGCGGCCCTGGTGTACCGGCGCCGAAAGTGGCCAGCTGACTGTCGCGATCCAGCTCAATCAGCCGATTCATCCGCCCCAGGTCAATGGTCAGCACCGGTTTTTCACCGACTTCGGGGTTTATATGGCCCACTACGGAGGTACCTCCACCGTAGGGAATAACCGTGATGTCCTGCGCAGCCGCATAGTCAAGCAGGTCTCGCACGTCTTCACTGGATTCGGGGAAGGCGACCCCGTCGGGGAAAGTGTCCACAGCTCCGCCGCGCATTTCCAGTATATCGGGCAGACTCTGGCCACGGGCGTGACGAACCCTGACTTCCGCGTCGGTCTCTACCAGTCGATGGTCGGGCAAGCGCGACCTTGGCACCTTTTCGGCAACCTCAGCCAGGGTCGCCGCCGGCAGCGATTCAGCAGGCCCAATGAGAGAACCCAGTACCTGACGGGCGCTGTCGTCGAGGGTGATAGCATACTCGCTGTTGTCGTTTCCCCAGCCATTCCAGTGTCGCATAGTGTCTACCTCTTGATATTATGTTTGTCAGCCATATGAGACTGTCTTTAAAACTGTACTTAATATGGACTATGATAAATCCCATGGCTATAAAATCACTGTCAATCAACGACATGGGAATCACCATTTCGGTCAGGATACGCACATGACTGGCGGCGTTGCCGGTTTAAGCGACCTCGGTTTCGCCTCTGTTCCCGCTGTCAAACAATACCTGCAGACTGCGGAGACCTGCGGCGTGGATTACCTGCCATTTCTGGAGACCGCCGGCATTCATCCGGATGTACTCAAGGACAACAACAAGCGCATCAGCAACAAGGCCATGGAAAACCTGCTGGCGCTGCTGATACCCGCCAGTAATGATCCCTGCTTCGGCCTGCACTCTGCCCGTTTCGTGGAGCCGGCATCTTACAGCGTACTCGGTTATATCTCGATGAACTGTTCCACCCTGCGAGAGACCCTGGCGAACACCGCCATCTATGAAAAGATTGTAGGTGATATGGGCGTCTCCAGCACCATTATAGAAGACGGGTTCGTACTGCAGCGCTGGGACTGTCGCTTCACGGACCCGCTGGTGCGCCGCCACGCAATCGAGAATGTGCTCGGATCCTGGCAGGTTTACGCGAGAGAGTTTGCACACATCGACACCACGAGCACAGATTGCATCTGGCTCGAACACCCAGCCCCGGCCGATCCCCAATTGTTGAACGACTATCGGGAGGTGTTCGGCTGTGACGTCCACTTTGACCAGGACGCCAGCGGTATCCGCTTCCGGGAGGAGTTCCTGGATACGCCCCTGCCCCAGGCCGACAAGAAACTGCTCATGACCCTGTTGGACCACGCCACGCAGATACTCACGGAGATAGATCGCGACCAGCCGATCACCATCCGTGTAAAGAACCTGCTGCGTCTGATGCTCAAGGAGCGTGAGCCCAGCAGCACACAGGTAGCAGAGGTGCTGAATATGAGCAGCCGCACCCTGCAACGCAAACTGGTTGCCGAGGGCACCCAGTACCAGGCCGTATTGAACGAGGTGCGGCTGGAACTGGCCCTCTACTACCTTGAAAATACCACTCTCAGCCTCGATCAAATTGCCCACGAACTGGGCTACGCAGAGGCCCGATCCTTCTACCGCAGTTTCAAGCAGTGGACCGGGCGCACCGCCGGCTCCTACCGCGCCGAGATAGCCTGAGTGCCGGCAGACCGGTTGTAGCCAATAAAAATCGGTGACGACCAGGCCCGCTGGCTAAGGTTGGCCAGGCAATCGTCCGCAAGGTCCGTACGGTAGTCCCCGCGACAGGGCGATGTGCTGATGACATTACCCTTTGCGTCGAAACTGGCGCGTAGATTCTGCCCATTAATAGTCGGTGTGGGCTCCTCCAGCACACGGGCGTAGTAAATTGCTTCCCGGCCCCCTTCGACAAAGTCGGTATCGGTGAACTCCACCGAGCAACCCGCCTCGGAAGGTTCACAATCAAATACCCGCCAGGGATCTTCTATCAGGTCGGTGACCGGCTCATTTTCATCCAACTGGGGCCGTATCCTGATGATCTCGATACGCTCTATCAGGTAGCGTTCGTCAGAGGGATGGTAGCACTCACCGGCGCCCATTTTTTCGAGCCGGCGCTGCTCCAGCGACTCGACAATGTACGCGGCACAACCCGGCAACTGTTTGAACGAACCCACCGCTGTAACCCGGAAGCGAGGGTTTTCGCCCAGAGCAACTTCACTGCCCATGGGGTGACTGCCACCTGGGGCCGACTCGTCCAGCAGGTCGAACCAAAGAAGGATACGGTGACCGCTGGTGCCATAAACTTCCTTGCGCTTCATCGCCGCCCA
>JARFQU010000190.1 GCA_029287595.1 Halioglobus sp. | reverse complement strand
GCAGGCTCGCCTGGATATGCCGGTGTATTGTCAAACACTTCTCTCTGGCCACCATAAACTGGCTTCAAAAGTTTTCCATCTCCCTGACATTACTCGGACTTGTTTATCACAGCAGGCGATGAAACAGCTCACACGAGGCGGCGATATTCCGCTCACCGCTTTGTTCTGCCGGCAGCAGTGCCGATGCATTGCCTGCGCCAGCAGCGCTGTTGAACATCAACAACGCGAGTTCACCGATGTCCTCCGGATGCTCCCGCAATGGCAGCAGCGGAATTTCAACCGCGCCAAGCCGGTGTCGCAGCGCCGCCTTGAAATCACAGCCCTGCCCCTCCAGGATGGCGTCAGTCGCAGAGATCACCCGCACATCCACACTGTAAATGCGGCCACCCACCGACTGCACTTCGCGCTGCTGCAGCGCGCGCAGTAACTGCGGCTGGACCTCGGCAGGCGAATCGCCGACCTCGTCCAGGAACAGACTGCCGCCCTGGGCATCACGAAAATAGCCCGTTGTGGCCCGGTCAGAACCGGTAAACGCGCCCCGGGCGGCCCCGAACAGTGCCGCGGCAGCCAGCTCGGCGGGGATCGCCGCCATGTTGACACTCACCAGGGGTCCATCACTACGGGGGCCTACGTCGTGCAGGGCCCTGGCAACCAATTCCTTGCCGGTGCCGGTTTCCCCGCGGATCAGCACGTCCACATCGTTGGCCGCAGCCCTCGTGACCTGCTGCCGCAGGCTGTGCATATAAGCGCTATTGCCGCACATGCCCAGGTTATCCGGCGCAACCGCCAGGGGTACACCATCCATCAGGCGCAACAGCAACACTACGGTATGGCTGAGCATTAGCGGCACGCCGCTTCGCAATTGTTCCCGATCCAGGATCACATCGTCTTGCAGTTCACGACCTGACACCCGGCAACGGCTGGAATCGTCGGGGCGCGCCACTGCCAGGGAATCACCGGACCAGGAAAACTCCAGCGCCCGGCGGCTGACATGGCGATCTTCGAGCGGCATTTGCGCTGCACCCTCGCCGCGTGAAAACAGGGGACCCAGCCTGCCCAGCGTCCAATCGTTGGTTTTTTGCCTGTCGATCACGGCGTGCTCGCCGATACGCGCGGTGCAGGGATGAAAAATGAGGGTGAGTACCAGCGCCTGCCCGTTGTCATTTCCCGGCAGGGCAGCCACCACCGAGGGCAATGTCAGATCGGCGTCATTTGCTTTGGTCATGGAGTCCCGCACAGCGGCGCTGCGCGATCCCGCACTTCTTTATGGTAAGCGTAAGCTTAGCAGCTAACGAAAATAATGCCGGGAGGAGGCCACCTCAGGTGAATCGCGGTGCTAAACCAGCAACACCAACAGCGCGATGACGACCACCCAGCAGGCGGCACTGCGGTATAGCAGGCTGGCAATTTCCTTGTTCTGGGCGGCTGCGAATTCACCAAATGCCTGACCTTCAGCGGGCGCATGGGCATCACCACCCAGAGCTGCGAGTGACACCGACTGCAGCAGCTGTGGTGCCGCCAGGGTGCGGTCTATCACCGCGTGCAGCAACTGATCGCGGCTGGCGACGAAGTCCCCGGCCAGGGAAAAGGCGGCAGCCAGCAAGCGCACGGGAACCCAATCTGCCAGGTACAGACATCGCTCCACCAGGTCCGCCTCGAACCGGTGGCGGCAAAGGTGCAACAGGCGGTAGGCCAGTGCGCCCGCGGGACCCAGCAAGACGAAGTAAAACATCACCGCGAACCAACGCTGGAATCCTTCATAGAGAAAACCGCGCTGCACCAGGGCGTGTACCTGCTGCGCCGACACCGGATCGTCACTTTCCTCGGCCCAGCCCAGTTCCGACAGGGTGGTGAGGAAAGCACCCTCGAAATCCTCCCGGTGGCACTGGCCGCGGTAACGCTCCAGGAGCTCATGAAAATCCCGCCGACCCATGGCATACAGCAGCAGCACCGTTGCCATGGCAATCCACAGCAGGCCAAACATTACCGGCGCCAGCGCATTGAGCAGCAGTTGCGCCAGCAGCACCGGCAGCAGGATCACCACCGCCAGGCGGATTCCCGGCGGCAGGCCCCAGCCCGCAACCCTGCCCTGCAGCGAGTGAAACCACTCATCACGCTGCACGCGGTTACCGGAGCCCCAGGCCTGCATCAGGGCCAGAGCGAGAATCAATGCGAGAAATGTCATGCTTTTTCCCCTTGTGCAGAAAGGTCGGCGCGATAGCGCGCCCAGTCGAACGACGGCCCGGGATCGGTCTTGCGCCCCGGCGCTATGTCACTGTGACCCACAATACACTCATCACTTATCGCGGGATAATACCGCTGCAGCTCGAACGTCACCGCCGCCAGAGCCCGGTACTGCGCGCCAGTGTAAGGGTCATCATCGGTCCCTTCCAGTTCTATACCGATGCTGAAGTCATTACAGTTCTCGCGCCCGGCGTAACAGGACTGACCCGCGTGCCAGGCCCGCTGCTCCAGGCCGACAAACTGTACCAGCTCGCCACTGCGCCTGATCAGCAGGTGTGCAGACACCTCTACCCCGCGAATTTCTTGGTAAAAGGGATGCTCGTCGCAGTCCAGGCCGTTGCAGAAAAAACGCTCGATAGCATCCCCCCCATACTGCCCCGGGGGCAGGGAGATATTGTGAATCACCAGCAGCTCGGGCACGCAGCCGGGCGGGCGTGGCTCGAAATTGGGCGAGGGCACGCGCCGCGCCTGCGATAACCAACCCCGATCAAGAGTGTATTCACTCACTGTCCATATCCCCGTGGCCCGCTGCGCAGGCTGAGCCCTCATCATAAACGACTCCCGGCACCGGTCTCAAACCGGTTTACCGGCGGGATTAACAGCCACCGCAGGTTACTGCTACAATCGCGGCCCCTGTTTCCTCTTGTTTTTTTGACCATGAATCAAGCTTTCACGCCACCCCCGCAAACCGTCCAGGCCAATGTCAGTGCTGCACTGGCGGAAGATGTGGGCGACGGGGATATCACCGCCGCCTTAATTGCCGCCGACAGCCAGGCCAGCGCCCGGGTCATCACCCGGGAGGATGGCGTACTGTGCGGCCAGGCCTGGGTGGATGAGGTATTTGCGCAACTGGATGCGGCTGTAAAGATAAAGTGGCAGGCCCGGGACGGCCAGGACATCGCCGCCGGCGACAGCCTGTTCACCCTGCAGGGCCCCGCCCGCAGCCTGCTGACCGGGGAGCGCAGCGCCCTTAACTTCCTGCAGTTACTTTCCGGAGTCGCGACCAGCTGCCGGCGCTATGCGCAGCTGGTTGACGGTACCGGGGTGAAGCTGTTGGACACCCGTAAAACCGTACCGGGGTTGCGCATGGCACAAAAATACGCGGTGACCTGTGGCGGCTGCTACAACCACCGAATCGGGTTATTTGACGCTTTCCTGATCAAGGAAAACCATATACAGGCCTGCGGTGGCATCGCCGCCGCGGTAAACACGGCCCGGGCCCAGGCGCCCGGCAAGCCGGTAGAGGTAGAGGTGGAAACCATGGACGAGCTGCGCCAGGCCCTGGACGCTGCCTGCGACCGGGTGATGCTGGACAATTTCAGCCTGCAGCAGATGCGCGAGGCGGTGGCACTCACTGCGGGACGCCTGGAGCTGGAG
>JARFQU010000090.1 GCA_029287595.1 Halioglobus sp. | reverse complement strand
GGGGCGCACTCGGGCGCTGGCTGGAGAAAAAGCTGGCCGGTTTTATCGACAAAACCGTGGCCGATGTCGCTGTTTCCATGAAGCTGTTTTACGAAACCGGGGAGCCCACCAGCAAAAGCGCATTGCAGGCTTACAAGGCGGGACTGAAGTAGACTCTGGTACACAGCAGCGCCCGCTGTCAATCAGGGAGGCACTACATCCGAGGTTCGCGCCCGGGACCTGATTAACCGGGCATCCGCAGGCAGCAAAAAGCCCGCGCTCACCGCCGCATCAGTTGCCTCATCGATCGCCGTTGTATAGGCGTCCCGGTCTGGATACAGGGCCGCCAGCTGAACATCATCAAACAGCAGGGTTGTACCGAACAGGTCACAGAAACCGGCGCCCTGCCCCAGGCCGGACAGAACGGCGACGGGTGCATCGACATAGGGACTGCGAATTCCGCCCAGTGCGTTGCCCTGTGTATCCAGGTCAAATACGGATTCCTCGGCATTGACCTGCAAGCGGGGCGCAGCTGATGGCGCACTGCCGCTGCGCACCCACGCATCCAGCGCCGAGATCGCGGCCTTGGCCACCCAGTGTCCGGGACCGTCGTTGATCGGCAACAGCGGGCATTCGATGAACGGCGGACGTGCACTTTTAGTGGCGATCACATCCGCCACAGTCGGGTCATCGCCCCTGTCATCAGGCCCCTTGATGGTGGTGTAAGCGTCCGAATGGGAGGCTCCTGCCACTTCCCACAGGCGCACGCTGTCTGAATCCGCCTGCCGTGCGGGCAGGTAGTCCAGTGACGGCTTCAACAGGTCTGTTTCCGTTTGCAGCATGATCACCGGCTCAGGCTGGTCCTGGCGCAACAGGACCACATCGGGTGTCGGCGCGGGCACCTGGGGCTCCTGCGACAGCGCCGCGCTGTATCTCGCCCGACTGTGAATCAGGTAGGCATCGAACAGGTCCAGGGTGGGGTGTATGGCATTGTAGTAGGTGGTCAGGCGAAAGGCGGACTGGGATTGACCGACCGCGATCATGCGCTGCACCGCCAGCCCGTCAAGCGGGTCAATACCCACCGGGCGGCGCACCGCCTGCGCCGCCTGGGAGAAAATATCATAGGAAAAACTGTCACCCGGGTGACTCAGTGCGCCGTAGCGTTCGCTGTCCACACCCTTTAACGGCAGATCAAACGCGCCACCGCCCTCCACGCCGGCAAACTGGGCGGACACACCTACCCAGGCGTAGCCCTCGCGCACCAGCTCGGTGTGTGTTTGCATCCAGTCCGGCGCGGCATCTACCCCCCCGGAGACATTGAACCACTCCACCACTACGGTACCGTTGAAATCTTCAGGGGCTATGGGGCGCTGCACCACAATGCGCGAGGTATAGGGGGCCGCGTCAGCCGACATGATCGACCACCGTCCGTCGGCAGTAAGCTCGTCGGTATTCAGGTAGGAGGTGGCCGTACCAGAGATAAAATACTCTGTCTCAACATAGCCCACCTCTGCCATATCGAAACTGAGCGCGTTGTATAAGGGGGTTCCCGGTATGTAGCCCGTATCCCGCAGATCCACCTCGAAGCCACCGAAACTGATGCGGCAGCAGTCTTGTGAACC
The DNA here is from genome assembly GCA_029287595.1 of Halioglobus sp. GTDB lineage: Bacteria > Pseudomonadota > Gammaproteobacteria > Pseudomonadales > Halieaceae > JAACFI01. Next base: position 8,748 of record JARFQU010000090.1, on the reverse strand, counting down.
ACCCCCGGTGATGGGTCCCTCGACCACGGGGTTATCCGGCTGCGGTTTGCTCGCCAGCGGCGGGCGGCTGTTGTCACTGTCGCTACAGGCAGACAGTGACAGGGCGAGGAAGAGCGCTAAAAATCGGCAGGGCATTTGCTTCACGCGGCGCTGTGATAGACGTTCTGCACGTCTTCAAGGTCGTTGAGCATTTCCAGCAAGCGGTCCATCACCGCCTGCTCCTCATCATTCAGCTGTGCCGTGGTCTGGGGAATGAACTGGATCTCGTCGACGTCAAAATCGACTTCACCGAAGGCATCCAACAGTGCCTGCCTGGCCTTGAAATATTCCGTGTGCGGGGCAAACACGGTGATTTTGCCGTCATCACTTTCAATATCGGTGACGTCCACATCCGCCAGCATCAACGCATCGAGCACCCCCTCCTCGTCCTCCCCGGCGAACACCAGGATGGCGCAGTGATCGAACATATGACTCACGCTGCCCTCGGAGCCGAGCTTGCACTTGGTCTTGGTAAAACACTGGCGCACATCGCCAAAGGTGCGGTTGGGATTGTCGGTGAGGCAGTCCACGATGACCATGGCGCCGGCCGGCCCGAAACCCTCGTAGCGGGCGATGGCGAAATCCTCGCCACCGCCGCCCTTGGCCTTGTCGATGGCCTTGTCGATCACATGGGTGGGGACCTGGTCTTTCTTGGCCCGTTCAATCAGGCTGCGCAGAGACAGGTTACCGGTCGGGTCCACCCCGCCGGATTTGGCGGTGACATAAATTTCCCTGGCGTACCGGCTATAGACCCTGGCTTTCTGGTCGGAGGTCTTGGCCATGGATTCTTTGCGGTTCTGGTAGGCTCTGCCCATCGTGTTCTTCCAGTTGCTTCGGTGAACTGCGCAATATAATCGCTGGGAGGATTTGTATCCAGAGGCAATCGCAAACAAGGGCGGGCTGGAATTTTTCCGCGGAGATAGCACAGCACCGCGCCTTCTCGTACATGGGCGGTGGAAACCCCGCGAAACCTGTATCTATAGTATATTAAGCACTATAAACTTGCGCCCACTTTAATTTTTTCCAGGGAGTACCCCCATGAGCCACAACCGAGAGTTGGACATTATCGTTTACGGCGCCACTGGCTATACCGGCAAGCTGGTCGCAGAGTACCTCAATACCCAGTACGGCGTGGGCGGGGATGTGTCGTGGGCGATCGCCGGGCGCAGCCTGGAGAAATTAAACACCGTGCGCGAGAAACTGGGACTGCCCGAAGCACTGCCGCTGGTAGTAGCCGATGCCAGTGATGCAGCCTCCATACGCAGCATGGTAGAAAAGGCACAGGTCATTTTGACCACCGTGGGCCCCTACCAGCTCTACGGCAGTGAACTGGTCGCTGCCTGTGCCGCCGCAGGCACCGATTACGTGGACCTGTGCGGCGAACCCACCTGGATGCAGCAAATGATCGAGACGAACCAGGAGGCGGCGCAGGCCAGTGGCGCGCGTATCGTCTTTTCCTGCGGCTTTGACTCCATTCCCTTCGACCTGGGCGTTTACTTCCTGCAACAGGCCGCACAGGAAGCCCAGGGCAGCCCACTGACGAGGGTACGCGGGCGTGTACGGGGCATGAAAGGCACCTGGTCCGGCGGCACGCTGGCCAGCTTCAAGGCCACCATGGCCGCTGCGGCCAAAGACCCGGAACTGGTGGCATCGCTACAAAACCCTTTTGCCCTGACCCCGGGTTTTACCGGCGCAGAGCAACCCCACGGTATGCAACCGCAGTACGATGAAGTTGTCGATAGTTGGGTAGCGCCCTTTATGATGGCAACCATTAACACCAAGAATATCCATCGTTCCAACTTCCTGCTGGGCCACCCCTACGGCAGTGATTTCGTTTATGACGAAATGCTGATTACCGGGCCCGGGGACCAGGGCGAGGCCATAGCCAAGGCGGTGGCCGCAGACAAGTCCATGGCCAACGATACTACCCCTCCCGGCGAGGGCCCCTCCCGGGAACAGCGCGAGGAGGGTTTTTACGATGTACTGTTTGTCGGCCAGACGGCGGATGGCCAGACCCTGTGCGCCAACGTCAAAGGCGACATGGATCCGGGTTACGGCTCCACCAGCAAGATGATTGCCGAAGCCGCGGTGTGCCTGGCGAAAAATCCGGACGCCGCGTCCGGCGGTATCTGGACACCTGCGGCAGCACTGGGTGCGCCGCTGATAGACAGACTGCAACAGCATGCGGGCCTGACTTTTCAGATGGAGAGCCTGTAGCGAGGATCAGGATTTTTTCCTGCGCGGCTGAATCAGCGCGATACCTGCCAGGATAACCACCAGGCCGATAAACTGCGTGGCCTTGGCAGTCTCTCCCAAAAACAGTATCCCCGCGGCGAAGGCGATCGCGGGGATCAGGTAGTTGATGATGGAGAGAAAGCTGGGACCGCAGTCTGAAACCACCTTGAAATAGACCCAGGTTGCCAGCCCGGTGGCAAAAACACCCAGGGCGATGGCGGCAATCCACGCATCCGCCTCGGGCTGTAAGGTCCAGGGCCTGTCGACCAGCAGCATCAGGGGCAATAGCACCACGGTGCCGGCGATCAGTGAACCGGTGGACACTACCAGGGTGTTTATGGGTGGCAGGCGCTTGGTATAGACCGAGTTTACCGCGTAGGACAAGGTGGCGGCCAACACGGCCAGTTGCGCCAGCAACTGCGCACCGCCAAACTCGCTTAGAACCTCAGTACCCACCAGCACCGCGACCCCGGCAAAGCCCAGCGCGATGCCCAGCAGACGTCGCTGGGTCAACTGTTCATGCGCCACGTAAAAATGCGCCAATAGCACCGTGCTGATCGGCATCAGCGCCATCAGCAGCCCCGCCTGCCCACTGGTGATACGTGTTTCCGCCCAGGAAATCAGTGAGAAAGGCAACAGGTTACCGCACAGGGACAGCAGTACGAACCTGATCCACCAGGCGCCTTCCAGGGGCAGTCGCCCGCCCTGCCAGCGCATGATCACATAGAGCACTCCCGCACCCACCAGCAGGCGCAGCCATACCACCGTTAACGGCGGGAAGCCGCGCAACGCGACGGCGATCAGATAGAAGGCCAGCCCCCAGAACAGGCTGAGGTAGGCCAACATAAGCCAATGTCGCGCTGCGGGATGCTGCATGCCAGTTGCTAGACCGCACTCAAATAATGCACGCTGAACAGGCTTTCGCTGTCCAGCCAGCTCTGTTGCAGTGACAGGTTGGCGGATTGCGCGAGCTGTGCGAAGCCGTCGACGGTGTACTTGTAGGAGTTCTCCGTATGGATAGTTTCGCCGGCTGCGAATTCGATGTGGCCGCCGCTGCATTTAACGCTCTGCGCCTTGTCGCTCACCAGATGCATTTCGATACGCTGCAGTTCCTCGTTGTAAAAGGCCCGGTGGCTGAACAGGCGTTCGTCAAAATTCGCGTCCAATACACCATTGATGCGTTCCAGCACGTTGAGGTTAAAACGGGCGGTAAGGCCGCTGGCATCGTTATAGGCAGCGTGCAGCCTGGGGCTGGACTTGTGCAGGTCAACGCCCACCAGGGCACCGCCATCCTCGCCAAGGATACGCCGCACCCGCTGCAGAAAGGCTACAGCCGCCTGTGGCTCCAGGTTGCCGATGGTGGAGCCGGGATAAAACACCACGCGCTTGCCCTCTGGCACCTCGTCCAGGAAGGACCAGCTATGATTGAAATCGGCGCACACGGCGTGGATGTTCAGCCAGGGATATTCCCTGCCCAGTTGCAGCGCGGCATCACATAAGAACTCTTCCGATATATCCACCGGCACATAGGCAGACGGGCGCAGCTCATCCAGCAGCAATCGTACTTTTTCAGAGCTGCCACTGCCCGGTTCGATAAAAACACAGCCGGTTTCGCACAACCGGCTGATCGCCTGACGGTTATCCGTCAGGATTCCTATCTCGGTGCGCGTGGGGTAGTACTCCGGTAAGCGGGTGATACGATCAAACAGTCGTGAGCCCCGTTCATCATAGAACCACTTCGGATCCAGGGTTTTCTGCGCCTGCCGCAATCCCCGCAGCAGTTCCAGGCGGTTATCGCCCAATTCCGGTTGCGTACTCTGGAACATCACGTTGTCTGCTTTTTTCAGGGCCTGGGCCATACTGCATCGTCCTTGTTGTATTTATTCATTGCCCGCGCCGGATCGCGCCAGGCGTATACCGCTGAACTGCCAGCGGTCCTGCGGGTAAAAAAAGTTCCGGTAACTGGGTCGCAGTTGGTCCGCCCTGGAGACACAGGACCCGCCGCGCAATACCCACTGGTTACTCATGAACTTGCCGTTGTATTCACCGATGGCGCCGGGGGATGGGCGGTATCCGGGATAAGGGCTGTAAGCGCTCTGGGTCCACTGCCAACACTCACTATACAGCTGTTGCATGGCATCCGTGTCACTGGCGGCTTGCGGGTGATAAACACCATCGTCCACCCCACCGCGGGGGCCTGGCTGGCCGGCGGCGACCAGTTCCCACTCCTGCTCGGTGGGCAGGCGCGCATCGGCCCAGCGGGCATAGGCGTCTGCCTCGTAAGCACTGACGTGGCACACCGGGTGGTGAGGCTGCCGTCGCTGCAGGCCGTGCAGCGTATACTCCATGTTCTGGCCGTCCTGTTCACGCCAGTAATGGGGCGAGCGCCATCCCCGGGCCTGGACCTCCGCCCAGCCATCCGCAAGCCACAGTTCCGGCCGATCATAGCCACCGTCCACTACAAAAGCGGTAAATTCCGCATTGGTCACCAGGCGGCTGGCCAGCTCGAAGGGTTCCACAAAGGTTTTGTGCCGCGGCAGCTCATTGTCGAAACAGAAACCTTCACCAATGAAACCCACCTCCACCAGGCCGCCGGCACAGGGATGCCAGGCCAGCGGTGGTGGCGCGGCGCCGCCAGGGCAGCTTCGCTCCATATAAGTGGGCAGCAGCGGGTTTACGGCCAGGGAGTACTTCAGGTCGGTAAAAAACAGTTCCTGGTGCTGTCGCTCATGCTCTATGCCGAGGATAACCCGCTCTTCAATAGCGCTGCGCTCAGCATGCCCCGCCTGACCCAGCAGATCCACCATGGCCGCATCCACGCGGCTGCGATATGCCAGCACCTCGGCCACCGTGGGCCGCGACAACAGACCGCGCTGGGGCCGCGGGAACTGTTCGCCAATGCCGTTGTAATAGGAATTGAACAGTACCTCGTACAGCGGCTCCGCAGAGGAATAGGCGCTGGCAAATGGCTTGAGGATAAAGGTTTCAAAGAACCAGGTGGTATGGGCCAGGTGCCACTTGGGCGGGCTGGCAAAATCCGCGGCCTGCAAGCCGTAGTCTTCATTGCACAGCGGCGCACAGAATTCCAGGAATTGCGCCCGGGTCTCCAGGTAGTCGCGGGCAATATCTTCAGACACCGGCCACCTCCTCCGCCGCATCGGTAAATGACACACGACCCCCTACCCAGGTGGTCTGTTCCCGCACTCGACTCCACAGCAAGCCGCCCTCGGGCGAACGCTGCAGCGCCTGTAATTGATCGCCCAGGCCGCGTTGCTGCCAGTAGAGCGCGAGCAGCCGCATAGCCGATCCGGTAGCCGCATCCTCGGCCACACCGTACTGGGGAGCGAAGTAGCGAAAGTGTATGTTCTCGCCATGCAGGGCCCGATCCGTGCCGACGGCGCAGGTCACTATCAGTGCCCGCTGCGAATGCGCGCCCAGGCTTGCATCGGGGACCATTATATCCGCCAGGCAGGTATCTGCCTGCAGTTCCACCACCAGGTAGCCCCGCTGCTCACCCGCGGTGGCGCAAGCCAGGGGCGCAACACCCAGGATATCCTCGATCCAGTCAGGAATGGCGCAAGTGGTGGCTTGCATGGCGGAAAATCCCAGCCAGATGCGCTGGTTGTCAAAGTGACAGGCTAGCTGCGAGCCGTTCATAGTGAGCGTGCCATCTCCTCGCCACTGCTGCGCCCAGCAGGCGGCGCTGGCCAGCATGCCGTGCCCGCAGCAATTGATGGCGCGTCCGGAGGCGTTCCAGCACTGCACTGCGGCGTGCCGCTTGCCCAGCGGCCAGCTGTAACACTGGGTAATATCGGCGGGTTCCGGATCGCTCTTGGGCGCCTGCTGCAGCAGGGTAACCCGACAAGGGTTGCCCTGAACCGGCGCGGCCTCGTCCGCAGGATCGCCAGTAAACACCTGTAATTGCCGCACTGTGGGAGATGGGGCGATAACTGAGCCTGTCCTGAAGTGGTGAAATGGGCGCGCTTGACTGGCCGCCATCCTAGCATTTTTTTGTGAGCGTAACATTTCAGTCACTCAGTTGCGCAGATGGGCCGGTATGGCGGCGCGCTCGATCAATTCGAACAGCAACTCCGCGGCGATCGCCAGCAACGCGGCGGGGATCGCCCCTTCGAGTATCAGCCCGTGATCATTGAGGTTCAACCCGGAAATAATGGGCTCACCGAGACCGCCGGCGCCTACGAAAGCGGCCAGGGTAGCGGTGCCGATACTGATAATGGCGGCGGTCTTGATACCCGCCAACAGGGTGGGCATGGCCAGCGGCAGTTCTACCCGCAGCAACTGTTGCGTTGGCGTCAGCCCCATCCCCGCAGCCACCTGCTTGAGCAGCGGGTCGACATTAAACAGGCCGGTGAGGGTATTGCGCACTATGGGCAACAAAGAGTAGAGAAACAGCGCGAGAATCGCCGTTAATTCTCCCAGCCCCACCAGGGGTATCATCAGCGCGAGCAAAGCGAGCGCGGGGATGGTCTGGATCAGGCCGGCGAGATACAGCAGGGCCCTGGCGGCGCGTTGGAACCTTGCCAACAACAGCGCCAGGGGTATCGCCACGACACAGCCCAGCAGCAAAGCGATGCCGGTAAGCTTGAGGTGCACCGCCGTATTGCCCAGGATGCGCTCGGTGCGAGTAGGAGCGACCCGAGGCGCGGTATTTGCCAGGGCGCTGTCGCGCAGGAAGTCACTGGCCACCGCGGACGGAGTTTCCCCTGCATGCGCCACCCGGTAATTCAGGACGCGCATGGTGGGCGCATCGATGCGTTGCGCCAGTAACTGCAGAGTCTCGGCCACTGGCGCGGGCAGGTCATTGCGTGCCAGCAGAAAGGCCTCGTAGCCCGGGAAGAATGCCCGGTCATCGCGCAGTAGTACCAGGTCGTGGACCTGCAGTTCGCCGTCGGTGCTGTAGGCGTCCGTGACGTCCAGGTGACCACTGGCAATCGCAGCGTAGGCCAGGGCGTGTTCAATGCCCACCGCTTGTTGTGGCAGTTGGTAGGCCGCGCTCAGTGCCACCCACCCATCGCCGCGATTGAGAAACTCGTGGGAAAAACCAAAATTCAGCGCCGGGTAGCGGGCCAGGTCACTGACACGCGAGATATTCTCACTGCGCGCCAACTCCCCGTTAATCGCCATGGCGTAAGTGTTGTTGAACCCCCAGGGCAGCAACAGACGCAAACCCTGCTGCTCCAGTGCCACATCCAACTGCGACCGGCTGATACCGGGCTGCTGCAGCACCGCCTGGCTCAGCGTACCGGTATATTCCGGATAGACATCGATGGACCCCTTGCGCAGTGCCTCGTAAGCGATCAGGGTGCCACCCAGCCCTGCCTGCCGCTCCACGGCAATGCCACGGCTCTCCAGAAATTGTGCGGTGATCTCCGCCAGCAGGTAACTCTCGGTAAAGGTCTTGGAGCCGATGCGAATCGGCTCGATAGCGGCAACCGGAGTGCTATCCAGGCACAGTGCCCACAGCAGGCCGGCGACGCGCAGCCACGGCAAGGCGGCCATCAGCTACGGGCCTCCCGCTGCGCCAGCAGTGCATGCAGCAGTCTGTCCGGATCCTGCGTGTCCATTCCAGCCAGCAGTTCCTCCTTGCTGGCGCTATGAATCACCCGGCCCCCGTCCATGATCACCAGGTGATCGGCCAGCCGCAGCGCCTCGCGCATGTCGTGGGTCACGAGCAGGGCGGTGGTGGGTTCGGCACGTAGCAGCACCAGCAACTGCTCGTGGATATCGATGCGGGTGATCGGGTCGATGGCGGCGAAGGGCTCGTCGAGCAGCAAAATGGCCGGACGCAGCATCATCGCCCGGCACAGCCCCACCCGTTGTTGCTGCCCGCCGCTCAACTGGTGGGGATAGCGCTGCAACTCGTCTGCCTTGAGTTGAACAAGCGACATCAGCTGTACCAGCCGCTGTTCGATAGCGTCGTTTCCCCAGCCTTCCAGGGTGGCCAGCATAGAGATGTTGTCGCGCGCAGTGAGGTGGGGAAACAGGCCGGTGCCCTGCACCGCATAACCCATACGGCGACGCACCGGCGCCAGTTCGCGGTAATCCAGTGGCTCTGCGAAGACCCGCACTGCGCCCTGGTCGGGCCTGACCAACCCGTTACACAGTTTGAGTAATGTCGACTTGCCGCAGCCACTGGGGCCGATGATGGCAGTGATGCGGCCATCGGGGAACTCCAGGGTCAGATCTTCCAGCGCGGTGATGTGACCATAAAATTTGCCGACAGACTGCAGGGACAGGGAGCTCATGCGCCCTATCTAAACATGCCCGTCAGCAAAATGGCACCGCCGGACCGGTCAGTTGGCCTCGCGAAATGGGCGCATCACGTTTTCGGCGTACCAGTTGATCATGCCGATCTTCTCCTCCACCGTTTGGGTATCGGGCTGCGCATCGTAGGGATTGCGAAAAGCGATAATGACCTCGGTTACACCCGCAGCGGTGAGGCTGTCCAGCCCC
>JARFQU010000078.1 GCA_029287595.1 Halioglobus sp. | reverse complement strand
TATGGGGCGAGCAGGAGCAGCGCTTGCGACATTTTCACGTTGAACTGGAACGCCGTCTGGCACAGGATTGAGGCAGTAATTATTTCAGGTGCACCAGGCCCTTTGCAGACGATAAAAACTTTAATGTCTGAGTTGTAAGGTAGGAAATATTTACTTGACAAAAACAAGTATCAAATGCAATCTTGAATAAGATTCAAGTTTTTAAAAATAATGGGAAAACCCCACGGGAGCATAAAATGAAAACACTCCAACGCACTCCGCAATACCTGAACTGGCAGCGCATCAAGGCGTCCCTGCTGCTGGGCCTGGCCCCTGCATTGGCCCTGACACCCTTGCAGCTGCAGGCCCAGGGCGGCCCTCAACTTGAAGAAGTGATGGTTACGGCTACCCGACGCACAGAAACCGACATACAGACCACACCGATTTCGGTTACAGCACTGACTTCCCGGGACATCGAAGAGACAGTGCCGCGCGACCTGGGCGACATCGCCAACCAGGTTCCCAACTTTATTGCGGGTAAACAACCGGGTTTCCGCGCCGCGGCCTTTGCAATGCGGGGTGTAGGTACGACATCCATCATCGTCTACCAGGATGCCCAGGTAGGCGTAACTATTGATGACTTTGTCATGCCATCTGTACAGACCCAGAACATGGAAATGTTCGACATTGAGCAAATTGAAGTCTTACGTGGCCCACAGGGAACCCTGTTCGGCAAAAACACGACCGGAGGCGTGATCAACGTCAGGACCAAGAAGCCTAGACTGGCCGAGAACACCTTCGAAGTGCAAGGTAAGGTTGAAGAGCACGGACGATATGAGGGGCGGCTTGCCGTGAACTGGGGCATCGGTGAGACCCTGGCCCTGCGCGCGTCTGGTATCTACATGGAGTCTGATGGCTACTATGAGAATGGGGCGGAATACGGGCCGGTAACCGCTTTTGCCCCCCACCCCGCCAACGGAACGTCCGGCAAGGGCGACGGCGATGACGTCGGTGGAGATGATGTGTTCTCCGGTCGCTTCAAAGCCCTGTGGCAACCCAACGAATCTTTCTCTGCCCTGGCGCAATACGAAATTATACGGGACAACGGCGATTCGCCGCCCAGCGTCAATACAACGCCCAAAGACGGCCCGTTTGTTTACAATGCCCTGGGCCTGACCCAGGACAATGGAGACGCAATCGATAATGCGGCGGTTACCAACGAAAGCAGGTTCCTGCTGGGTGTGGACGACGGCCACCAGATTGACGTCGATGGTTACTATCTCAACCTGGACTACAGCTTCGGCGACCTAACCCTGAGCTCTGTCACCGGCTATCGCGAACAGGACAGTGAGCTGCCTTCGACCTACACTGGCGAGGTTGGCCCCAATTCACTATTTGACGCCAACCGCCAGGACGAGCGCGATACTTTCCAGCAGGAAATTCGTCTTGCCTCCGATTTCACTGGCCCGTTTAACTTCGTGACCGGCGCCTTTTACCAGGATGACGACACCACCTTCTGTGTGAACCAGGTGCTGGGCTTCCTCGATCTGTTCGGCCTGGGCAGCGCCAACTTTGGTGATCCCGAGTTCTTCGCCAATAATCCACAGGTACTGTGTAACGAGCAACAGGCGGAAAACTGGGCGGTGTTTGGCGACTTCACCTACGACTTCGCCGAGCGCTGGTCTTTTGGTGGCGGTCTACGCTGGACCGACGAGGAAAAGAAATGGACAGGCAGAAATCAGGTTTTCTGGCAGGCTATTGAAGGTGGCTTCGACCCCAGCATTACCTGGGAGGATTTCAGCGAACCACTGGATGGGTCCAACTTTAGCAAATACCCCGATGGTGTTCTTAAAGATGACGAGAGCTGGGATGAGCCTACCTGGCGCGCCACCATCAGCTATGAGCTGTCGGAAGATATGTTCTCTTACTTCACCTACTCCCGCGGCTTCAAGAGTGGTGGCTACAATGACCAGACTGGAACTTCAGGCGTGCCGATCACACCGGCATCGGCAGCACCCACTGACCCGGAGAAAGCGGACTCTTACGAACTCGGTCTAAAGAGTGACCTTTGGAACAACCGATTACGCCTCAACCTGAGCGCTTTCTACGTCGAGTATACCGATGCCCAGAAAGACCTGGTCGCCACTTTCGAAAACAACTTTGGCGGCACCTTCCAGGAAACACGCTTTTTTAACGCCGCGGACATGACCGCCGCCGGGTTTGAAGCGGAGTTTACCGCTGCGGTAACGGACAATCTCACGCTTCGAGGCAATGTTGGTTACCTCGACACGGAGTATGACGAGTTCACCGCCGACACGGACTTCGATGGCGTGGACGACGTCGACCTGACGGACGCAGACGTCAACCGGGCACCGGAATGGCAGTGGAACCTGGATGCCATCTATGAGCACTCCCTGTTCGGCGGCCAAATGCGCTGGGTTGCCAACGCCAACTATGTGGACGAGGCAGTCTTTGTTTACTCTGCGGTCGCACCCCAGTATGACGGCATTACCGATGATCGTACCCTTTTCAACGGCAGTATTACCTGGACGGAGAGCGAAGGCCGTTACTTTGCCAGGGTTTACGGTAAGAACCTGTCCGATGAAGAGTATAAGGTCGGCGAACTTCCTGTCGCTGACTTGTGGACCTTTTCTTACTATGGCGAGCCCCGCACTTTCGGCCTCGAAGTGGGCATGTTCTTCGGTAAGTAATTTGGTGTAGTAATCACATTAGGGTCAGCTCGTGCTGGCCCTTTTTTTTATTGGTAATAAGTACAGAGACAATGACTGATATAATCCTCCATCATTTTGACAGCTCCCCCTTCGCCGAGAAGGTGCGCCTGGCGCTGGGGCTAAAAGGCCTGGAATGGTTTTCGGTAGAGATACCCATGGTGATGCCGAAACCGGCGCTGACAGCGCTGACCGGTGGCTACAGGAAAACCCCGGTGATGCAGATTGGCGCCGATATATTTTGCGATACCCAGTGCATTGCCGCGGCCCTGGAACAGCGCTTCCCGACGCCCTCGCTGTTTCCCCATGACAGCAGAGGTCTGTGCCTGGCGCTGAGCCAGTGGAGCGACAACGCCTTTTTCCAACCCGGTGCGGGCCTGTCCATGGGTACCAATACCGAACTGCCGGAAGACATACTGCAGGACCGGCGCGAATTTTTTAACTTCCTGGATTTCAGCACGCTGGAACAACAGTTGCCGCACCTGTACTCACAGTTTCGCGCGCAGCTGCAACTGGTGGAAACAATGCTGGCGGACGGCAGGGGTTATGTACTGGGTAACGCGGCCAGTTGGGCGGATATTCTGGCCTACTTCCCTATCTGGATGTGCCGGGGCAATATCGCCAGCGCGGCCAGTCTGCTGCAGTCGCTGCCCGCCCTGCTCACCTGGGAGAAAAGAATGCAGCAGATCGGCCACGGCAAGCCCACGCACATGGCGCCGGAACAGGCACTGGCCATAGCGCGGGATACAGCCATCGATGCGGTCCCTGAAATTTCCGCTGAGGCATGGCCAGCCCTGGAGCTGCATACTGCCGTGACAGTGACACCCCAGGATTACGGGGCAGTGCCCGTTGCGGGTGAGCTGCTGCGATTGACCCAGGACGAGGTTGCGATCCGGCGGGAAGATGAATTGGCGGGTGAGGTGGTAGTGCACTTTCCCCGCATTGGTTATTACGTGGAGGCCAGTGCATGAACACCGCAAAAACACTGTTACTGGGCGCTGCATTACTGCTGGCGGGACAGGCCCAGTCCGAAACAAAGGCGGTCGCTGCGGACGGTGAAGCGCTGTACCAGCAGCACTGTGCACAGTGCCATGGCGGAACCGTTAGCAAGGCCCCGCCACTCAGCCTGTTGCAAATCATGTCGCCCAGCTCGGTGTACCGGGCGATAACGTCCGGGGTGATGCAGGAGCAGGCAGCCACACTTGATCAGACCCAACGCGAAGCCGTCGCAGAGTACCTGACAGGCGCAAGCCTGCAGACTGCGGATGCCAAGCCACCAGCGCCCGCCTGCACCGGAGACGCCAAGCGTTTCGACTTTGGCGCCCTCCCGGACAGCGAGGGCTGGGGCGTAAGCCGCGACAATCGTCGCCATTTTGACAACAGCATAACGAGTTTGCGGGGTGAGGATTTGCCCAAGCTGGAGCTCAAGTGGGCATTCGCATTTCCCGATGCCATTCGCGCCAGGTCCCAGCCCGCTACCGCAGGTGGTGCCCTCTACGTGGGCAGCCAGAACGGCACGGTCTTCGCCCTGGACCAGGCCAGCGGCTGCATTCGCTGGACCTTTTCCACCGTTGCCGAGGTTCGCACCGGTATCGTGGTGTCCCCCTGGCAGGGAAAAGAAGTTAACCCCCTGCTGTATTTTGGCGACCTGGTGGGCAATGTCTACGCGGTTGACGCGGTTACCGGAAAACTCGCCTGGCGGGACCGGCCGGAAGATCACCCCAGCCTCACCCTGACCGCCGCACCCGCGCTGTACCAGGGCAGGTTGTATGTACCCATGTCGGCACTGGAGGTCACCGCGGCAGCCGACCCTGCCTATGCCTGCTGCACTTTCCGCGGCGGTGTCGCCGTTTACGATGCGGCAAGCGGTAAAAAGCTCTGGATTGGTTACACTATCGCCGAGGAGCCTCGGGTGGTGGGTAAGAATGCTGTCGGTACCGACAGAATAGCCCCATCCGGCGCGCCGATCTGGGGAACACCAGTTATCGATGCCAAGCGCGGCGTGATGTATGTGGGCACCGGGGAGAACTACTCATCCCCCGCCAACGATACCAGTGACGCCATTATCGCGCTCAGCCTGGACGACGGGCACATCGTCTGGAAGCAGCAGATGACCCCGGGCGATGCCTGGAACATGGGCTGTGAAACAGAGGAAAAAATCAATTGTCCCCCGGAGAATGGCCCGGATTACGATTTTGGCGCCGCGACAATCCTGGCGACAGACTCCAGCGGTAAGGACATCGTACTGGCCGGGCAGAAATCCGGCGAGGTCTTCGGCCTGGACCCGGATGCCGGCGGCAAACTGCTGTGGCGCAACAAGCTGGGCCGCGGTGGCATACAGGGTGGCGTACATTTTGGCATGGCGGTTACCGGCGATACCCTGTTTGCGCCCATGTCGGACTTTGATGGCGGGCCGCGCTGGCCAGGCATCGCCAGGCCGGGTATGTTCGCGGTCGACATCAAAACCGGCAAGCAGCTTTGGTACACCGAAACCACCGACATTTGTGCCGGCCGCGATTACTGTCAGCCAGGATTGTCGGCGGCAGCCTCAGCCATCGATGGCGCAGTGGTGGGCGGTGCCATGGACGGACACCTGCGCGCCTACGATGCCACTACAGGCAAGGTGATCTGGGACCTGGATACCGCGGTGCCATTCACCACGTTAAATGGAGAAAAATCCCACGGAGGTTCCTTCGGTGGCGCCGCCGGGCCGGTATTCAAGGGTAATATGATGTTTCTCAGTTCCGGTTACGGTATCTATTTCCACATGCCGGGGAATGTCCTGTTGGCCTATGGTTTGCCGAATTAAAAGAGACGGCGCAAAGCGCGCCGTTGGTCCAAAGCGGGAAACCCTGCGTAATATCCGGGAATACAACCTGGAGGTTTAACATGAGCAATATCATTACCCTGGACGAAAGCATCGTGGTAAAGCGCCCGCTGCACGAGGTTTTTTCCTATATCTCGGAATTTTCCCGCATTGATGAGTGGGACCCGGGCGTGGCCAGGGGGCATAAGCTCACTAACGGCGTACCCGCAGTGGGCAGTGAGTACCGCATAGATATGAAAGCGGGTTTCTCACTGCACTATAAAATAGTGGAATTTGAAACCGACAAGCGCATGTTGATGGAAGTGGATTCCTCGCTGTTCACTGCCAGGGAAGAAATCCTCTTTGCTGAAACCGCATCCGGTACCAGCGTGCGCTACATCGCCAACTTCAATTTCCCCAAGGCACTGGCTGCGGCCAACCGCGTGTACCCTGCCGCTATGGACCGGGTGGGCAAAACCACCATGGAGGGGATGAAAAAAGCCCTGGAAGATCAATTCGAACCGCCGGCGCCCTCGCGCAAGCTGGCGCTGGCAGACAAGCTGGTACTGCCCGGCATCTGGCGTTTCACCAAGCTGGGCTACCGCTCCTCACGCAAACGCTGGAAGCCTGTGTCGGCCTACCTGGAAAACCGTCACGCCGTGGTCACCGGTGCCACCTCCGGGGTAGGCCTGGCAGCGGCCAAAGAGCTGGCAGAGTTCGGTGCGCGTATCACCCTGGTAGCCCGCGACCGCAGTAAAGCCGAGTCCGTTTGCGCAGAACTGCGCGAGCAAACCGGCAATCCCCACATCCAGGTAGAACTCGCCGACATGAGCATCATGGCAGATGTCCATGCATTGGCCGAGCGCTTGCTCGCAGCGGGCCAGCCTGTGGACATGCTGGTCAACAATGCAGGCGCCCTGTTCAATCCGCGCCAGCAGACCCCGGAGGGCTTCGAAAAGAGTTTCGCCCTGTTATTGCTGGGCCCGTACATACTGACCGAGCGACTGCGACCGCTGCTGGCGGCATCAGAGTCGCCAAGGGTGGTCAATGTCCTGTCCGGGGGCATGTACTCCCAGAAAATCCACGTGGATGACCTGCAAAGCCAGCGCGGCACTTACTCGGGTTCAGTTGCTTACGCCAGGGCCAAACGCGGCCTGATGATCCTCACAGAGGAGTGGGCCGACAACTGGGCCGACGATGGCATCGCCGTCAACGCCATGCACCCTGGCTGGGCCGACACTCCCGGAGTGGAAAACTCGCTGCCGGGTTTCTACCGCGCCACCCGGAAATTCTTGCGCAGCCCCGAAGAAGGTGCTGACACCGTGGTGTGGCTGGCCGCTTCCACCGAGGCGGGCAAGGTGTCCGGCAAATTCTGGCTGGACCGGGAGCAGCACCCCAGTCATATTCTGCGCCGCACGCAGGAAACCGCTCAGGAGCGCCAGCAGTTACTGCAGACCCTGCAGGAACTGATGGAGAGTACGACTCCCGCCAACGCCAAGGCCAAGGCCACAAAACGCGGCAAACGCAGCGCCTGATCAATCAACACAATGGGCTGACGCTCAGTCAGGCAGACCCGGGAGAGCAACATGGAAGCGATGAAACTGCGAGCGCCGGGCGGGCTGGATAAGCTGGAATTATCCGGTATCGATACCAGGCCCCCCGGACCGGGAGAGATCCAGGTCGAGGTCAAGGCCAGCTCGTTGAATTTCCATGACTACGTCGTCGTACTCGGGTTATTGCCCACGGATGACGGTCGCATCCCAATGTCGGACGGCGCGGGTATTGTCACTGCGGTGGGCGACAACGTGCACAACTTTGCGGTAGGCGATAGGGTGCTCAGCCACTTCTTCCCCCACTGGGCAGAGGGAGCCGCCAGTTTTGCAAAACTTCAGGGGGTCCCCGGGGACAACGTTGACGGATTTGCGGCACGCACGGTGACCATGCCCGGTGCGGCTTTCAGCCGTATGCCGGCTCACCTCGATTTCGAACAGGCCGCCACCCTGACCTGTGCCGGGCTGACCGCCTGGCGCGCGCTGATGGTGGAGACGCACCTGCGCCCCGGAGACTGGGTGCTGGTGCAAGGCAGCGGCGGCGTATCACTGTTCGCCCTGCAATTTGCGAAAATGATGGGCTGCAAAGTCATTGCCACATCCTCCTCAGACGAGAAGCTGCAGCGCCTGGAATCCCTGGGCGCGGATCAGCTGATCAACTACAAGTCGGTGCCCGCCTGGGGCGACGAGGTACTGGCATTAACCGGTGGGCAAGGCGCCGACCTGGTGGTAGAAGTGGGCGGTTCGGGCACAGTGCCGCAATCGGTGCGCGCGGTGTCCTTCGGCGGCTGTATCAGCATGATCGGGGTACTCACCGGGTTTGCCGGGGAGGTCCCCACGGCGGAACTGTTCCAGAAGAACGCCCGCATCAGCGGCATTACCGTGGGTAGCCACGCCCATCAGCGGGACATGATTGCCGCTGTTGACGCCAACCAGCTGCAGCCGGTCATCGACAGCAGCTATCCGCTGGAGCAACTGGCGGACGCTTTCCGCCACCAGGAGTCACAACGCCACTTCGGCAAGATTTGCGTAACCCTGTAGAGCTGGCGCTACCGGGCGCTCAGCGACGCGGGGGCCAGGGAATCAGCATCGAAGTGGAATCGATAATCTGCTGATACTCCGGGCGCCGCTGCAGGCTGCGTTTTTCCATCATGGGGATGCTGGCAAACAGGAACATCAGCGTCATCAACACCACCCCCAGGATCATCCACCACCAGCCGCTGGGATAGGCGGCCAGCCCGAACAGGAACAAACCCAGCCAGAACCCCAACTCCCCACAATAATTGGGATGACGCGACCAGGCCCACAGCCCGGTGTGCAATTGCTCCCCTTCCTGGCGCTGGGCGATAAAACGGTGCAATTGCCGATCGGATACCAGCTGCAGGGTGACAGCGGAAAACGTGACCACCGCTGCCAGCAAATCCAACCAGTTAAAGGCCGTGTCGCCCAGGCAGTACACCGCATAGATGGGCAACATGCCGGCGAAAACCTGTAGCGTCGGAAACAGGTGTATGCCGAAAAAATCTGTCAGCACTGCCATGTTCGGCGAGCGCTCACGCAGCAGGGCGTAGCGCCAGTCCTCGTGGTGCATGCCCTCCCAGTGAATGGCCCAGTTCAGCGTGAGCCGCGTCGCCCAGTAGAGAATAAGGCCCAGCAACAGGAGCTCCCGCAGGGGTGGCGAGGAGCCGGTCCCGACCGCCAGCCAGTAGAGAGCGATAAAGGGCGGGATGACCGACCAGTACGCATCGTAAAAGCTGGAATTGCTATAGCCGCGGCTGAACAGGAAGATGACGACCGTGGCAATCAGATCGGCGAGAAAAATATCCAGCAGGGTGCCGAACTCAAACACATGAAGGCTTGCGCCGCCGGCGAACAGCGCGATGATGTAGGCCACTGTTATCCTGGCCAGCCCCGCCGTCTTATCCATGGTGCTCACAGGTCCCAATCTCCTTTGACGACCGGAACGTCGGGTCCCGGGATTTGGATTACACTCTATACGCCAGCACACCACAGGTGGCCTGTCATAACCCGTCAGGGGAATCGCCAGGGCGATACCGGTTCAAACTATCGAACCGGTTGCGGCCTGCGCCGGCCGGGAAAGAGCGGTCAGCTGGCCGTTGTGCGTACCATAACCGGAATGACGACGATGGAGGATACAGGCACATGACCACCAGGCAAACCCGGCATACCTTCTGCCGTATCTGTGAGGCCGGCTGTGGACTGGTGGCGGAGGTCGAGGACAATCGGGTTGTGTCACTGGCGCCGGATCGCGAGCACCACGGCACGCTCGGTTTCTCCTGCATGAAGGGACTGCACCAGCACAGCATGTACGACTCCCCGGATCGCCTGCAGTATCCCCTGAAGCGGGTCGGCGACGGCTTCGAGCGCATAAGCTGGAACCAGGCCCTGCAGGAAATCGGTGACAAAGTCCAACAGCTGCACGGCGTCAGCCCCCAGTCCATCGGCATGTACGTG
>JARFQU010000047.1 GCA_029287595.1 Halioglobus sp. | reverse complement strand
GGCGCCACACCCCAGGGCCTCGCCCAGGTCTACTGCAATGGAACGGACATAGGTTCCCTTGCTGCACTCGAGGTAGACGTCCACCTCGGGGTTACTGCCTGCGCGAAAGTCGCGCAGTTCCAGCTGTCTTATGACCACCCGGCGGGACTTCCGTTCCACCTCCTTGCCCTGCCTGGCGAGCTTGTACAGGGGCTGACCATCCTGCTTGATAGCAGAAAACATGGGGGGTACCTGTTCAATTTCCCCCCTGAAACTCTCCAGCGCAGCCGCCACGTCAGCTTCACCGATTGCGCTGGCATCCCGCTGCTCCAGTACCTTGCCCTCGGCATCGCCTGTATCGGTCACCGAGCCGAGCACAAATGTGCTCTGGTAAGCCTTGTCCGCATCCAGCAGGTACTGGGAGAACTTGGTGGCCTCGCCGAAGCACAGCGGCAACACGCCGGTCGCCAGCGGATCCAGGCTGCCCGTATGGCCTGCCTTGGCAGCGCCATACAGGCGTTTAGCCATTTGCAACGCGCGGTTGGACGTCAGCCCCGGGGGCTTGTCCAGCACCAGAATGCCATCCAGTGGGCGGCCGTGGCGACGCCTGCCCACGCGCTACTGTTCGTCGGCGGGATCGTCATCCCGCAGCCCTAACTCGCGATCCGCCTCGGCGGCTTTGCGAATAAGGTCTTCCAGGTGGCGCCCCTGGCCCACACTGGCATCAAAATAAAACCGCAGTTGCGGCACACTGCGCATACTGCTGTCCCTGGACAACTGAGTGCGCAGGAACCCGGCAGCCCTGTTCAAAGCTTCCGTGGTTTCCGCCGCCTCCTCACCGGACTCGCGCTCCAGGGCGGTGTAATACACCCTGGCGTGACCCAGGTCTCGGCTCACGTTCACTCCGGTAATGCTCACCATACCAACCCGCGGATCACGCACCTCGTGCTGAATGAGCGCGGCCAGCTCGCGCTGCAGATAGTCTGCTACCCGCTGGGTACGGCTATATTCTTTCGCCATAGCGATGCCGGTCCCTCAACTACAGGGAGCGGGCAATCTCCTTGACTTCAAAGACCTCAATCAGGTCCCCCACCTTCACGTCGGTGTAATTTTTCACCCCGATGCCACACTCGGTACCATTACGTACCTCGCTGGCGTCATCCTTGAAGCGGCGCAGGGATTCCAATTCACCCTGGTAGATCACCACGTTGTCACGCAGCACGCGAATCGGCTTGGACCGGTAAACGGTGCCCTCGATCACCATACAGCCGGCAATCTGACCGAACTTCGGCGAGCGGAACACATCCCGCACCTCGGCGATGCCCACGATCTCCTCGCGCAACTCCGGAGGCAACATGCCAGTGAGAGCCTGTTTCACGTCATCGATAAGGTCGTAGATCACATTGTAGTAACGCAGATCTACGCCTTCTTTTTCGACCATGCGCCGCGCTGCGTTGTCGGCGCGCACATTAAAGCCGAAAATAACCGCGCTGGAGGTCATGGCGAGATTGACGTCAGTCTCGGTGATACCACCGACACCGCCGGTCACGATATTAACCTGCACTTCTTCGTTACCCAGATCCAGCAGGGCAGTCTGAATAGCCTCCAGGGATCCTCGCACGTCCGCCTTGACCACTACGTTGAGAGTTTTCTTCTCCCCGGCGGTCATGCTCTCGAACATATTGTCCAGCTTGGCAGCCTGCTGTCGTTTTAACTTGGTGTCACGGGTTTTTTCCTGGCGGAAGTCAGCCAGCTCCCGAGCACGCTTCTCGCTCTCCACCGCGGCAAACAGATCGCCCGCGTCCGGCGTCCCGTCCAGACCGAGAATTTCCACCGGAATACTCGGCCCCGCCTCTTCGATGGGTTGTCCGTTTTCGTCAAGCATGGCCCGCACACGACCAAACTGTAGGCCGGCCAGGACCACATCACCCTGGCGCAAGGTGCCGTTCTGCACCAGCAGGGAGGCGACAGGACCGCGTCCCTTATCCAGCCGTGACTCGATAACGATGCCTTGCGCCGGCACATCGCGAGCCGCTGTCAGCTCCAACACCTCCGCCTGCAGCAAGATAGCGTCCAGCAACGCATTGATACCATCGCCGGTTTGAGCCGACACTTCGATGAACTGGGTGTCGCCACCCCAGTCCTCGGGAATAACCTCCTTCGAAGACAGTTCATTCTTGACCCGCTCCGGGTCGGCGCCTTCCTTGTCCATCTTGTTGATCGCCACAATCAGCGGAACCCCCGCCGCGCGGGCGTGCTGCACCGCTTCCTCGGTCTGGGGCATAACGCCATCATCGGCTGCCACCACCAGGATCACGATATCCGTACTCTTGGCGCCACGCGCTCGCATTGCGGTAAAAGCCGCGTGTCCGGGGGTATCCAGGAAGGAAATCATGCCGTGATCGGTTTCCACATGGTAGGCACCGATGTGCTGGGTAATACCCCCCGCCTCACCGGAAGCCACACGGCTTTTGCGAATATAATCCAGCAGAGAGGTTTTACCGTGGTCTACATGACCCATCACGGTGACCACCGGAGCACGCGGCTCCTCGGTGCCCTCGTGTTGCGACAGCGTTTCCTCCAGCTTTTCCTCCAGCGCATCGGCACTGATCAATTTGACACTATGACCGAGCTCCTCAACCACCAGGCTAGCCGTATCCTGGTCAATCAACTGGTTAATAGTGGCCATCACGCCGAGCTTCATGAGCTCCTTAATCACTTCGCCGGACTTCACTGACATCTGCTGAGCCAGGCCCGCCACAGTGATCATGTCGGCAATTTCGACCTCATGTACCTTTCTCTCGGTAGGCATCTCAAAGCCGTGCTTGGAGTGCTCCTCGTGGGTGGCCTTGATCCTCTTACGACCACCGCGACGACGTGACAGACCCGATTCAGCCGCATCCAGGTCAGACAGCGACAGATTGTGCCCGCGCTGCTTGCCGCGACCGGCAGGCGCATTGCGTCCCAGCTTGCCGCGCTGTTTACGGCGCTGCTCTTCCGCAGTTGAGGTGGTGGGTGCCTCATGCAGGCGTTTGGGTCGCTTGACTGTATCGGCAGCCTTGTCGCCAGATTTGTCCTTGCCCTGTTCGAGAATCTCCTGTTTCTGCCGCTCTTCTTCCGCCTTGCGCGCAGCTATCGCTGCCTGGCGCGCCGCGGCTTCCTCCGCTTCCTTTGCCATGCGGCGCTGGGCCGCACGCTGGCGCAGAATTTCTGGATCGAGGTTGGCAAGATCCTCTTCGGGTTCAGCCTCTATCTCATATTCCGGCTCTGCGGGCTTTACCTCGACCGCCGGCGCCTCAGCAACGGGCGCCGGGGCGGCCTCCTCTGCCTCGGAAGCAGTCACATCCTCAACGGCTGCCTCTTGCGCCAGGAGTTCCTGATCATCCGTCGCAGTAGCTTCCGCCACCAGGTCCGCAGGGTCACGCTTGACATACGTGCGCTTCTTACGCACCTCCACGTTCACGGTTTTCTTGCCCTGCGACCCTGAAGTACGCAGTGTGCTGAGCTTCTTACGCTTCAGTGTAATGCGCTTGGGAGCCTCGGTAGATTCACCGTGGCTGCGTTTGAGATAGGCAAGCAGTGTCTGCTTATCCTCATCTGACACAGCCTGCTCCGCCTCGCCATGTGGCAATCCCGCTTCTTTCATCTGCGTCAGCAGACGTTCAACGGATGCTCCCACTACTTCTGCGAGTTGCTGTACTGTCACCTGCGCCATTCAATACTCTCCTTAGAACCCTGTTTCTTGCCGTCTACCTTGCTGCGCCAGAATTACTCTTCTGCCTCGGCAAACCAGGGCGCTCTCGCGGTCATGATCAACTCACCCGCGCGCTCTTCAGTCATCTCCGGAATATCCATCAGGTCGTCCACGCCCTGCTCCGCCAGATCTTCCATGGTGATGATCTCCCGGCTGGCCAGGATGTAGGCCAGGTGGCGGTCCATACCGTCCATCTCCAACAAGTCTGCCGCCGGCTCGTTGGCTCCCAATTGCTCTTCAGATGCAATCGCCTGAGTTAACAGCGCATCCTTGGCACGGGCGCGTAATTCCTCAGCGATGTCTTCATCAAAACCCTCGATGGCGGTCATCTCTTCCAGTGGCACATAGGCCACCTCTTCCAGGGTGGTAAAGCCTTCCTCCACCAGAATTTCCGCAACGTCTTCATCCACGTCCAGTTGCTCACAGAATACCTGTATGACCTGGCCAGCCTCGGCATCGTGCTTCTCGGCGGCCTCCTCCAGGCTCATGACATTGATGGTCCAGCCGGTCAGCTGGCTGGCCAGGCGCACATTCTGGCCAGAGCGACCAATGGCCTGCGCCAGGTTGTCCTCGGAAACCGCCACGTCCATGGTGCCGCTGTCCTCATCCACCACGATGGATTCGACTTCCGCGGGGGCCATGGCATTGATCACCAACTGCGCCGGGTTGTCATCCCACAGCACGATATCCACCCGCTCATTGTCCAACTCGTTGGAAACAGCCTGCACGCGCGAGCCGCGCATACCCACGCAGGCTCCCACAGGATCAATGCGCTGGTCATTGGTTTTTACCGCAATCTTGGCCCGGGAGCCCGGGTCGCGGGCCGCGGCGCGTATCTGAATGACTTCCTCGGCAATTTCCGGGACTTCAATCTTGAACAATTCGATCAGCATTTCCGGACAGGAGCGACTCAGGATCAACTGCGGCCCGCGAGCCTCGGTGCTGATCTCGCTGAGAATGGCACGCACTCGATCGTTGACGCGGAAGGTTTCGCGCCCTACCAGTTGCTCTCTGGGCAACAGGCCCTCGGCATTGTTACCCAGATCCACGATCACGTTGTCGCGCGTAACTTTCTTGACGGTACCGGCAACCAGGTCACCGACACGGTCCATATACTGCTCCACGACCTGCGCGCGCTCGGCATCGCGCACACGCTGCACAATAACCTGCTTGGCGGTCTGGGCGGCGATACGACCAAAGCCTACATTTTCCACCTGCTCCTGGTAAATATCACCGGGCTTGAGGCCGGGATCCGCTTCAATAGCTTCCTCCGTGGTAAATTGGGTACCCAGCAGGGCCATCTCGTCGTCGGGCACAACCAGCCAGCGGCGCATGGTGGTGTAATCACCGGTCTCCCGGTCGATGGTGACTTCGATATCAGCATCTTCCTCGTAACGCTTTCTGGTTGCCGTCGCCAACGCCAGCTCTATCGCTTCAAAGATGATGTCCTCGGACACCCCCTTCTCATTGGATACAGCCTCCGCCACCAACAGAATTTCTTTTGTCATTTCAAGCCTCGCCAGTCCACTTGCCGCAGTTAAACACGGGGTTCCACACGCGCTTTTTCTATAGCGCCGTGAGGTAACAGGTATTCATGGTTGTCCACCAGAACCACCACATCATCACCCTCGATACCCTGTAAAACTCCCTTGAATCTACGCCGCCCCTCAAAGGCAGTGCGCAAACGCAATTCCACTATCTCGCCAACGTATCCCGGGTACTGGGCCAGCTTGAACAACAGCCTGTCCATACCCGGAGAAGACACCTCCAGCGTGTATTCGCCGGTGACGGGGTCCTCGACATCCAACACGCTGCCAACCTGTTCGCTGACCGCTGCGCAATCATCGACAGTAATGCCGTTCTCGCTCTCTATATAAATACGCAACACACTGTGCCTGCCCTGGGACAGGTACTCCACACCCCACAACTCGAAGCCCAGTGCTTCGACGGTGGTTTCCAGCATGTCAGACAGCTGCTGCTCTTTACTCGCCACGTTCGGCCTTTTCTCCAAGTACGAAAAAGCCCCAATAAAGGGGCTTTTTCTTTTTCGCATTGTCGGTATTGGAGCTGACAATACTAATTGGTAGCGGGGGCCGGATTTGAACCGACGACCTTCGGGTTATGAGCCCGACGAGCTACCAGGCTGCTCCACCCCGCATCAAAACTTCTCTCGATGTAAAGGCCCCTTGGCGCTTTACCTTGAGCCGATCTCGTCGTTCCGGCCCAAATTCGAGGGTGTGCATTATAGGTAGCACACCCTGCCCGGTCAACCGCTGTGGAGAGGAAATAACAGGGTATTTTTTGGTTCTTCACACATCAGTGCAACGGCGAGGATCGGAAGCTGATCAATGCCTGTTCCCGCTTATCCCTGGCCCGGTTTCAGCTAGCGGTCGCGGACGAGAAGGTTTTTCTCAGTCTAGCGGCGAGCATCACGCATTGACGTCGACCACGATACGCCCGCGAACTTCGCCCTGGACAATTTTCGATGCGAGCGCAGGAACCTCACTCATCGGCACTACCCGGTATATCTCGCGCAACTGCTCACGATCGATGATCTCGGCCAGGGCATTCCAGGCGCGCTGGCGGCGGGCCTGGCTGGCCATAACAGAATCGATACCACGCAGCGTGACGCCGCGCAGGATGAAAGGCATCACCGATGTGGGCAGTCCCGCGCCACCAGCCAGGCCGCAGGCAGTCACGGTACCCTCGTAACGGGTCTGTGCTATCGCAGTAGCCAGCACCTTGTCGCCAACTGTATCAACCACGCCAGCCCAGATTTCCTTCTCCAGCGGCTTGCTGTCCCGCGACAGTTCCTGGCGGGGGAGCAGGTGAGCAGCACCGAGTTTACGCAGGAAGTCACCCTCTGCATCAACACGACCAGTGCTGGCGTGCACCTCATAGCCGAGGCTGGACAGCAGCGACACGGCAACGGAACCCACGCCCCCGGCTGCGCCGGTAACAAGCACCGGGCCATCCCCAGGCTGGACGCCCGCATCCTGCAATGCCAGCACGCACAGCATCGAGGTATAGCCCGCCGTCCCCAGAGCCATGGTTTCTTCCAATTCCATATTCTCAGGCACCCGCACTATCCACTCGGGCTTGACCCGTTGCTTCTGGGAGTAACCGCCGTCAAAGGTCTCGGACATGCCGTAGCCGTTAACCAGGATACGATCTCCCGGCTGATAGGCAGGGTCCGCGGAATCCACCACAGTACCGGCCAGATCAATTCCGCATATCAGCGGCAGCTTGCGACAGATGGGCGCCGCGCCGGACACCGCCAGGCCATCCTTGTAATTCAAGGTGGAACAGGCGACATCTACCAGCACCGACTCATCGGGCAGGTCTGCCAGGGTAATCTGCTTGAGGGATGCGACGGCCTTGCCATCGTTATCTTGCGCCACAATAGCGTTGAATGAATCAGACATGCTAAGTACTCCTGAGGATGGTGCTGCGTGGGGCGCACGAGCCTCTCTGCCCGCAAACTGCACTCGCTTTTTGTTTGGTGCCGAAGGCGGGACTTAACGGGCCCGCCCAGGGGCGCACGAGCCTCTCTGCCCGCAAACTGCACTCGCTTTTTGTTTGGTGCCGAAGGCGG
>JARFQU010000001.1 GCA_029287595.1 Halioglobus sp. | reverse complement strand
TCCGCATTGTGGCCGGCTCAGTGTCAGCGCGCTGGGAGTAAAGGGTATCTCCGGCAGTGGCACACTGAGCGAGTGTTGGTAAGCCTATTCGTCCAGCCCCAGTTTTTTCAGGCGATAGCGCAGGCTGCGAAAACTGATGCCCAGTAACTTCGCCGTAGCGGTCTTGTTCCAGCGGCATTCTTCCAGTGCGGTGCTGAGTATCTGCCGCTCGATATCTTCCAGGTAGCCCTCCATGTCACCGTAGGCTTCCTGCACGCGCATGCCCCCGCCGCCGTTGGCGCTATCATTTGTATGGGGTGTGGGAGCCTGCGGTGCAGTGCTGGAAAATTGCAGGTCCTGCGCGGTGATGTTTTCGCCATCAGAAAGAGCGAAAGCGCGTTCCAGGATATTTTCCAGCTCCCGCACGTTGCCCGGGAAATGGTACTGGCACAGGGCATCGATGGCGGATTTATCCAGGTGGGCTTTCTGGTTGCCCTCCTCGGAGGCGATGCGCTGCAAAATTGAGGTGGCCAGTTCCGGCAGGTCGTCCAGGCGCTCGCGCAACTCGGGCACATGGACGTCGATAACGTTGATGCGATAGTAAAGATCGTTGCGAAAACGCCCCGCTGCCACCTCCGCCGCCAGGTCCTTATGGGTGGCACTGAGCAGGCGTATGTCTGTTGGCTGTTCTTCCTGCGCACCAACCGGGCGTACGCTTTTTTCCTGTATCGCGCGCAGTAGCTTTACCTGCATGTCCAGTGGCAGGTCGGCCACCTCGTCGAGGAACAGGGTGCCCCCGGAAGCAGCCTGGAACAGCCCCAGCTTGTCCTGGCTTGCCCCGGTAAAACTGCCTTTGACGTGCCCGAACAGTTCGCTTTCCATCAGGTCGTGGGGGATGGCGCCGCAGTTGACCGCCACGAAACTGCCCGTGGCGCGCGGCCCGTTATTGTGTATCAGCCGCGCTACTACCTCCTTGCCGGTCCCGGATTCGCCATTGATATGCACTGGCGCCTGGCTGCGGGCCAGCTTGGTAATTTGCTGGCGCAGCGCCAGGATAGTCGGGTTGGAGCCAATCAGGTCGTGATCTACGGCGTTGACCAGCTTGCTGGTATCGCCATCCAGCTGCAGGGCGCTGCTGACCAGCCTGCGCAGGTTATCCAGCTCTATGGGTTTGCTGATGAAATCGAAAGCGCCCGCCTTTAACGCGGAGATGGCCGTTTCCACGCTGCCGTGTGCGGTGATCATGGCCACGGGAATATGAGAGAACTCCTGTTGTATGTACTCTACCAGGCTGATGCCGTTGCCGTCCGGCAGGCGCATATCGGTCAGGCACAGGTCCGGTTGCATCTCGGCAACCAGTGCCTGGGCTTCCCCCAAAGTGGCGGCACTGTGGGTATCCAGGCCCATTCTGCTGAGGGTGATATCCAGCAATTCCCGGATATCGGGTTCATCGTCTACGATCAATACGCTCTGGCTTGCCATGGCTTAAAGGGCCCGCTGGTTCATGGAAATGCGAAAACAGCTTTCGCCGCTGTTAGTTGGGTGGTAGCTGAGATCCGCGTTGTTGATTTCACACAATTCCTTGCACAGGTACAAGCCCATGCCACTGCCTTCAGCGACGGTGGTAAAAAATGGCTCAAATAATTTTGACTGGTCCGCGGGCGCTACGCCGGTGCCGGCGTCGATCACGTCGATATGACACTGGTGGGAGACGAAATCCAGGCTGACCACTAGCTGTGCGCTTTCCCGCCCGGTGTTCAGCTTACTGTGGCGCAGGGCATTGTCCAGCAGGTTGGTCATCACCCGGTGCAGGTTTTCCGGATCGAATTCAACCAGTAGCTCCGGGTAGTCACACTCTATGACCACCTCGGCGGGACGGTTGAGGGCGCCCAGGTAATTGTCCACGCAGTTGGCCAGCCAGCTCGACAGCACCAGGTATTCCGGCTTGGGAGGCTCTCGGCGGGAGATCTGCATCACGCTTTCTACAATCTGGTTTACCCGTTCACAGTGGTGCTGGATGATGTCCGCCATGCGCTTGTCTTCGGCCGGCAGGTCGGGGGATTCCTGCAGTAATTGCGCGGCGTGGCTGATCGCACCCAGGGGGTTGCGGATCTCGTGGGCGATACTGGCGGTCAGTCGGCCCAGGGAGGTCAGCTTCAGGGATTGGGCATACTGCGTGACCGGGGTGTAATCCTCTACCAGTACCAGCGCTTCGCGGTGGCTGTTGGGCTGCAGTTCGCGGAAATGGGCGATTATCGGGGGCGTGCCTTCCATCACCGTGAAGGGCCTGGCGCGGTGGATGCCGGTATCCTTCCAGTGTTCGAACTGGTAGGCCAGCTCCTGGCAATAATCCGCCAGTTGCCGTCCCTGCTCCACGGCGACCGGGCGTTCCGGCGCCAGCAGGCGGGTGGAGGCCTTGTTCATCACCCTCACCACCCCGTCTTCATTGACCAGCAGAATGCCGGTCTCCATGTGCTGCACTATCTGTTCGTTGAGCCGCTGCAGGTTGTACAGGTCGCTGGCGCGGTTGCTGGCCAGTTCCTCCGCCCGCCCCAGTCGAAAGGCGATAGCCTGGACCATCAGGGATACGCCGAATATCAATATGCCCAGCAGTCCCGCGGGGAACAGCGC
Source organism: Halioglobus sp. (assembly GCA_029287595.1). Taxonomy (GTDB): domain Bacteria; phylum Pseudomonadota; class Gammaproteobacteria; order Pseudomonadales; family Halieaceae; genus JAACFI01. The sequence goes on along the minus strand of JARFQU010000001.1, from coordinate 5,990 downwards.
GTTGGTATCGAGCAGGCCTATCCATATAAGGCGCACTGAATCGAGCAGGATGGCCAGCACACTGAGGGCGGCGATCAATGTCGCCAGGGTGCGGTTGGTGATCAGTACCGCGCTGGCGGCCACGGTAATGACCAGCAGGGCGGGCAGGCCGCTGGCAGTGCCGCCACTGCTGTCAGCCAGCAGGATAATGGCGACGATGTCGATCAGGAAGATCAGTAGCATCAACCGCTGGTTGCGGCTCAACCGCCCGGACAGGGCCCCGACTAATGGAATGCTGGTGGCGAGGTAGGCCAGGGCAACACCCACGTACAGGCCCGGGTTATGCACGCCTACCAACTGGCGTGTGTTGGGGCTGACCAGCATGATCAATAGCACCATTGCCAGCAGTGATCGATAGGCCACGTAAATCCTGAACAGCGCCAGGTTCTGCTGGCTGGGCACGTGGGCTGTTGGCTGTGTCAGTATGGCTGGGCGGTTCACCGGGGCGTTTGCCTGTCACCGTAAATGGGGTTTTGGAGGGACTTAGTGTAACAGGCATTTCTACCCAGTGGCGCCCCTATGGAGACCTTGCAGCGACGCTCGGCATTCGCAATGGTGCGGAAATAAGAGGGCTGGCCATGGGCCGCGCTTTTCCGGACAATAACGGCCCTGACAGCGCCTTGCCCGAGAAGTGTTATGACCACCCTGAATATACTGATGGCCCAGATGAACACCTTTGTCGGTGACTTTGCGGGCAATACTGCGAAGGTCGTCGAGACCATCCAGCGCGCGCAGCGGCAGCATGAACAAGCGGTGGTGGTATTCCCGGAACTGACCCTGAGCGGCTATCCGCCGGAAGACCTGCTGTTGCGCCCCAGCATCGAGCTGCGCGTCAACCAGGCCCTGGAAACCATCTGCAGCGCCATGACCGGTTCCGCCTACGCGGTAATCGGCTATCCCCGCAGGGAAGAGGGTGCGCTGTACAACGTGGCGGGGGTACTGCATGGCGGCAAGGTCATTGCGGAGTACCGCAAGCAGCGCCTGCCCAATTACCAGGTGTTTGATGAAAAACGCTATTTCAGTGCCGGCACGCAGGCCACAGTGGTCGATATAGCCGGCGTGCGCGTTGGGCTCAGTGTTTGCGAGGACATCTGGGAGACTGGCCCGACCGCCGCTGCGGCCGCCGCGGGGGCGCAACTGTTGCTCAATATCAATTCATCGCCCTATCACCGGGGCAAGCGCGATGAGCGCTGGCAACTGGTATCCCGGCGGGCGCAGCAGGCCAATCTGCCCATTGTGTATGTCAACCAGGTGGGTGGCCAGGACGAGCTGGTATTCGATGGCGGCTCCTTCGCCGTTAGTGCCGATGGCACACTGGCAGCCGCGGCGCCAAACTTCGAGGAGGGAGAATACTGGCTGCAGTTGGACGCCGACGCGCAGACTGCCAGCATTACCGGCGAACAACCATGTCCCCCGCTGGATGAACTGGCTGCCACCTGGCACGCCCTGGTGCTGGGGGTGCGCGACTACGTCAACAAGAACCGCTTTCGCGGCGTGGTGCTGGGCCTGTCGGGCGGTATCGACTCGGCCCTGACCCTGGCGGTGGCGGTGGAGGCCCTGGGTGCAGAGCGGGTAGAAGCGGTGATGATGCCCTTTCGCTACACTTCGCAGATGAGCGTGGAGGATGCGGCGCAGCAGTCGGACATTCTCGGGGTGAGCCACAAGGTCATTTCCATCGAGCCAATTTATGAGGCGTTCATGGCCAGCCTGGCGCAGGAGTTCGCAGGCACCAGCGCGGATACCACCGAGGAAAACCTGCAGGCGAGGTGTCGCGGCGTGCTGTTGATGTCTATCTCCAACAAGAAGGGCTGCCTGGTATTAACCACCGGCAATAAGAGTGAGATGGCGGTGGGTTATTCCACCCTTTACGGGGATATGGCCGGTGGCTTCGATGTGTTGAAAGATGTGCCCAAGACCCTGGTATTTGATTTGTGCCGCTATCGCAACAGCCTGGGGCCCTGCATTCCCCAGCGGGTGATAGACCGGCCACCCTCGGCGGAACTGGCGCCGGACCAGAAAGATGAGGACAGCCTGCCGCCCTACGAGGTGCTGGACCGTATCCTGGAATTGTATGTGGAGCAGGATTATAGTTCGGAGGCGATCATCGCCACCGGTATGGACCGTGAACAGGTGCAGCGGGTTATCCGCCTGGTGGATTTGAATGAGTACAAGCGGCGCCAGGCGCCTATCGGTGTGCGCATTACCAGTCGCGGTTTCGGCCGCGACCGGCGCTACCCGATTACCTCAGGCTGGACCATCGGGCACTGAACCTCAGATCCTGGGTCGGTTATCAAACTGCGGCGGTTGCGGCGGGTCGAACAGGCCGAAGCTGGCCTTGTTGATCCAGGAGCGCTGCAGTCCATCCAGTGTATACACGCTGATAAACTCGCCCTGGTCATTCAGTGACGGGTGCTCCGGGTAATTCATGGCCAGCGCATCGATGGCATTCTGGGCCAGGTCGTTCATGCCCAGCAGGATATAGCCCTGCGCCATCACAGCCAGGCCATCGGCAACCGCCGGTGTGCGCTGGAAATTCTCTACCACGTAGCGGCCCCGGTTGGCTGCTGCCAGGTAAGCACCGCGGCGGAAGTAGTAGTTGGCCACGTTGATTTCATTGCGCGCCAGCAGGTTGCGCAGGGACACCATGCGGGCCTTGGCGTCTGCTGCGTAGGGGCTGTCCGGGAAGCGCGACACCAACTGCGAAAACTCAGCGAAGGCTTCCTTGGCGTGGCTGGTATCACGCTTGGTCATATCCGTGGGCACGAAGCGTGAAAAGATATCCTCGTTACCGGTGTAGGCCGCCAGGCCCTTCATATAATAGGCGTAATCGACATTGGGGTGCTGCGGGTGCAGGCGGATAAAGCGGTCTGCGGCCTCTACAGCGGCCTCGTGCTCATAGGCGTTGTAGTGAGCGTAAATCAATTCCAGCTGGGCTTGCTCGGCGTACTTGCCAAAGGGGTAGCGCGATTCCAGCAGCTGCAGGGCGCGCACCGCCAGGTCGAAGTTCTCGCCGCGCAGGTAGCGCTGGGCTTCCTCGTACATCTGCTGCTCGCCGGTGTCAGCGGCGAGCTCGGGGAGTTCGTCGTTACCGGAACAACCCAGCAGGGTCAGGCTCAGTAACAGGGCTAATACGTATTTCAATACTTCCACCAAATGGGTCTGCGCCGGCGTGTTAAGATGCCACCCGCGCGTCGAATTCCGGGTCGGTATTTAACCACAGCCGGGCGGGCGCATAAACAGGAAATGTGATGAGTGACTCGATAGAACTCGAGGCCCGGGTGCCCGAGGAACTGCACGGCGACCGCCTGGACCAGGCGGCGGCCCAGCTGTTCCCGGATTACTCCCGCTCCCGGCTGCAAAGCTGGATAAAGAAAGGCCAGTTGCGCCTCGATGGCAGGCAGTGCCGCCCCCGCGACAAGGTATCCGCCGGGGCGGTGTTGCGGGTGGCGGCGGAGCTGGAGCAGGAGACGTCCTGGCAGCCCCAGGCTATCGACCTGGATATTGTCTATGAAGACGACAGCATCCTGGTAGTGAACAAGCCCGCGGGCCTGGTGGTGCACCCGGCTGCCGGGCACGCCGATGGCACCCTGGTAAACGCGCTGTTGGCCCATGCGCCGGAACTGGCGCAGATCCCCCGCGGCGGTATTGTGCACCGGCTGGATATGGAAACCTCGGGAATCATGGTAGTAGCTCGCACCCTGTCCGCCCACAACGACCTGGTTTCCCAGCTGCAGGCACGCAGCGTGAAACGCGAATACTGCGCGGTGGTGATCGGTACCATGACCGGTGGCGGCACTATCGACGCGCCCATGGGGCGCCATCCCAAGCAGCGCAAGAAGATGGCGGTGCTGGCGGCCGGTGGCAAGAGTGCCATTACCCACTACCGGGTAACCCGTCGCTTTGGCCACCACACCCGCATCGCGGTGAACCTGGAAACCGGGCGCACCCACCAGATTCGCGTACACATGGCTTATAAGCACTACCCGCTGATAGGCGACCCGACCTACGGTGGCCGCCCGCGCCTGCCCAAGGGCGCGTCGGACATACTGATAACTGCCCTGCGAGGCTTCCCCCGTCAGGCCCTGCACGCCCAGGCTCTGGGCCTGCTGCACCCGGACAGTGGCGAAGAACTGCACTTCGAGTGTCCCTTGCCCCAGGACATGGTTGACTTGCTGGATGTATTGCAACAGGAAGACCCGCCCCTTGCGCCCGATACAGCATTGTATTGAGCCCGACTGGCCGGCCCCGGCCAGTGTGCTTGCCCTGAGTACCACTCGCTCGGGCGGGCACAGCCGGCCGCCTTATGAAAGCTTTAATCTGGCCCACCATGTGGGCGATGACCCGGTTGCCGTGAACGCCAATCGCGCCCTGCTGGCCGGTCCGCTGCCTCCAGGTAGTGCAGTGCAATGGCTGAACCAGGTGCATGGCGCGCGGGTGATCCCCGCGGGCGGCGATGGTGCGCTCCCGGAAGCTGACGCCAGCTGTACCAGTGAAACCGGCATCGCCTGTGCGGTCATGACCGCCGATTGCCTGCCGGTGCTGTTTTGCACCCGGGCGGGGGATCAGGTAGCCGCCGCCCACGCGGGCTGGCGCGGCCTGGTGGGCGGGGTACTGGAAGCCACCGTGGCTGCCATGGGTGCTGCACCGGCAGGAATCATGGCCTGGCTGGGCCCGGCCATAGGTCCGGCGGCTTTTGAGGTGGGGCCGGAGGTGCGCGAAGCCTTCCTGGCTGCGGCTGGCGGTGACCGGCAGGCCACTGACCGTTGTTTTCTGCCCAGTGGGACCCGCCCAGGCCACTACCTTGCCGACCTCTACGGTCTTGCCCGCGTTAGATTACATTTAGCCGGTATTGGTGACATTTATGGCGGTTATTTATGCACGTTCGGCGAAAATGAGCGATTTTACTCCTACCGCCGCGACGGCCAGACGGGCCGCATGGTCAGCCTGGTGATGCTGAGATCCGGCTAAGCCCGCACTTGAATTAGGGCCATTTGCCCCCATTTATCCAGCAGAGTGAAATGTGCCACTCCCTAAGGGGTGGGCGTTGAGGAGATTGCTATGAGAATGGATAAACTGACCAATCAGTTGCAGGCGGCGCTGGGCGATGCCCAGTCCCTGGCTCTGGGGAAGGACCACAATTTTATTGAGCCGGCACACCTGCTGGCGGTGCTGCTGGAACAGCAGGGGGGCTCAGCGCGCCCGCTGCTGCAGAAGGCCGGCGCCGATGTGGCGGGCCTGCGGGCCGGCGCCCAGGCGGCGGTAGAGGCCCTGCCCACGGTAACCGGTGGCGGCGGCGATATACAGATATCGAATGATTTGATACGCATCCTGAATGTCACCGACAAGCTCGCCCAGCAGGGCGGGGACGCCTATATTTCCAGCGAGCTGGTGTTGCTGGCCATGCTGGAAAGCAAGACAGCGGTCGGTGAATTGCTCAAGGCCAATGGCGTCACGCCGGCCGCCCTGAAAACCGCCATCGACGAGGTGCGCGGCGGCGAGGCGGTGGATAACCCGGAGGCGGAGGAGTCCCGTCAGGCCCTGGATAAATACACCATCGACCTCACCGAGCGCGCCGAGCAGGGCAAACTGGACCCGGTGATCGGCCGTGACGATGAAATCCGTCGCACCATCCAGGTGCTGCAGCGTCGTACCAAGAACAACCCGGTGTTGATTGGCGAGCCCGGCGTGGGTAAGACCGCTATCATCGAGGGCCTGGCCCAGCGCGTGGTCAATGGCGAGGTGCCCGAAAGCATGCGCGACAAGCGCGTGCTGTCCCTGGACCTGGGCTCGCTGCTGGCGGGCGCCAAGTTTCGCGGCGATTTCGAGGAGCGCCTCAAGGCGGTGCTGAACGAGCTGTCCAAGCAGGAAGGCAGGATCATCCTGTTCATCGACGAATTGCACACCATGGTGGGCGCCGGCAAGGCCGAGGGCTCCATGGATGCGGGCAATAT
>JARFQU010000169.1 GCA_029287595.1 Halioglobus sp. | reverse complement strand
TGGAGGACCTTTCCTTTCGTTATATTTATGCCGATGCCTATCGCAAGATTGCCCGTTTACTGGACGGTAAGCGGCTGGAGCGGGATCAGTTCATCGCCCGGGTTAAAGAGGAACTGACCCAGGGGTTGACCAGGGCCGGGGTGAAATTCGCCATCGAAGGCCGCTCCAAGCACATCTACAGCATCTGGCGCAAAATGCAGCGCAAGGGCATTGGTTTTTCCCAGGTGTATGATATTCGCGCGGTGCGCATCCTGGTGCCGGAAATCAAGGATTGTTATGCCACCCTGGGGCTGGTGCATGGACAGTGGCGCAATATTCCCAACGAATTCGACGACTATATAGCCAACCCCAAAGAAAACGGGTATCGCTCCTTGCACACCGCAGTGATCGGTCCAGAGGGCAAGACACTGGAGGTGCAGATCCGCACCTATCGCATGCACGAGGAGGCTGAGCTGGGCGTCTGCGCCCACTGGCGCTACAAGGGTTCCGACGCGGATAATGGCATGGCCAGCACCTATGAGGAGAAGATAGCCTGGTTGCGCCAGGTGCTCGATTGGCACGAAGAGACAGGTGATGCCCGCGGTGTCGCCGAACAGTTCAGTTTCGATATTGCCCAGGACCGTGTCTACGTGTTTACCCCTGGGGGCGATGTGGTCAACCTGGCACAGGGCGCCACGCCGCTGGATTTTGCCTATCACGTGCATACCGAAGTCGGACATCGTTGTCGTGGAGCCAAGGTCAACGGCACTATCGTTCCTCTGACCTACACGCTGCAAACCGGGGAGCGCGTGGAGATCCTCACCAGCAAAGAGGGATTGCCCAAGCGCGATTGGCTGCAGCCCGGCCTGGGTTACCTGAAAACCTCCCGAGCCAGGGCCAAGGTACAACACTGGTTCAAGGCCCAGGCCAGGGAAGAAAATGTGGACGCCGGCAGACACCTGCTCGAAAGGGAATTCAGGCGACTGGCGTTAACCAGCGTTGATTACCAGCGCATCGCCAGGAAAGTGCAGATGTCTACGGTGGAAGACATGTACGTGGCCGTCGGTTCCGGTGAACTGTCTTCGGCCCAGGTACTCAACGCGGCGCAAGGGCTGGTAGAGATTCGTCCCGAGCCGCAATTGCGCCTGGCCCGCCCCGGCGGCGGCAGCTACCGCGGGCAGGTGCAGGTGAGGGGCGTAGGTAACCTGCTTACGCACATGGCGGGTTGCTGTAAACCGCTGCCTGGTGACGGCATCACCGGTTTTATTACCCAGGGCCGCGGCGTCAGTATTCACCGCAACGACTGCGGACGCCTGTTGAATTTGCAGGAGTCGGCGCCAGAGCGAATGGTAGAGGTGGAGTGGGGCGCGGCGCCCAGTGAAAACTACGAAGTGGATGTGGCTATAGAGGCCTATGACAGGCAGGGCCTGCTGCGCGATATCACCGGCTTGTTCGCCAATGCAAGACTCAACGTGCTGTCTATCAATACCCAGACCAACAAGAAGCGCCATACCGCCACTATGCGCCTGCGGGTGGAGGTGCCCAACCTGGGCTCCCTGTCAAAACTGCTGGAACGGATAAACCGGTTGAAGAATGTTGTTTCTGCGACGCGGATCTCGGAGTAGGGTAGTTCATGAGTTATGACATTGGGGACCTGCTGCGGGTGATGCAGCGCCTGCGCGACCCGGACACTGGCTGCCCCTGGGATTTGCGCCAGGATTTTCAGAGCATCGTGCCATCCACTCTGGAGGAGTGCTATGAACTGGCGCAGGCAATAGAGCACGAAGACTACGGGCACGTCGCGGAAGAACTGGGCGATGTGCTGTTCCAGGTGATCTTTTATGCGCAACTGGGCAGCGAGCAAAACCTGTTTTCCTTCGCAAGTGTTGTCGACACACTGGTTGAAAAGCTGGTGCGACGGCACCCGCACGTGTTTGCCGATGGCCAGATTGAGGGTGTGGTAGATGACGGTACCACCGTTGAGCTGGTCAACGAAAGTTGGGAAAACATCAAACAGGCAGAGCGGGACAGTAAGTTACAACGCGGCGTACTGGCGGATGTGCCTGTCGCCTTGCCCGCTTTGCCGCGAGCACAGAAACTACAAAAGAGGGCTGCCCGACACAATTTCGACTGGCGTAGCAGTGACGCCGTACTGGCTAAGCTGCAGGAGGAAATAGCGGAATTGCGTCAAGCCATGCGCGCGGATAGCGGCGCCGAGATAGCGCAAGAGATGGGCGATGTACTGTTCAGCTGTGTCAATCTGTCGCGTCACCTGGGACTGGACGCAGAAACCAGTTTGCGTCATGCCTCAGACAAGTTCGAACGCCGCTTCCGTAATATGGAAGCGGCCGCTGAACAGGCTGGCGTTGAGTTTTCTACACTCACAGATTCCGAAATGGATGCGCTATGGGAGGCTGCCAAGCTTAGCCTAAGGTAGGGGTTGTATCGCTTACATGTGCTGTGTATGGTTACAGCCCTTCAAACTATCAGATCTTAACCGGCGGTAGCGCATTTCCCGCGGATAATCACCACATCGAGGACAACTTGCAATGCGATTGATACTACTGGGCGCACCAGGCGCAGGTAAAGGTACACAGGCGCAATTCATTACAGAAAAGTTTGGCATTCCGCAGATTTCTACTGGTGACATGCTGCGAGCGGCGGTTAAAGCCCAGACCGAGCTCGGCATCAAGGCCAAGGCCGTGATGGATTCGGGAGGTCTTGTCTCAGATGATATTATCATCGGTCTGGTCAAAGAACGTATTGCGCAGGATGATTGCGGCAATGGTTTCCTGTTTGACGGTTTTCCGCGCACGATTCCTCAGGCTGAGGCGATGGTGGATGCCGGCGTGACCATAGATCATGTGGTGGAAATTGCGGTTGCAGACGACGAGATCGTGGCGCGCTTAAGCGGCCGCAGGGTACACCCCGGCTCCGGCCGCATCTACCATGTGCAGCACAATCCGCCGCAACGCGAAGGGGTGGATGATGAAACCGGTGAGCCGCTGGTGCAGCGCGACGATGATCAGGAAGACACGGTGCGCAAGCGCCTGGAAGTTTACCATTCGCAAACCAGTCCGCTGATTGATTTCTACCAGCGCATGGGCGGCGATGATGCGCCAGCCTATCACCGCGTCGAAGGTGTCGGCTCTGTTAACGATATACGTGACAAGGTGTTCGTCGCGCTGGGTTAGGCGCATGGGGTATCAATTGAAAGGAGAGCCTGGCTCTCCTTTTTTATTGTGAGCCGCTGGGCAGATCGGGCCGTCGCTGCTGTGGATAAGCAAAAAAGCTGTGATTTTGTGATAGATCAAACAAATTCACAAAAATATTTCCGCACGAAAAATACCTGATTAATTCCCTGCAAGCGCGCTGGACACACAGGGAATATTTTCAATCGCTTGCAAATAACACTGTTTTTATAGTCCCTTTGATGTTTTCGTATCTATAAACATTTCATTATCTCTTTGGCAAACTGTAGAAAGCGAATAAATATCGCGTATTTCCAAGGGTTTTACGTCCAGGTTAGCTATTGTTTATAAATAATTTTGTTGCTATTTTCGAAGTCGCGCTAAAAACAGACAACCATGGAGAATTACCTAATGGCAACCGCTAAGAAGAAACCTGCAGCGAAACGCGCCGCGTCGACAACAAAAAAGACCAAGGCAAAGAAAGCTGTTGCAAAAAAGGCACCTGCGAAGAAGCGGGCTGCCGTTAAGAAAGCGCCACGCAAGGCGCCTGCAAAGAAGCCTGTTGCGCGTAAAGCGAAGGCTAAAAAAGCGGTGCGTTCATCTGCTTTGACCAGGGCGACCGCCAGCGGTGCCGCCAAGCTGAAGCAGTTGCGGAGTGAAATGACCAAATCTGGCAAGCAGGTCAGCGCCTTGACGGACGCGGCCAAGCTGAAGGCCAGGCAACTGGCCGCCAAAGAGCAGGTAATGGCCAAGAAGGCGGAGCTGGCTGCAAAAGCGGAGATGGACAAGGCGCGGGCATTGGCAAAACACGCCGAGAAATGGATGAAGTCCCGCGCTTCCGCCGACGCCAAGAAACTGGCGGCACTGGAGAAGAGATTGTCCAAGCAATTACGCGCCGCGGAAAAGAAAGCTGTTGCCAGGGCCAAGGCTGCAGAAAAGAAGGCTGAAGCCAAGGCCAGGGCCATCGGCAAGAAACTGCAATCCCGCGCGAAGGGCAAAGCCGCACTGGCCAGGTCCAAGCCCAAGGCTAAGGCAGCGGCCAAAGCCCCAGCAAAGAAGAAAGCAGTTAGAAAGGCAGCCGTGAAGAAAAAAGCGGCACCGAAAGCGAAAGCTCGAAGCAAAGCCAGGGCAAAAAAGAAGTAGTCCGGGCCACGCTGGCCAAGAGCCCGCCGCAAGTGATTGCCGCGGGCTTTTTCGTGCCCGCGTCACCAGGCGTGTATATGATTGTAGTTACGAAATGCTCCGGGGCAGTCGGAAAAATCCACGGCCACATAAGGGTGCTGGGCATACCAGCGATGCACAGCCCGCTGCCCATCGGCCAGGTAGGCGTCCAGTCCCTGCAGGCAAGTGCTGCGCAGCAGTGCACAGAGGTACTGTTCCCTTTCGCCATCGTGTACAAAGCTGATGTCTACGGCGCCGTGGGGCTCAATTAATGGCCGCCGCAGGCGGGCGACCAGGTCGGTCGGTAATAGCGGCATATCGCAGGCCGCAAGCAACAGGAATTCAGTTTGTACGTGGGGTTTTGCCGCCTCTATGCCTGCCAGCGGTCCCTGGAAGCCCTCGCGCTCATCGCTCACCAGTCGCGTATTATATTTCTGATACTCGTCCAGGTTGCGATTGCAGCTGATTATCAGCGTGTCCACCTGGTTCTCCAGGGCTAGTATTACATGCTCCACCAGTGGCTTGCCGCGCCAGGGAATCAAGCCCTTGTCTCGCCCACCAACCCGGCGCCCGGCGCCCCCCGCCAGGATTAATCCCGTTACTCCGTGTTGTGTTTCCATACGACAGTATCCGGCTGCAGTAGTGCCCAGCAGCACCTCGCTGTGTGATAATGCCAGTCTAACATTCGGACTTACCGCCTCCGCAAGGAATTAGCAGCTTATGACCGCCATTCTGGCAATTGAAACAGCGACCGATGCCTGCTCTGTGGCCGTTTATCGCGACGGGCAGTGCCAGCAACGTCATGAGCTGGCACCCCGCGAGCACAGTCAGCGATTGTTCGGCATGCTCAATGAATTGTTGCCCCACGGTAAACTGAATGAGCAGGGTATCGAGGCGATAGCCTACGGTTGCGGTCCAGGTTCCTTTACCGGACTGCGCATCGCCGCCAGCGCGGTGCAAGGGCTGGCTTTTGCCAACAGCCTGCCAGCCATCCCCGTGTCCACCCTTGCCTGCCAGGCCGCGACGGCCCTGCGCCTCGGTGTCATTGACGGTGATAAGCCGGTACTCAGCACCCTTGACGCGCGTATTAAGGAAATCTATGCGGCGCTCTACGACTTTGCGGACGGCATCCCGCGCTTGCAGTGGGGGCCGGTGGCTTGCGCTCCCGGTGCCCTGTATTTGGATGGTTGCGACGACGCTGTCCAGGCGCTGGGCAGTGGATGTCAATTCATAGCCGAATTTCCACCGGACCTGGCTGCTGTCTTGCACACCCGCTTACCAGCCATTGTGCCCGAGGCGCGAGACCTGATACCGACAGCATTGCAGATGCTACGGCTTGGCGAAGTCCAAAGTGCCGCCCAGGTGCAGCCGGTGTATGTGCGCGATGAAATCAGTTGGAAAAAGCTGGCGCAACAGGGGAAGCGGTCTTGATCGAATGGTACCAGGCACTGCTGTTGGCACTATTGCAGGGCTTCACAGAATTTTTACCCATCTCCAGTTCAGCGCACCTGGTGCTGCCCTCACTGGTTCTTGGCTGGCCTGACCAGGGCCTGGCATTCGATGTCGCAGTCCACGTCGGTACCCTGTCCGCGGTATTGTGGTACTACCGAAAAGAACTGGCACAGATGGCGAATGCCTGGGTACGCTCCCTGTCGGGTGGACCAGTAACCGCGGACAGTCGCCTGGTGTGGTACCTGGGCCTGGCCACGATACCTGCCGGGCTGGTTGGCCTGGCGGCCGGGGATTTCATCGAAAACAACTTGCGTACGCTTCCTGTTCTTGCCACTACCACCCTGGTATTCGGTATTTTCCTGGGCGTGGCCCAGCGCTATGGTGCGGCCGCAGGGAAAGGCCGGGCCCTGACCCTGCCTCTGGCGCTGCTGATTGGCCTGGCCCAGGCCATAGCGCCTGTACCTGGCGTCTCGCGCTCGGGGGTCACCATTACTGCCGCGCTGCTATTGGGTATGGACCGCCAGGGCGCTGCGCGGTTTTCCTTCCTGTTGTCTATCCCCATTATCGGCAGCGCTGGTGCACTGAAGCTCTGGCAACTGCTGGAGGCGAAGCTGCCTGTGGACTGGGGTTCCCTGGCACTGGGCACCTTAGTGGCCGGCATAACAGCCTATCTTTGTATCGCTCTGTTTCTGCGTCTGCTGGATCGCATCGGTCTGATGCCATTCGTTTACTACCGGGTGGCGCTGGCGGCGGTGTTATATTTATTATGGTTGTATTGAAATTTTGCGCAGGAGTTTGGCGGTATAAATTTGGTCAAGTGGCGTGAATGCATTAAGCGGCGGCCCGAACAAACAGTAACGAGGACACAGAGGTCCAGGCATCATGAGTTCCCAGCAACAGCAATTTACACAGCAATTATGCGACTTCCTCAATAGCGCCACCACGCCGTTTCACGCGGTAGTGGAAATTTCACGGCGCCTGGAAGCCGCTGGATTTATCCGGTTGGCGGAGGATACGTCCTGGCAACTGGAGGCGGGCGCAAAGCATTACGTGGTGCGTAACGGCAGTTCTATCGTGGCGTTTGTGGTAGGCACTAAAGCCGGGGTGGAGCAGGGTGTGCGTATGGTGGGCGCGCACACTGACAGCCCCTGCCTGATGGTGAAACCGGTTCCGGAAAGACATAGCCAGGGCTATTTCCAGTTGGGCGTTGAAGTCTATGGTGGCGCCTTGCTCAACCCCTGGTTCGATCGAGACCTGTCCCTTGCGGGAAGGGTCAGCTTTCAATGTGAAGACGGTCAACTACGCACCGCGCTAATTGATTTTCGCGAGGCCATCGCCATTATTCCCAGCCTTGCCATCCACCTGGACCGCGAAGCCAATGAAAGCCGCAGTATTAATCGGCAGAAGGATATATTGCCTGTGTTGTGCCAGGTGGACACGGGTGAACAGCCGGAGTTTCGGGAACTGTTGAAAGTCCGCTTGTTGCAGGAGCATCCGGATTGCGCAGTGGACAAGGTGTTGGACTACGAACTGGGGTTTTATGATACCCAGGGCGCTGCTGTGGTGGGTCTTAAGCAGGAGTTCCTGGCCAGCGCACGGCTGGATAACCTGCTCAGTTGTTATACCGGACTGCAGGCACTGCTGGACAGCGCCGGTGAGCAGAGTGCTTTGCTGGTCTGTAACGATCATGAGGAAGTCGGCAGTTTGTCCGCTACCGGTGCCCAGGGGCCGCTGCTGCGCTCGGTGCTGCAACGATTGGCGGGTAATGGTGACAACTTTGCGGCGCTTACCGAGCGCTCGATGATGATCTCTGCGGACAATGCCCATGGCATACACCCCAACTATGCGGACCGGCACGACGAAAATCATGGGCCGCTCCTGAACCGCGGCCCGGTTATCAAGATCAATGCCAACCAGCGCTACGCATCCAACAGCGAAACCTCCGGCCTGTTCCGCATGCTGGCAGCGGCGGAGAATGTTGCCGTGCAGTCTTTTGTGGTGCGCACAGATATGGCCTGCGGCAGCACTATCGGACCGATCACCGCCGGCGTGACCGGTGTGCGCACGCTGGATATCGGTGTCCCCACCTTTGCCATGCACTCTGTGCGGGAGTTGGCAGGGACGCGCGATGCCTGGGATCTCTGTCGGGTACTGCAGCGTTATTACAACTATGCTGGTGCGCTGGCCGCGACCTGAGCTACCGCCGTGAAGATCCTGCTGCTGTCGGCCTATGCTGCGCAAAGTCACGTGCAGTGGCGACGCGGTTTGCGCGCGATGTTACCCGAAATCGAATGGCAGGTGCTGGAGTTGCCGCCGCGTCATTTCAGCTGGCGGGTTCGGGGCAATGCGCTTTACTGGGCTCTGCAGGAGCGCGACTTGTTGAGTGGCGGTTACGACCTGGTGTTGGCGACCTCGATGGTAGATCTGGCAACACTGCGCGGTCTGGTGCCGACGCTGTGCACAACCCCGGCGATTCTCTATTTTCACGAGAACCAGTTTGACTACCCGCGGCAACAACGGCAACACAGTCTGTTGGAAGCGCAGATGGTCAGTCTTTACAGTGCCCTGGCCGCGGATAGCCTGCTATTCAATTCCAACTATAACCGTGAATCATTCCTCGATGGCTGTGAACACCTGCTGGGGCGCTTGCCGGATAAAGTGCCCCCGGGCGTGGTAGCGCTGCTGCGCGAGAAGTCCGCGGTACTGCCGGTAGCTATAGATCGGGATCTGCTGGCCAAGGCGAGCCCGGCATGGCCAGGGACGGCATCTGGCACACCGGGAAAACCCCTGCGGATAGTATGGTGCGGTCGCTTCGAATATGACAAAGGTGCGCAGGGTTTGTTGCCTATCCTGCAGCAACTGGAGAGGCAGCAGTGCGAATATGAATTATCCCTGGTGGGTCAGCAGTTTCGCAATCTGCCGCCTGTTTTCGCTGACATTCAGCGTGAGTTCCCCCATCGCCTGGTCCACTGCGGTTATCTGGCGGAGGCGGGCGATTACCATGCGCTGTTGTGTGGCGCCGATGTGGTGTTGTCCACCTCCATGCACGAATTCCAGGGACTGGCAGTGTTGGAGGCGGTTGCAGCGGGGTGCATTCCCGTTGTGCCTGATCGCCTGGCTTACCGAGAAATTTACCCTGAGGAATATCGCTATCCCAGTTTGCCTGGTAACCCACTGTCTGAGGCGCGCGGTGCGGTGCAACTGCTATTGCGAATAACCGACAGTGTAAATAATGGCACGGTGCGGCCTCCCGATGTCAGCACATTTGACCGGCGGAATCTGGGTCCGCGATACCTGGAAGAGTTTACAGGCCTGGCCCGCGCATCAGCATAGCCAGCCGCGGGCATTCCCAGTATTATTAGCGCCTTTTTGCAGACAAGCGACTATCATGGCAAAGCAACGCGTACTGACTGGCATTACCACCACTGGTACCCCCCACCTGGGCAATTACGTGGGGGCAATCCGCCCCGCGATTGCCGCCTCCCGGGATGATGACATAGATTCCTTTTTTTTCCTGGCGGACTACCACGCACTGATCAAGTGCCACGACCCGGCACAGGTGCGCCAGTCCAGCAAGGAGATCGCCGCCACCTGGTTGGCGTTGGGTCTGGATACGGATAAGGCCCTGTTCTATCGCCAGTCCGATGTTCCGGAAATCACCGAACTCACCTGGGTGTTGTGCTGCAATGCCGCCAAGGGGCTGATGAACCGCGCTCACGCCTACAAGGCAGCGGTGCAGGCCAATGAAGACGCCGGCGAAGATCCGGACCACGGAGTCACCATGGGGTTGTTCAGCTATCCGGTGCTGATGGCGGCGGATATCCTCATGTTCAACGCCGCGAAGATTCCTGTGGGCAGAGACCAGATCCAGCACGTCGAAATGGCTCGCGATATAGCCCAGCGCTTCAATCACAATTTTGCCGATGTATTCACCCTGCCTGAAGCGGTGGTTGACGATAATGTGGCGGTGCTGCAGGGCCTGGACGGCCGCAAGATGAGCAAGAGCTACAACAACACCATTCCACTGTTCCTGGGGGAGAAACAACTGCGCAAGGCGATCAACAAGATAAAAACCAATCTGTTGGAACCCGGGGAACCCAAGGATGCGGACGATTCTACGGTGTTCCAGGTGTGGTCGGCTTTTGCCACGGAGTCAGAGATCCAGCGCATGCGAAGCGAGTTTGCCAATGGTATCGCCTGGGGCGAGGCAAAAAAACAGTTGTTTGAACTGGTCAATGGCGAACTGGCTGAAGCCCGCGAGCGATACCACCAGTTGTTGGCAGATCCCGGTTACATTGAGAGCGTCCTGCAGCAGGGTGCCGAGCGGGCCCGCGCCTGCAGTGCTCCGCTGATGCAGCAGGTGCGTGAAGCGGTGGGCATCTCCGCCGTTCGTTAGTTGGAGCGGCGGGAAAGGGCTGCGACCCCGATGCCGGGCGAATTAAACTGGGCTCATCTAGTCCAGCAGTGATTCAGGCAGCAGGTGTTGAATGCTCTGGCGTGAACTGGCGGCGCGGGCAACACGCTTGATTGCCAGTATGAAGGCGGCGGTGCGTAAATCCAGTCCCTTATCCCCGGCCAGCTCTGCCACATCGGCATAAGCTTTACGCATGATCCGTTGTAACTCCTGGTTGACACGCTCCAGCTCCCAGCGATATTGCTGGATGTTCTGACTCCACTCGAAATAGCTAACGGTCACGCCCCCGGCGTTGGCCAGGATATCGGGAATCAGGGTCACGCCCCGGCCGTGCAGGCGGTCATGAGCCTCCGGCGTGGTGGGCCCATTGGCCGCTTCCACGATGACCTCGGCGTGAATAGCATCCGCATTATCCAGGGTGATGGCATCTTCCATCGCTGCAGGTATCAGCACATCTGCCTTATAGGTCAGCACCGCCTCACCGGCGATGGCAGCGGCACCGGGGAAGCCCTCTACCACCTTGTGCTGTGCAATCCAATCCAATAGCGCCGGGATATCAATGCCCTTATCGTTGGCGATGCCGCCACTGATATCCGAGACCGCGACGATGCGCGCACCCTGCGCAGCGATCAACCGTGCAGCGTTGCTACCCACATTGCCAAAACCCTGGATGGCTACCGAGACGTCCGCCAGGGTGCGGCCATCGCTCTTGAGATACTCTTCCAGTACATACATCACCCCGCGGCCGGTGGCCTCCTCGCGCCCCAGGGAGCCAAACAGGTCTACGGGTTTGCCGGTAACCACGCCTGGGCTGAAACCGTAGTACTTGGAGTACTCATCCATGATCCATCCCATCACCTGGGCGTTGGTGTTGACATCAGGTGCCGGGATATCGATGTTGGGACCTATAACTTCTTTCATCAACTCAACAAAGCGAGTAGTAATGCGATACAGCTCCTTGTTGCTGAGCTTGGACGGGTCGCAGTTGATGCCGCCTTTGGCACCGCCGTAGGGGATATCGACGACTGCGGTTTTCCAGGTCATGAGACTGGCCAGGCTGGATGCATGATCTTCGTCCATGGACGGGTGAAAGCGCAGTCCGCCCTTCATGGGGCCTCGCATGGAATTATGCTGCACCCGGAAACCCAGGTGATGCTGCAACTCACCGCTGTCACTCTCGGTGACGATTTCCACGCGCACCACGCGTCTGGGGGTTTGCAATATGGTGCGCAGCTTATCGGATAGCTCGAGGAAATCTGCGGCGCGGGTGAAAAATTCGTTGGTAGCTGCCAGCATTCAGTTGGGTCTCCAGGTTGAGTTGCCCGCCGGACCCGGTAGCCCGATGGGTGACAATACGATCAAATTCTAATGGAGTGCCAGGCGAAGGGAAAGCACCGGCACGGATTAAACATTATGGGGCCAATGCTCGCCGGTAACAAAGAATCTTGATATTTCTCTACCGCTGGCGTCCAGTGCTGCAACCAGCTGCGGTCGCTGGCTCTGTGCGATGTGCAGCGCCAGCGACGCAGGCAACTCCGCCCCTGCGATCTCGCCAATAGACGGACAGCGCTGGAAGCCTCCAAGCCACATAGCCCGCGGCAATGTGACATAGGAACAGGCTCGCGTCATTTCCAGTTTGCGCTGTAACTGTGGCAGAGCAATCCATTCAGCCATGGGGCAGATCGTGTTAAAGCCTGGCGGCGGTGGCAGGGGATGGGCGATAGAGTTAAAGAGATAGCCCTTGATTTCAATCTCCCGTTGTAAATTGACTACTCCCAGTGAAGCCAGCAACTCCTGCGCCGTGGTGGTGTCACCCAGGCGAATCTGGCGCTGTAACAGGTGGGTGATTTTGAGATCCAGGCGATCGCGGGTATTGGGTCCCAGCCAGTGCCGCCACTGGCCGGGTTCCCCGGGGTTTATTTCGGGGCAATGTCCCAGGTAAAACTTTACCGCAAGCTCCATATGAATGTGGCTTTGGCGTCGCCGGCAAAAATAAATGATGTCGAACTCTCCCAGAGTACGGCCACCCGCGCGCACCGGGAGATTGTGCGCCAGTAGCTCGACTTCCCGATCCTGGGCCAGAAAAAAATGCCATAACTGCTCAAAATATAGACCCAGGCGGCGTGAGGGCTGGCGCGAGAGGTGCTCTAGCAGTGGCCGGGCGTCGCGATCCAGTGATTCCAGCCAGGCGCGCCGTCGGTCGGTTAGCGGCAGGGAACAGTTGGTGATGTCGCTCCGGCCAGGCTGCAGCGAGGCGGTGTCCAGCAGGGGAGGGGAGAAGCAGGCCCAGGCCAGGTCTCGCACTTCCCGGGTTTGATAGGGATAAATAGGCATCACTGCGCTACACTGTGGGTTCTTGGATATACTACCAGCCCCAGGGGCAGAGCCACATAGCGATGCGTTCATCCTTTCACACAATCGGTTTAATCGGCCGCAGCCAGCAGGGCGGTATCAGTGACGTATTGCAGCAATTGATGCCGCTGCTGCAGGGACGTGGCGTGCAACTGCTGCTGGAGGACCGACTGGACGAAATCGTCCCCGGGCACGGTTGCGAGTTGGCTAACCGTGACGATATCGGCCAGCGGGCAGATCTGGTGATCGTGGTGGGCGGCGATGGCAGCCTGCTCAGCGCGGCGCGCACACTGGCGAAGTACGGAACCCCGGTACTGGGCATCAACCGCGGGCGTCTGGGGTTCCTCACGGATATTACCCCGGAACAGATCGCGCAACAGGTACCTGATGTGCTGGATGGCAGATTCTTTGCAGAAAGTCGCTTCCTGCTGGACGCAACGGTCTATCGGGACGACCATGTGGTAGGGCGGGCAGATGCACTGAACGACGTGGTGGTCAATTCCGGCACCTCGGCCCAGATGATAGAGTTCGAGTTGTTTATCGATGACAGCTTCGTCTATCGACAGCGCGCGGACGGGCTTATTGTCTCTACGCCCACTGGCTCTACCGCATACTCTCTTTCCGGCGGCGGCCCCATCATGCACCCCGGTCTCGATGCAGTGGTGCTGGTGCCGATGTATCCGCATGCCCTTAGCAGTCGACCCATCGTGGTAGACGGCAATTCGACGATTCGCATCGATATCCTGGCACGCAACAGCATTCACCCACCGGTAACATGCGACGGCCAGGTCAATATGACTGCGCGTCCGGGAGATTCGGTGGTGGTATGTAAGAAGCCGCACCCACTGACCCTGCTACACCCCGAGGGACACAGTTTTTATGCCAGTTGCAGGGACAAACTGCGCTGGGGCGACGCACTGGTCAATTGATGGCAGACATGATCACGGCCCTCAGCGTAGATATTGAGGAAGACCTGCTGCCACTGACCGCGTTGCTGCGCCAGCGTGGAGTTGCGCACCGCATCTATGAGGAGGGGGGGCGCCAGGTGCTTAAGGTTCCCGGTGGCGAGCAGCAGGCGCAGCAGGTAGCCGCACTGTACCGTTCCTGGCGTGCCGGCGAAGTCAAGATCGAGTTATCCCGCGCGGGTGGTACACGGCCTGTTGCGCAGCGTAGCGGGCAGTGGCGCAGTGTCCCGGTAACCGTGTTGCTGGTGCTGTTGAGTATTGGCGGTTTTCTGTTGATTTACCTCGGTGCCCCTCTCACGGTAATTGGCGAGTTTACGTTCACGCCGTTCGCGGTAGTGGAGGGGCAACTGCGCTTCGGTGATATGGGTGCGCAGTACTGGCGGTTACTTACGCCCGCCTTCCTGCATTTCGGTTGGTTGCATATTGTGTTCAACAGTCTGTGGCTATGGGAACTGGGTTCCAGGGTAGAGCGGGTGATGGGAAGTTTTAATATGCTCTTGCTGTTCGGCGTCATAGCACTGGTATCGAATGCCAGCCAGTACATTTTCGGCGGCCCAGGGCTCTTTGGCGGGATGTCGGGCGTCGTCTACGGGCTGCTGGGATTCTCCTGGGTCGCGCCCCTGCTACAGCCTCGCTGGTTGTTGCAACCGGCACCCGCAATCATGTTATTCATGGTCGGATGGCTAGTCGTCTGCCTGGTGGGTCTGGTAGAGGTCCTGGGCTTCGGAGCGATAGCCAATGCGGCCCATCTGGGCGGCCTGTTGTGCGGGGCGGTGCTCGGTGGACTGTTCGGCGGCCTGTCACGGATAACGGGTGAGCGCTCGTGAGCCAGTCCTATAGCAGGGCCACTCACTTCAGTGTTGTCTGGGCCGTTACCCTGGCCATTATTACCATCGTGGAGTGGCGCAATCTGGAGCAGGATCCACTGGAGAGGGAGATTCTCAGCCCCTTCATCCAGCGCGAAATTACTGTGAGTATGGCGCAGCCCGGGGGCACGGATGAGTTCGACAAGCCGGAGACCACCGCTGTGGACGCACTGCAATATGAGGTGGCTTTCCATTTCAACGGCCCGCTGTTCCTGTTGTGCTTTTTCGCCCCGATCCTGCTTTTCCATGGCATGGGCCGTCTCTGGTCCAGGTTCAGCAAACCCCGATAGCGTTTACGGCCAATAGAGCGATAGCGCGTGCAGTGATGGCACGGGTATAATCCGCGTTTCTTTTTCCTCAAGGAGGCTGGTGTGGATTACCTGCAAATGATTGAATCCATGACGCCTGATATCTACCGCAACCTGAAGCAGGCAGTGGAGATCGGCAAGTGGCCGGACGGCACTGTATTGACTGAGCAGCAACGGGAAAATGCCCTGCAGGCCATCATTGCCTGGGGAGAGAAACACTTGCCGGCAGGTGAGCGGGTCGGCTACATCGACAAGGGGCACAAGGGCGGCGATCAATGTGATGACCCCGGTCCGGAGCCGCTAAATTGGAAACAATAGGAGAATTTTGTGGCTGAAGTACTGGGCGCGGGTAACGTGCGCAAAATGAAAACCAGCCTGGCGGACACCGTACAGTACCAGATGTTGTTGGGCGAGATCAGCGTGCCCCTCAACCAGTACCTGGGGCGGCACCTGCAACTGGACTATGAGGGCGTAATCAACTGCATTCACTGCGCGCGTAAAACCAGTAAGAGTTTCAACCAGGGTTACTGTTATCCCTGCTTCAAGCGCCTGGCCCAGTGCGATAGCTGTATTATCAGCCCTGAAAAGTGCCACTATGACGCGGGTACCTGTCGTGAACCTGAGTGGGGCGAACAGCATTGCATGATCGATCATATTGTCTACCTGGCCAATACCTCCGGCATCAAGGTTGGTATCACCCGG
>JARFQU010000119.1 GCA_029287595.1 Halioglobus sp. | reverse complement strand
CGATTACAGCGGCCAATGCCAGCTCCATCTCCGATGGTGCCAGCGCCCTGCTGTTAATGGCGGGTACTGAGGCAGCGGCCAGGGGGCTGCAGCCAATGGCACGGATTGCAGGGCATGCTCGCCACAGTCAGGAGCCGGGTGAATTCACCGTGGCACCGATCGGGGCAATCAGTAAGCTGCTCGAGAACACCGGCTGGAGCACCAGCGAGGTCGACCTGTTCGAAATCAACGAAGCCTTTGCCATGGTGACCATGATGGCCATCGAAGACCTGGGACTGGAGCACGACAAGGTGAACGTTAACGGTGGCGCCTGTGCCCAGGGGCACCCCATAGGCTCCACCGGCTCGCGTATAATCGTCACCCTGATGCACGCGCTGCGCCAGCGTGGCCTGCGTCGCGGGGTCGCGGCACTGTGTATTGGCGGCGGCGAAGCAACCGCCATCGGTTTCGAACTGATTTAACGATTCAACCCGGTGTGCGGCACGGCGCCGCAACCACAGGAGGCAGTTACATGGCATTGAGCAGCGTCCCGGATATTCTCGATGAAATCCGCGCCGGAAAAATGGTTATCCTGATGGATGACGAGGACCGGGAAAACGAGGGCGACCTGATTGTCGCTGCAGAAGCGGTAACACCGGAGATCATTACATTTTTCTCCAGCGAGGCCTGCGGCCTGATCTGCATGCCCATTACCGAGGAGCGCGCCCGGCAGCTGCAGCTGCCGTTGATGGTGCGCGACAACCGCTCCCAGCACGAAACCAACTTCACTGTCTCCATTGATGCCGCGGAACGCAAGGGCCCGGGTATCAGTTCGATACAGCGCGCCCACACCGTGTTGCAGGCGGTGGCTCAGGGTGCAAAACCGTCAGACATTGCGCAACCGGGCCACATATTTCCGCTGGTCGCCAAGTCTGGCGGCGTACTGCGCCGCGCCGGGCATACCGAAGCGGGAGTGGATCTGGCGCGCATGGCCGGTTTTGAACCGGCCGCGCTGATCGTGGAGATCATGAATGAAGATGGCACCATGGCACGGCGCCCCCAGCTGGAAGAGTTTGCCGCAAAACACGACCTGCGCATGGGCACCATCGCCGATCTTATCGAGTACCGGGCGCTGCACGAGCAATCGGTGGACTTGCGCAACAGCAAAACCGTCACCACGGAATTTGGTGAATTCGAACTGCACACTTTTCTGGACCTGGTCGATGACACCGTGCACTACGCCCTGTCGCGCGGTGAGATAAGCGAGGAACGCGATACCCTGGTGCGGGTGCAGGAGGTCAATACCCTGCGCGATCTGCTTGGTACTCGCCTGCAGGACAGTGAGACTGGCTGGTCTTACCGCCTGGCGATGGAGCACATCGCAAGGGAGGACCACGGCGTGGTCGTCATGCTGAACTATCCGGTAAGCACACAACACAGCCTGGAAGAAGTGCAGCGCTTTCCGCAGCCGGCGCCCTCGCCGACAGGCGGGGCGCAAAATTACCGCCTGATCGGCACCGGCTCACAGATCCTGAAGCGCCTGGGCGTGGGCAAAATGCGCCTGATGTCTGCGCCGGTGCATTTCAATGCCCTGTCGGGGTTCAACCTGGAGGTAACCGATTTCGTCCAGCCCTGATTCGCATAAATCCCGGGGAGTCCTAGGCAGCACCTCCGCTGTCGACTATATTTGGCTCTGTATCTGAAATAACAGGAATCTCCAGTGCGGACCATTCTACGTTGGCTGGCGATAGTCTATGTCGCCTACCTCGCCATTGCTCTACTGGTTATCATGCCAGCCCTCAATTTTTTCCCCTCCTGGTACGTAAAACAGTATCCGGGCCGGGAGCTGCAGACTGAAATCATCCTGTTTAATCCTTTCACCGTGGCCCTCGAAGTGCGTGAGGCCGAGCTGCCAGAGATAAATGGTGAGCGTTTTTTAGGTCTGAAAAATGCCATGGTAAACCTCTCCCTGGCCAGCCTGTGGCGTGAAGGGTGGGTTTTTGATGAACTGTCAATCGACGGCCTGTACCTTCATGCCAGGCAAGTGGGCGAGGAGCAATTCAACTTCTCCGACCTGTTGCCTGAAGAAGAGGCAGAGCCCGAGGAGGAGACCGAGGGAGGCATTCCGGGCCTTACCGTGAACCACCTGTCACTGCAGGCAGAGGAAATCCGGGCCAGCAACGAGGTAGCTGAGGAGCCCTACAGTACCTTTCTCAACGGGGTGGAAATCGAGGTCGATGGCCTCTCAACCATCGCGGTGGACGGCCGCCCCTACCACCTTGAGGCTACCGGCGAGGGTGGCGGCATCTTCCACTGGGAAGGCGTCGTGTCCATTCCGGGAGGCTACAGCGAGGGCTTTCTGGCACTGTCTCAGGTGCAGCTGCGAAACTTCTGGCGTATCGCCAAACAGTGGTTGAACTTTGACCTGATCAACGGGCGCTTCGGCATCGAAGGTGGCTATCGGGTGGACTGGAAAGAGGAGCTCAGTTACAGCATAACTGAGGGTTTGATTGAAATCGGCAGCGTAGACATACAGCCGCTGGCGAGGATGGATCTCCCCGACACCTCGGTAGCACTGTCCTCGATGGCGATTTCCGGGGTCACCGTGGACAGCAGCCAGAAGCATGCCACTGTAGGGGATATCACCATCGACGGTCTCGCCGTAGCGGGGTGGATGGAAGGCGAGCAGGTCAGCCTGGTCGACCTGTTCGCGGTGCACGACCTGCCGCAAGAAGACATTTCGACGGCTGATACGGAAGACCTGGATGACAGCGGCTGGACCGCGCAGATCAATGGCACAAAGCTGGTAAACAGCAGCATTCGCTTCCGCTCAGAATTCACCGACCCATCGCTACTGGAAGTGGCTCCGCTGGAAGCTTCCCTGGGCCGCATCAACTGGCCGCTGGCTGGCGATACCAGTATGAACCTCAATCTCCTGATCAATGAACAGGTAACAGCTGGCGTTGAGGGCGCCCTGGACCTGGGCACAGGCAATGGCACCCTCTCCTACCACCTGACAGAGCTGCCCCTGCCCTGGTTCAACCCGAATTTCCCGGCCGCGCTGAAAGCCAAACTTACCGATGGCCACCTGGCAACCGATGGTGAAGTTACGCTTAAGGGCTTTTCACCCGCCACCATACTTAACGGGGGAGAAATTACCGACTTTGCCGGCCGGGTCCAGGATACGGAACAGGCACTGACCAATTGGGATACCGTGCGCTGGGAGGAAATGGCGGTCGATGTTGACGCACATACCCTGGGTCTGAAGAAGGTTTTCATCAACCAGTATGAGGGCCGTATCCATATCCAGAAGGACGGCTCAATTAACATGTCGAAGGTCTGGCAGGAGGAAGTGGGCGATGCGGCCCAGGAAGTCGCCGATGAATTGCAGGAGGGCAAGCCCTGGTCCATAAGTATTCCGCAGATTGTGGTGAGCGACAGTGCAATAGATTTCATGGACGAGTCCCTGCCTATCCAGTTTCGCACCGTAATTGGCGACCTCAATGGCGAGGTACTGGGCATAAGCAATGCGCCTGGAGCGCAGACCCAGGTTGACATGGCCGGTTCGGTTGATGGTTATGCGCCAGTGACATTGAAGGGTACCGCCGCGCCGCTGGATGAACCACCGGCCATCGACCTGGCACTGAATTTTACCGGTGTAGACCTGGCGCTGTTGACGCCCTACTCCACCAACTATGCCGGCTATGCTATCGAGCGTGGCTTACTGACATTGAAACTGCAATACGCCCTCAAGGACCAGCGCCTGGCAGGCAATAATGATGTGGTCATCGACCAGCTCAAACTGGGCGAAAAAATTGACAGCGAGCAGGCTGTGGACCTGCCGCTGGAGCTAGCCCTGGCCCTGCTTACCGACAGCAACGGGGTCATCAGTATGGAGGTACCGGTCAGCGGCAATGTGGACGACCCGGAGTTCGACATCAGCAGCGTGATAACCGGCGCGTTCATGAACGTGATAACCAAAATAGTGACCGCGCCATTCACCTTGTTGGCCAACCTGGTCGGTAGTGACGAAGACCTGCAGCGGATAAATTTCGCCATCGGCTCATCGGTACTGGATGACAATGGCAAAGCCCGTCTCACCACGCTGAATGAAGCACTACAACAGCGCCCTGCACTGAAAATGGTGATTAGCGGCAGGCTCAACCTGCAACCGGATCGCTTCAGCCTGCAACAGAGCGCGCTGGAACAGGCCATGCTCGCTGCGGGACTGGCAGAAGAGGACCTGAGCAGCAAAAGCGCCAAGTGGGAAAAAGACATTGACCAGCGTTACCAGGCGCTGGGCAAAAACGGGGCGGCAGAGACTACCCCCATGGCGGATAAGTTTACCTCGGTGGTGCAAAGCGTGGCGCTGCCGGACAATGCACTGGCCGAACTGGCTGAAGCCAGGGCAGTGGCAGTCAAAACCTTCCTGATTAACGAGCAGGGCCTGGCCCCAGACCGGGCCGTCATCGAGCAGACCCCGCCTGATGACCCGGCGCATAGTTTCAGTGGCGTGGAGTTAAGCCCTGGCGGCTAGGGCGCGTAAACCAGTTGGCCGTCGCAGTAGCGGCAGTGGTAGCGACCGGCGCCCTTTAGCACCCGGTTATGGCGGGTGGTGGAGACCTCGTGAGTACGACAGTCGCACCGATAGGGATGGGTGCGCTGGCTGCGCTGGGGAATACCTGCAAGGTCCAGGTTGAAAGTGACCTCCTCGCTGGCGCCAAAACAGCCCATCAGGGTGCGCCATTGCTCTCCATGTGGGCGCACTCTGCGCATGCCATAGACCTCGTGCACGATATAATGCGCCACCTCGTGCGGCACCGTATCCGCCAGGTTTTCCTTGTAGTACTTGGCAAATATCCAGGGGTTATAGCGGATACAACGCTCTTTACCCTGCACCTTGAACATACCGGCAGCCCTGCCCCGCAGATCAAACAGCACGGGGATGCGCCCGAAGCGGCGCCGGTAAAATTGTTCCGCCAGGCAGATAAACTCCTCGGTTGCCTCCTTAACCTCCTGCCGTTGCTGTTGCCCTATCGGCTCAATCACGCTACTTTCCATCTCCGGTTTGTGGCAGAGCATAACGATACCCATCCCCGGACTCAAATGTTTCCGGGAGCCTGTCATTTGCTGTACATTTATTTGTTTCGACCAGTCATTGTTGGCGCTGCCCACAGCCCACAAACTCTGGCCCGATCGAACTAAACACACAACGAAAAAAGAACAGGCATTATGAGTACTCAACAACTCGACACACAGGCACTGAGCGATTACCTTTCAGCACATATCCCCGGCTTCACCGGGCCGCTCTCAGCGGAGAAATTCGCCGGCGGACAATCCAATCCTACCTTCAAGTTGAGCGCAGGCGGCGAGCACTATGTGCTGCGACGCAAGCCACCGGGCGAGCTTCTGAAATCAGCCCACGCCGTAGATCGCGAATTTCGTGTCATCAGCGCCTTGCGCGACACCGACGTGCCAGTACCGCGCACTTATGTCCTGTGTGAAGACGAAAGCGTTATAGGCTCCATGTTCTACGTAATGGAGTACATGCAGGGCAGGATAATCTGGGACCCTATGCTCCCGGAAGCGGCGGATAACGCCGAGCGCAGCGCTGTCTACGACGCCATGAACCAGACCATGGCTGCTCTGCACAATGTCGATATTGATGCCGTGGGCCTGACTGATTACGGCAGGCCCGGCAACTACTTCGAGCGCCAGCTGGGGCGCTGGACCAAACAGTACCGCGCCTCCGAGACCCAACATATTCCAGCGATGGAGAAACTGATGACGTGGCTGGTAGCGAATATGCCGGAAGACGATGGCACGGTAAGCCTGGTGCACGGCGACTATCGCCTGGATAACATGATGTTCCACCCCACCGAGCCACGGGTGATTGCACTGCTGGACTGGGAGCTGTCCACTCTGGGGCATCCCCTGGCGGACCTGGCCAACCAGTGTATGGCGTGGATGCTGCCCAGGGACAGTGACGGCATCAAAGGCCTTGGCGGTGTTGACCGCGCCGCCTACGGCATTCCCAGTGACGAGGAATACATTGCGCGCTATTGCGAGCGCACCGGCCGTGATGGCATCGATAACTGGAACTTCTATATCGTGTTTTCCCTGTTCCGCCTGGCCGCCATACTCCAGGGTATCGTAAAGCGCGCCGAGATCGGCACCGCCTCCAGCACCGAGGCTGACTCCCGCGGCGAAGCCGTGGTACCACTGGCACTGATGGCGGAACAGTTGATCGACTAGATTTTTATAGGTCCCGGACTACACCCGGGGCCGGCAGTAAACTCAAGAGGAGCAATAAAATGTCTGACGAAGTATTGGTAGAAGTAGCTGACGGCATCATGACCGTCACCCTGAATCGCCCCAAGGCAAAAAATGCCGCCAACAAGGCGCTGGCCGTGGGCGTTGCCGCCGCCATGGATGAACTGGACAGCAACGATGATATTCGCGTCGCCATACTCACGGGCGCCGGCGGTACCTTCTGCTCCGGCATGGACCTCAAGGCGTTTGTTACCGGGGAGATGCCCATGGTGGAAGGCCGCGGATTCGCCGGCATCACCGAAAAACCACCGCAGAAACCATTGATCGCTGCGGTGGAAGGCTATGCCCTGGCGGGCGGCCTGGAGCTGATGATCACCTGCGACCTGATCGTCGCCGCCGACAACGCCAAATTCGGTATTCCCGAAGTGAAACGCGGCCTCGCCGCCGCGGCCGGTGGCCTGATACGCCTGCCGCGCCAGATACCCTCGCGGCTGGCAATGGAACTGGCGCTGACCGGAGACTTTATCACCGCGGAGCGCGCGCAGAGTATGGGCCTGATCAACCGTGTCGTGCCCGCGGGCACCGCGCTGGATGCGGCGAAAGAACTGGCAGCTGCTATCTGCGCCAATGGCCCTCTGGCCGTGCGCATCAGCAAGCAGGTAGTGACCCAATCCGGCGACTGGTCCGGTGAGGAAATGTGGCAGAAGCAGCAGGAAGTGGTAATGCCTATCTTCACCAGCGAGGACGCCATTGAGGGCGCCACAGCATTCGCCGAAAAACGCGCCCCCAACTGGAAAGGCAAATAGAGGAGCTCAAGCATGAACGAAGCATGGATTATCGACGCCTGTCGCACCCCTCGCGGTATCGGCAAAAAAGGCAAGGGCTCCCTGGCTGACCAGCACCCCCAGCACCTGGGTGCTACGGTGCTCAAGGCCATCGCCGAGCGCAACGACCTCAATACCGCCGAGGTGGGCGATATTATTTTTGGCACCAGTTCCCAACGCGGGCGCCAGAGCGGCGACCTGGCTCGCATGGCGGCCCTGGAAGCGGGCTATGACATCCGCTCCAGCGGCGTGACCCTGGACCGTTTCTGCGGCTCCGGTATTACCTCGGTCAACCTCGCGGCAATGAATATCATGTCCGGCTCGGAGGATCTGGTGATCGGCGGCGGGGCTGAGATGATGTCCACTTTCGGCGAGGAAGGCGCCCCCATAAGCCCGTTCATGGACAACGGCAACCTGGCCCTGCGCGAGCTGCACCCGCAGCCGCACCAGGGTGTTTGCGCCGACGCCATCGCCACCATGGAAGGCATTGAACGCGAGGCGCTTGACGCGCTGGCCTTCCTGACCCAGCAGCGGGCGGCCAACGCCATTGCCAATGGCCATTTCGATCGCAGCCTGGTGCCCGTGTATTCAGTGGACGGAACCCTGGCCCTGGACAAGGAGGAATTCCCACGCCCTCAGACCACCCTGGAAGGCCTGGCGGGGCTGCAAGCCTCATTCGCCCCCATCGCAGACTACCCGCTGGACGAGTCAGGCCTCACCTACCGCAGTATGGTGCTGCAGAAATACCCTGGCCTGGAGATCACCCACATGCACCACGCGGGTAATTCCTCTGGCGTGGTAGATGGCGCTGCCGCACTCCTGCTGGCCTCTCCCGACTATGCCAAAGCCAACGGCATGAAGCCCAGGGCGCGGATCGTGGCCATGGCCAATATGGGTGACTGCCCTACCCTGATGCTCAATGCACCGGTGCCGGCGGCAAAACGCGTTCTGGAGAAAGCCGGTCTGACAGTGAACGACATCGACCTGTGGGAGATCAATGAGGCCTTCGCCGTGGTATCGGAGAAATTCCAGCGCGACCTGGACCTGGATCGCGAGAAGGTCAACGTCAACGGCGGCGCAATGGCCCTGGGCCACCCGATCGGCGCCACCGGTTCAGTGCTGATTGGCACTTTGCTGGACGAGCTGGAAAGACAGGACAAACAGTTCGGCCTGGTCACCATGTGCGCCGCCGGCGGTATGGCGCCCGCGGTCATTATAGAGCGCGTATAACCGTAGCTGGCTCATTAGGGCCAGCTACCCCGCTACCCAAACAAAGCCTGGGACAAGCGCAGACACGCATCAGTCAGCTGAACAACTCCCCGGACTGCGCGTGTTCCACCGCTATGGCCGGGGCCTGGAAACGCTCACCGTAACTGGCTGCCAACTCAGCACAGCGGTCGACAAAGCGCTGTAAGCCATAGGTGTTGACGAACTGAATGAAGCCGCCCGTCCAGGTCGGCGCGCCTATGCCCATGATGGAGCCGATGTTACCGTCATCAACCGAGCGCAGCACATCGGTTTCCAGGCACTTCAGCGCCTCGATCACCTGGCGGAACAACATGCGGTCCTTCATATCCTGCTCGGGAATGCTCACTTCTTCGCGATAATACAGCTCAAACAGCGTTGGCCAGATTGACTTGGAGCCATCCTCTGCGTA
>JARFQU010000071.1 GCA_029287595.1 Halioglobus sp. | reverse complement strand
ATTCTAGGCCTGACCCCACGGTTTTGACCCCACGGTTTCATCGTTTAGATCCGCCTTTGGCGGACGATCTCAAACAGGCAGATCCCGGTGGCCACGGAGACGTTGAGGCTGCTCACGGAGCCTGACATGGGCAGGTTTACCAGGAAATCACACTGCTCCCGGGTGAGGCGCCTTAAACCACTGCCCTCAGCTCCCATTACCAGCGCGATTGAGCCGGATAAGTCACTGTCATATATGGATTTTTCTGATTCGCCGGCGGTGCCGTACAGCCACACGCCGCGCTCCTGCAGGGCCTGCAGGGTGCGGCTGATATTGGTCACACGCACGAAAGGCACCACCTCTGCGGCCCCACAGGCGACCTTGCGCACAGTGGGCGTGAGATCCGCAGACTTGTCTTTGGGCACCACCACGGCATCCACCCCCGCCGCATCGGCGCTGCGCAGGCAGGCGCCGAGATTGTGGGGGTCGGTGACGCCATCCAGCACCAGCAACAGCAGCGGGCCCTCCTTGTTATCCACCAATCGCAGCAGATCCTGTTCCTGCCACAGGTTGGACTGGTTCGTGTCACCGGAAACCGGAGTATCTACGGCCTCCGCCACCACGCCCTGGTGACGGCCACTGACCATCCCGTCGAGGTCCTGGCGCGGCTGCCGCGCCACCGGCACGCCCTGGTTCTGGGCCAGCGCCACCAATGCGGCAATGCGTTTGTCTTCCCGGCCCGATTGCACCCACAGGCGCTGCACCGATTTCGGTTTGTTGCGCAGCAAACCGTCCACCGCGTGGAGTCCGTAGATAAACTGCATCAGCGGCGCCGTCGCTGACCTGTCTTGCGCTTGGCCTTGGCCTTCGGGGCAGCGGCACCACCTTTACCGCCCCTGCCACCTTTATTACCGCCCGCACCACCCGGCTTGGCACCGGTCTTTTTCCTCTTGGATTTGCGCGGCGGGGCCGAATCAATCAGCTCCAGGTCGATTTTGCGGTCATCCAGATCCACCCTGGCCACCTGCACCCGCACCTTGCCCCCGAGTTGAAAGCTGCGGCCGCTGCGCTCGCCGGTAAGACGCTGGTGAGCGGCATCGAAGCTGTAGTAATCACCCGGCAGGGCGGTGACGTGCACCAGGCCTTCTATATACAGGTCCACCAATTCCACGAACAAACCGAAGCCGGTCACCGCGGCGATCACCCCATCAAACTCGTCGCCCACGTGCTCCTGCAGGTACTCGCACTTAAGCCAGGAATCCACCTCCCGGGTGGCATCGTCGGCGCGACGCTCAGTCATGGAGCTGTGCTCACCCGCCGCAACCATGTCCGCCACATCGTAGGGAAAAATGTATTTGGTGGGGATGGGCTCCGCACCCGCCACCCGCAGCACCGCCTCGGCTGATCCGGTAGAGCGCACCAGGTGACGAATACCTCGGTGTACCAGCAGGTCCGGGTAGCGGCGAATCGGCGAGGTAAAGTGGGCGTAGGCCGGGTAGTGCAGCCCGAAGTGACCGTTGTTTTCCGGCTGGTATACCGCCTGTCTCAGGGAGCGCAGCAGCATCACCTGGATAACATGGGCATCGTCCCGTTCCGCCACCTGTTGCAGCAGCTGCTGATAGTCCAGCGGGGTGGGTTTGATGCCGCCCGACAGGTCCAGACCCAACTCACCCAGGAAGCTGCGCAGGTTCTCCAGCTTCTCCTCGGTGGGCCCCTCATGCACCCTGTACAATATCGGTAACTGGTTGATTTCAAAGAAGTGTGCCGTGGCCACGTTGGCGCATAACATACACTCCTCGATCAACTTGTGCGCGTCATTGCGCACCACCGGCACAATAGCCTCGATCTTGCGTTGCTCGTCAAAGATGATACGGGTTTCCACCGTCTCAAAATCGATCGCACCGCGCTCGTCCCGGGCCGCGCGCAGCACGTGGTACAGGCTGTGCAGGCGCTTCAGGTCAGGCACTCGGGCCCTGTCCACATCCGGATGCGAACCCTTCTCCAGCACTTCCCCCACCTGGGTGTAGGTGAGGCGCGCATGGGAGTGGATGACCGCCTCGTAGAACTGGAATTTGGTGAGCTTGCCGGCCTGGCTCAACTCCATCTCGCACACCATGGCAAGGCGATCCACCGCGGGCTTGAGCGAGCACAAGCCGTTGGACAGCGCCTCCGGCAGCATGGGCACTACTTTCTCGGGGAAATAGACCGAGTTACCGCGGTTGGCGGCCTCCTCATCCAGGGCCGAACCCGGGTTCACATAGTGGGATACATCGGCGATCGCCACCCACAGGCGCCAGCCATTGCCATCCTTTTCGCAGTACACGGCGTCATCGAAATCACGGGCGTCCTCCCCGTCGATGGTGACAAAAGGTAGCTTACGCAGATCCACACGGTGCAGCTTATCCTCTTCCCGCGGCTCGTCTTCCAGCCTGCCTGCCTCGTCCAGCACTTCGTCCGGCCACTCCCAGGGAATGCCGTGGGAGCGAATCGCCACGTCGATTTCCATGCCCGGGTCCAGGTGATCGCCCAGGATTTCACTGATGTGCCCTTTGGCCCCTAACTGCCGGGTGGGATAGTCGGTAATCACCGCGGTGACGATCTGGCCGGATTTGGCGCTGCCTTTGGCCTTTGGTGGAATCAGTATCTGGTGCTGGATACGGGCGTTATGCGGAATCACAAAGCCGATACCGCTCTCCTCCTGATAGCGCCCGACAATGCTGCTGGTGTTCTGCTTCACCACCTCGACAACCTTGCCTTCCTGGCGTCCGCGGCGATCCACACCGGTGATCGTCACCAGCACCTCGTCGCCGTCAAACACGAAGTTCATCTGCCGGGCATTCAGGTACACATCATCGCCTTCGCCGGTCAGCGGGATGGCGAAGCCATAACCGTCCTTGTGCCCCTGGACCCGGCAGTGCAGCAGGTTCATGCGATTCACCATGCCGTAGGCGCCTTTGCGGTCCACCATCAGCTGGCCGTCGCGCTCCATGGCGCGCAGGCGCTTGCGCAGGGCGTCCACCGCCTGGGGGTCCTCCAGCGCCAGTTTCTTGGCGATTTTGCTGTGATTGAGGGGCTTTTTCGCCTCCGTGAGCATCTGCAGGATAGCTTCACGGCTGGGTATGGGATTTTCGTAGCGTGCGGCTTCGCGCGCTGCGTGGGGATCGGCAGGTTTGCCTTTTTTGGTCATAAATGTGGTGTCTCTGATGAAAATATTTGCGAGTATACTGACGCCGGCTACAACCGGCGGGGAAGCTCTGTTAATCGTGATGTCCGCGCTGGCGGGAATCCGGAAGGGTCATCCATCCCTGGATCCCCCGTGTTAGCGAGGATGACGCAAGGCCATAGTATACGCCATGATTGACAAAGCCGCGCGGGAAAAGTAAAGTGCGCGCCCTCGGAGTTTGCGCATGTCAACTCTGAACTGCCCAGGTGGTGTTGTGGTAGACACTGGACGCAGTCCAGCGCTCGAGCAAAAGGGCAAACAGTAGTAAAATCCACCCTGATTTATGCCCAGGTGGTGAAATTGGTAGACACGCTAGCTTCAGGTGCTAGTGCTCGCAAGGGCGTGGAGGTTCAAGTCCTCTCCTGGGCACCAAACATTAAGTGATTGTTGTTAACACCCACATCACTGTTGCTACAGACGCCGACTTCGAATCTCCGTAGTCGGCGTTTTTCGTTGTGAGAGCAATAACAGACCTGCCAGATCAGCCGCTGTTTTGTTCTGCCTTTTTAAAATATCTTGCCCGGGTTCAGCAGGTTCTTCGGATCGAGCGCTTTTTTGAGGGTTTTCATCAGCTCTATTTCGGTCGCGGAACGGGAGTGCGGCAGGAATTCCCGCTTTTCGAGCCCGATGCCGTGTTCCGCAGAGATTGAGCCATTCACCCGGGCCAGGCGCTCGTAAACGATGGTTTCCACCGCGTGTTTGTCACGGGCGGGGCCAATGCCCAGGTGGATATTGCCATCCCCCAGATGACCGAAGGATACCAGGCGGGCTTCCGTGAACTGCTGTTTCAACTCCTGTTCCACGTCGTTAACGTACGCCTCCATCTCGCGGATGGGCAGACTGATATCGAAAACTGCTGCCGGGCTGAAAACGTGGATTAACGCTTCCACATCGTCGCGCATCTCCCAGAGTTGCGCCGCCTGCTGGCTTGACTGCGCGATCACCGCGTCGGCGATATGGCCCTCTTCCATCAGCGCCCCCAGCACCGTCATAAACTGTTCTTCTTCGCGTCCGGCATCCGAGCCCTCCGATTCCAACAGGACGTAATAGGGGTAGTCTGTGGGCAGGAAGGCCTGGTGCTTGCCGGTTTCTTCGACCATGAAGTGATAGTAATTACGCCACATGACCTCGAAAGTGCTGAGCTTGCCCTCGAACTCTATGCCCAGTCGCCGCAACAACCCCACTACATCTTCGAAG
>JARFQU010000055.1 GCA_029287595.1 Halioglobus sp. | reverse complement strand
ATCACCCATTACAAGGGCAATGGCATAATGGGCCAGGCGGGCAACAACTTTATTATTCGCAATAACTTTGTTGTCGATACCGGTGTGTACGGCATCTTTCCACAATTGGGCAAAAACGGCATCGTTTCTCACAATGTCGTTTCCGGCATTGAGGACGCAGCTATTTACGTGGGTATGTCTGAAAATATCGATGTGGTGTTCAACCAGGTATTCGAGAGCGTTGCTGGAATCGAAATTGAGAATAGCCGTCATGCACTGGTAGAAAGTAATTATGTCTACGACAACACCGGCGGAATCCTGGCGTTTGTTACCCCGGGTCTGCCCATCAAAACCTGTGGTGATGTGCTGATACGCAATAATTTTATCGTGGGCAACAACCATGAAAATTTTGCGATTCCCGGCTCCCTGGTATCGAATATTCCCCAGGGTACCGGCGTGCTGGTGATGGCCTGCGACGATGTCGTGGTGGAAGGCAATATCATCACCGACAATGAGTCAGTAGGGATCGTTTTTACTGATTTCTCCCTGGCTTCCAACGCCGCCACGGACCCCGATTCAGAGCCCAATCCCAATCGCCCGAAAATACTGAATAACCTGATGCGCGATAATGGCCAGAACCCGGCTCCTGCAGTGCGGGCGGTGATGGCGGCCATGCTGGAAACGACGGGCCCCGATATCGTCGATACGGTGGGTATGGATGACGGTTGTATCCTCAACCCGGAGCGTTTTCGCACCATAGGGCTGGGTAAGTACAGCGAATGTGAGTTTTCCACGACTGCCAACGTCGCCAGTTATACCTTGCCCGAGCCGGTGCCACCGCGCTCCCTGGAAAACGTCGATAAGGGTAAACTGGCCTACTACGGTGTCTGCGCAGGTTGCCACGCGTACGCCTCCCGCATGATTGGTCCGCCAACGCAGATTATTCAGGCGCTGTACATGGATAACCCGCAGGGTATTGCTGACTACGCAGCCAACCCGGTCAAGAAGCGCCCGGACTACCCGGAAATGCCTCCCCAGTCCCACCTGGACGATGAGACTCGCCTGGCAGCCGCGCAATTCATGCTGCAGATCAAGAACTAGACCAATATGCCTATGGGATACCGGGCCGTGTAACCGTGTGGCGCGGATGAATAAATATTGGCGATAGCCGGGGAGTATCTGATGGATATGAGCATGGACGCCCTGCGTGTTTTTGCCCTCAATTTTCTCGAGGTAGCGTCGCTGCTGTTCGCTCTTTTTCTGGGACTATTGTTTCTCGCAATTATTTACATGTACATCGCCGACGTTAACCAGACCAGGCAGGCAATCCGGCGCAACTATCCCGTGGTCGGTCGCTTTCGCTATTTCTTTGAGCACATGGGCGAATTTTTCCGCCAGTATTTCTTTGCCCTGGACAGGTAGGAGTTGCCCTTTAATCGCGCACAACGCTCCTGGGTTTACCGCGCGGCGAAGAATATAGACTCCACGGCGGCTTTCGGTTCCACCCATCCACTGAACCAACCCGCTGATATTGTTTTCCTCAATGGACTGTTCCCGCCATTGGATGAAGAGATCCAGCCGCGCAGTAGCCTCACTTTCGGCGAAGGCTTTGCTCGCCATCCCTATGTCACCAGCTCATTTTTCAATATATCCGCAATGAGTTTTGGCGCGCTGTCGCCTTTTCACCTGGAAGGGGGCTGCGAGCGTATACATGAGCGAGGATTGGATTACGCACCCGATTTTTTCACCGTAGACAGTGCCGACGGTGGTACGGGCGCAGCGCCCCAGAGCCTGATCGATTTCATGGGTCTGCCGGTGCGGCGCAGTCTGCTCCTGGTGGTAGGCAAATTGCAGCAGCATGGTCTGCGCCAGCGCATCCGCGTGATCTGCTCCGGCAAGATGATTAATCCCGGTGGCGTTGCTGCGGCACTTTGCCTGGGTGCCGATTGTGTCAACTCTGCGCGAGGCTTTATGTTTGCATTGGTTTGCGTGCAGGCATTGCAGTGTAATAAAAACACCTGCCCAACCGGGATTACAACCCATGATGAAGACTTGCAGAAGGGGCTCAACCCGAAGGACAAGGCGCATCGAGTGGCGCATTACGCGAGCAACCTGATGCACGATGTGGAGACCATTGCGCATTCCTGTGGTGTTGCTGAACCGCGGTTGCTTGATCATCGCCATGCTCAGGTAATAAATGAAACCGGAATGCCTGAACCCATGGAAAATTTTATTTTTGGAGTTGTATCAGCCCCCGGCACGTCGCAGTTTTAACGGCGGAAATATTAAACGGATGTAATGCCGCGCGAAGAAAATTTTACCTGTTAATTTTTTTATAGATCAAAAAATAATCGTTACATCTACCTTAATTAGGCCTACACTAGGTTTGCGGTATCCATTATCAATACGGAGCATCATAAGCAATGTTGGATAAAGAACTGGCTCAGGCCACCAAGATGGCTGAAAAAGCTAACCAGAAAGTGGAACAGCTCAGGAAGAGGTTGGTATCTGAGTCTGAAAAAGCGAGCGCGAGGGCAAAGCGTGAATTGTCCGCAGCGCGTAAAAAACACGGCACCGCCAGCTCGCGTTTGAAAAAGGCGCGGGCTGCGTTGCGCAAGCAGGCGACCCCCGATAACCAGAAGAAAGTCGACGCATTGGTAAAACAGGTGCAGGATCTGGGTGAAGCGGTAGCGAAAATTGCCAAGGCAGCTTACGAGGCGGCGGAGAAGTATATGTCGGTGAGGGCTGACGCGATGCTTGAATCTCGCAAGGCCCAGGCTGCCAACCGTGCGGCTAGCATGGTTGAGAGGGCGACCTTCAAGAAAAAGGCGTCACCGAAGAAGAAAAAGTCTGCAGCGAAGAAGAAAGCAGCACCGAAGAAAAAGGCGGCTGTGAAGAAAAAAGCAGCACCGAAGAAAAAAGCTCCCGCCAAGCGCAAGTCGCGCTAGCGAGCTGAAAACCTGAGGGCGCTCCAAGAAGGGCGCCCTGCTGTTCAAACCCTATCCTGCGCCAGCGTTCCAGCCGGCGCCACCTCGGCTTTTCCCTTAGATTTGTA
Organism: Halioglobus sp.; assembly: GCA_029287595.1. Taxonomy (GTDB): domain Bacteria; phylum Pseudomonadota; class Gammaproteobacteria; order Pseudomonadales; family Halieaceae; genus JAACFI01. The sequence goes on along the minus strand of JARFQU010000055.1, from coordinate 10,079 downwards.
GAGTACTCCTGACAGGAATTCTGGCCGTTCGGAACCTCGCGTAATCAGCTATCGAGCGCTATAGTTTCCGGATCGCTAAATAACATTTTTTGTCCATTCACCGATGCTGGAAATCGGAATGACCCATCTGTCATACAGGATCACTATCGGAATATTGCTGATAGCCGTCAGCTTGCTGGCAGCTTGTGGTAAACCCCAGGATCGCGGAAAGATTCAGGGGGGCGCGTTACCTGCTTCCGTGGTGAGCAGCAAGCAGTCCGGTCAGTCCCTGGTGACCCCTGCAGACCGGCCTGAGCAACAGATATTGTTTGGTGATCTGCACGTTCACACCACCTTTTCTCCCGACGCATTTATCATGTCCGTACCGTTGATGGGTGGCAGTGGACTGCATCCGCCGGCGGATGCCTGCGACTTTGCGCGTTATTGCTCCAATCTGGATTTCTGGTCTATCAACGACCATGCCGAAGGCATTACACCCCGGCGTTGGGCCGAGACCAGGGCAAGCATACGCGAATGCAATCGCATCTCTGGTGATCCCGACAATCCTGACCTGGTGTCGTTTCTGGGTTGGGAGTGGAGCCAGGTCAACACCGATCCGCGCAAGCACTACGGCCACAAAAATGTGATCTTTTTTGATACCGAGGATGACAGGGTGCCGTCGCGGGCGATAGCCGCTCCGCGCAAACAACTCGCCAGTGCACCCATGGGGCGTGGTGCACAGTTGATGATGTCCTTGATGGACTTTGAGAATCGACAATTTTACTGGGGCATACAGCAGTATTACGATGAGGTAGCGGCTACACCCATCTGCGAGAAAGGTATAGACAGTAGAGAGTTGCCCGAAGATTGCCTGGAAATTGCGGATGACCCCCGGGAATTGTTTGCCAAGCTGGATCAGTGGGGCTTCGATAGTATTGTTATTCCGCATGGTAATGCCTGGGGCATGAACACCCCTGCCAGTACCAGCTTTGATAAGCAACTCAATCGCGCCCAGCACGACCCGGATCGGCAGATCCTGTTCGAGATCTATTCCGGGCACGGCAATTCCGAGGAATACCGCAGTTGGCGCGGCGCTGCTATCGATGAAAGCGGTGGCCTGTACTGCCCTCAACCCAGTGAGGGTTATCTACCCTGTTGCTGGCGCGCGGGGCAGATTATCCGCGCGCGTTGTGACGCTGCGGGAATTGAGGCAAAGGAGTGTGAGCTTCGGGAAATTGCCGCGCGCCGTAACTTTGTCGATGCCGGCAATTCGGGTCATCTCACCATACCCGGCCAGCAGGTCACTGACTGGTTGAATTGCGGGACCTGCCCGGACTGCTTCAACGAACCTATGGATCACCGCCCCATGGCGACGGCCCAGTACGCCCTGGCGATCACGGATTTTGAACAGCCACAAGACCCCTTAAATTTCCGCTTCGGTTTGATCGGCTCCAGCGACAATCATCGCAGTAAGGCTGGAACCGGCTATAAGGAAGTCAAGCGTAAGCTTATGACGGAGGCCTTTGGGTCGCAAAACCAGCGGGCAGCAAAGCGACAAAGCGGTGACAAGCTTGAGCCCTTGCCTTATTCCGTGCCACTGGACGATGGTGGTGTGGGCCTGGTGAACCTGCGCAACATGGAACGCCAGAACAGTTTCTGGCTTACCGGTGGCCTGGTCGCTACCCATAGTGACGGTCGCAGTCGCAGTGCGATCTGGGACAGCCTGAAACGCCGGGAAGTCTATGCCACCTCCGGTGATCGTATTCTGCTGTGGTTCGATATGCTTGCGGGTGACAGTACGGTTCCCATGGGCTCGGAGGTGTTGTCCGCAGCTAATCCGCGCTTCCGGGTCAGCGCCGTAGGTGATTTCAAACAACAACCCGGATGCCCGGATCATGCAGTGCAGGCATTGGGAGAGCAGCGCCTGGATGTGTTGTGCGGCGGTGAGTGCTATAACCCCTCTGATGAGCGGCATCGTATAGACCGTATCGAGGTGGTACGCATAAGGCCCCAGGTTCTGCCGGGTGAACCCCTGGAGAAATTGGTGGAAGACCCCTGGCGCAGCTTTACCTGTGACGACGACCCCATGGGTTGCCAGGTGGAGTTCGAGGACGAGGACTTCGCGGAAAGCGCACGGCAAGCGGTTTACTACGTGCGCGCGGTGCAGGAAAGCACGCCTATGATCAACGCGGGTAACGTGCGCTGCGAATTTGATGAAAAAGGTCAGTGTATTGCGGTGAATCCCTGCTATGGCGACTACCGCACACCGGGTGATGACGACTGCCTGGCGCCGGCGCAGCAGCGCGCCTGGTCGTCCCCGATTTTTGTTTCCCCCGCATCGGGCATGGTCCTGAAAAATCAAGAGGAGCAGTAATGATTGATCTACACACTGATGTTACACGCCAGGGTGGTGGCATCGGCAAGTCGCTATTAGTGGTAATTGCTGTTGTCGCCGTGTCAGTCATCTGGTTGTTGATGGACGAAGATGCGGGCAAAGGGCTGAAGAGACAGGCTGAGCTAAAAACACTGGAGGTCATTGGCGATGCCGCGACAAGGCGCCTGGATTTCGGTGATGAAGGTGAAGGCACCCACGGCAGTGCTGTGGACCTGATAAAACGTCCCATCGAGGTGCGCCAGGTTGCCGATAATGTTTACTACGCCACCGGCGTTGGCAATACCATCATGATTACCACGCAAGAAGGAAATGTCATCTTTGACACGGGCCTGGTACTGCAGGTGGCCAGGCAGCTGCAGGCCCTTAAGGAAGTCTCAGATGCGCCGGTGCGCTATATTGTCCTGAGTCACTCCCATGCGGACCATATTGGCGGCACCCGATTCTGGCAGGAAGAGGGTACGGAAATTATTGCCCACGGCGATTTTTTGGAGGAGCAGCGCTACCTGAGCGAATTGGAGCCCTATCAATACGGCCGTAACCGCACGCTTTTTCCCTGGATGCCTGCCTGGGAGGATCGTCCGGATATCGCCATGATGCGCTACGGTGGCATAGAGCCCACTATTACCGTGCCCGACTGGGAAAACTATAGTTTTACCCTTGGCGGTGTCGAGTTTCAGGTGATTGGAACACCGGGTGCCGAGGGCGCGGATAATGCGGTGCTGTGGCTGCCGCAGCAAAAAATACTGTTCAGCGGCGACTTCTTTGGCCCACAGTTCCCCCAGTTCCCGAATGTATTCACCATGCGCGGGGAAAAAATTCGCAAGCCGATGGAGTATGTGAAATCCCTCGACCTGTTACTTGCCCTGGAACCGGAAATTGTGGTGCCCAGTCATCTCAACCCCACGGTGGGTGCGCAGCAGATACAGGCGGACATGCGGCGAATTCGCGACGCGGTGCAGTATGTGCACGATGCCACCGTGGCGGGGATGAATGCCGGTAAATCCGTATACCAGTTGATGCAGGAAATCCAGCTACCACCTGACCTGGACCTGGTGCAAAACCACGGTAAGGTCGACTGGGCGGTGCGCAGCATCTGGGACTACTATGCCTCCTGGTTTCACTTCGAGAGCACTACCGAGTTGTATCCGGTGCCGGCGCGCGATGTATACGCTGACCTCGCAGCGGCAGCGGGTACGGAGCCGCTGCTGAGCCTGGCGACAAACTATCTCGCCCAGGGCGAGCCGGTGAAGACCCTGCATGTGGTGGAAGTTACCCTGGCCGCGGAACCCGGTAACAAAGCTGCACTGGGGCTGCGCCAGCAGGCACTGCAACAACTGCTGCAGCGCGCACAGGAAGGCGTAAGTAACGATTACGAAATCTACTGGCTGCAGGGACGGCTGGCTGACACCGAGTCGCGCCTGGATAACGGGCAGGCACTCTAACCGGAGGGCGGGTCCGTCAGTATGCCGGCTCTTTCCCGGGCCGCCTGGCGCTGGCTCAATTGTTCGGCGGAGGTGCGGTAGGCGAGATAGTACTTGTAGATGTTGGCTACATACTGCACCGGCTCCCTGCCTATCTCCTTGGCCGCGACCAGTTCAACATTATCAAACCAGATATTGGGATCGTAGCCTCGCCTTTCTGCTGACTGCCGCAACTTGATCATGCGATTGGGGCCCACGTTATATGCCGCGAGCGCCAGTGCAGTCTGGTTCCAATCGTCGATCTCGGGGTCATTGAAATAACGATCACGCAGGAAGCTGAGGTACTTCACGCCGGCGTGAATATTGTTATCCACTTTATGGATGTCATCGATATTGACGTTGCGGTCCCCGGCGGTGGTGGGTTTTATCTGCATGACCCCCATGGCGCCGGAGCGACTGCGCGCGCTCTGGTCCAGGCGTGATTCCTGGTAGCCCTGGGCGGCGGCCAGCAGGTACTCGATGCCATAGCGCTCCCCGTACTTCTGGAAAATTCCTCGCAAGTTCTGGAAGCGCAGGTAATCCTCCTCGCCCAGGGCATTAGCCGCCCAGTCAAAGTTGCGGATGTAGCGATTGATCAGCATATTGCCAATCATGGTTCCAGCGCGGTTCTTCTTCAGGAAGGCGTTTACCTCCCTGGCCAGTTGCGGGCTGTTGTTGCGAAATGCCCAGGCGATGCGGGCACCAGAACGGAATACTATGTCATCGCGCACCGTCAGCTTGGTGAATACCTGGTCCCACAGCAGCATCTTGTACTCATCAATGATGGCCCAGGGCAGCATACCGCTGTCGACCATTTGTACCAGGTCATCGTCTTCCAGTAGTTCGGAAACGGGCTCGATATGCACCGGCGCCAAGCCCTGCTGTTCAAGGGCCCTGTTCAATGTATCCACGCTCTCGCGGTAGCTGCTGCTAAGCCGCACATAAATAGTTTGCCCGGACAGGTCGGCTATGGACTCCAGCGGCGGGGCTGAAGGTCCCGTTACCAGGATCTCCGCCACCTCTTTACTGGCGGGTATGCTGAAGTCCACCAGCTCCTCGCGTTTCGGGGTGATAGACAGGCTGGCGTCGATAATGTCGCCGCGCCCGGCCAGTAGTGCGGGAATCAACTGGTTGCGCGCTACGGGTATTACCACCACGTGCAAACGGACATGGCGACGCTGCAGTCGCTTGTTGAGAAAGTCCTCGAACAATCTCGCCGATTCGTGCACCAGGCCTTTTTCCTGCGCCTTGTCCACGTAGTAACGGCCCACGCTGTACACGGTCAACACCCGCAGCACACGCCGCTCCACCATACCCTCGAAGTCACCTGTGAACTTTTCGATGGAGTTGTAGGCCGCCGGCAGGTCCGTGGGTTCGTTCAGCGGCGCGAAGGGCAGTGTCGTAGCCGACGAGTCCGCCTGGGCGGTTGCGTCGCCCTGATCAAGTTGCGCTGTGGTCGGTTCCGTGGCGCTGTCGTCCCCGCAGGCAGTGAGTAACAGGATAAGCAGTGGATATAACAGGGCGTGCAAGCGCTTCATGAATTGCAGATATCCTTGTTCCTGTTTGGATAGGGCAGCGGCATATTTGTTCGCTTACTGTGGACAGAGCTTCATCATCCTAGCGCCGGCGCCTTTTGGCAACTCCCGCCTTGTCTTCGCCACTGCGCTGGCCCTGGGCAGCTCCCTGCGGGGCGGGAATGGATACCTGGTATTCGATGGGGAAGTCGATGTTGTTCAGGTCGCCCTGGACATCCACGATAATCGGTTGGTCCAGTGTCAGCCAGGCACCACAGGCTTCTCCCGGATCACATATAAGCAGGTCATTGTCAGCATCGGAGCCCGCGACAATTTCGTAGCGCCCCGCGGGCACGTCGGCGAATTCAAAGTTGTAGTCACCCGCGTCGGATTCGGCGACAACTTGCGCCGCGACTTCATTCCTCTCGCTGTCATACAGCAGGATGTAGGCCAGACCTATATCGCCACTGTCGCTGCCGTCATCCACCGTCAGCAGGACGCGGACGTTCAGGCTGTTCTGTGACGAGGTGGCAAGGATATAACCGCCGTAGGTGCCAGGGCTCAGTTCCTCCCGGTCTATCTGTACCCGGTAAGTACCCAGTCCATCGGCGTCGGTCTCCGACGGGCTTATCGACAGCCATGGCTGGTCAGTCTCCAGGGTGCGTAATGCCAGTGCCCCCTTCCCGCCATTTTCCAGCGCCAGTTCCAGGACTTCGACAGCGGTGGAGAAGTTGAGGGTGTTTGCCGAAGCTACCAGTCGTGGATTGTCAGCGGGCACACTTCCGGTGGCCTCCAGCGCCGCGCGCACTGCCTGTTGTGCGTTGATCAGGCCGTAGCCAAAGGCGTTGTCCCGGCCCGGAATACCCAGGTCATCGGTGAGCTCCCCCGAGGCCAGCAGCGTGTCGATGTCCTCCGGCGTCAGTGCCGGGTTGACACTTTTCATCAGCGCCAGCACGCCGGCCACATGGGGTGCCGCCATCGAAGTGCCGCTGACAAATGAATAGCCAAAGCGCAGCCCTGTTTCATCGCGGCTGGCGTCGGTGCTCAGTACCCCATCAGGGTAGCCATCGCCGTTCAGGTCTTCGCTGTTGTCGCCCCCCGGAGCTGCCAGGTCGATCATTGCGCCGGTATTGGAATAGCTCGTCAGGCGACGCTGCGCGTCGACCGCGCTGACTGACAGCACACCCTCATAGGATGCCGGATAGCCTGGAACTGCGCTGGCTTCATTACCAGCGGCGGCGACCACCATCACGCCCGCCTCGCGCAGTTCCCGATAAAGGGCCTGGCTGCTGGCAATGAACGGCTCTCCGCCCAGGCTGAGGTTGATGATATCGGCGGGACGCTGCGGCACCGTGCCGGAATCATTGTCCAGGCCGGCGGCAAAGCGCAGCGCCTGGGCGACATCGTAGCTGGTGCCGCTGCCGCCGGCACCCAGCACCCGCAGTGGCATGATGCGCGCAGAGTAGGCGGTGCCCGCCACACCCAGGCCATTATTTCCCCCCGCGGCTACCGTGCCACTCACATGCGTGCCGTGATAAACACCGCCATTGCGGTTGTCAGCGGCATCCTCCGGGTCCGGGTCAATGCCATCGCCATCAGCCGCGCTGGTGGGGTTACTGATAAAGTCATAACCGGGCACCAGCTGTCCGGCCAGGTCGGGATGGTCCGCAAGAACGCCCGTATCCACGACTGCCACCACCACTGTCGGGTCACCGCTGGTTGTATCCCAGGCCTGCGGCAGGCCAATCAGGGGGTAGTGCCATTGGAACGGATAGGCCTCGTCATCCGGTGTTGCCAGGGCGCGGACCCGGTAATTGGGCTCTGCGGTGGCTATTTGTGGGTCCCGGCGCAGGTGTTTGATGGTCATCAGGGTTTCCCAGCGAGCCAGCAGTCCAGGGTCTTGCAGCGCCGCACTTTTGTCCAGCGCAGTGCCCAGTCGCTGCTCCCGCTGTGCGGCCTGGCGCAATGCCATCAGCCTGGCCCTGCCGCGCCCGAATGAGCGCGCCTCCATACCGAGACGGCGCGTGAGGGCTTCTCGTGCATCGGCACTTTGCTTTTCCTGCTCCATGTTGCGATAGCGAACAACGGTCTGCCAGGGAACGATTTCTGCGCGCCCGGAGCTCTGCCCCGTGGCCAGGTTATCGGTGCCTATAGCCAGGATATAGTTGGTCGCTCCGGCAAAAGCGAATACATTGACCAGGTAAGTAGCGTCCGCGGGAATTGTCAGTGATTCGACTTCCCCGGTATCTACCGAGAAATCCACGATATTGCCCTGCAGGTCATAGAGATACAGGTCGGCATCGGCCTGGGCAAAATCCGCCACCAGCATGGTGATGCGCTGTCCTGCAAGCAACTCCACCCGGAAAAAATCGTCGCTGTCGCCGCTCTCCAGGGAGCGGCCGGGGCTGCCGCTACCGGCCTCGTTGACATAACCGCCCAGGGTAGTGGGGTTGCCTATTGCCTGCGCGGTGGATGCAGTGTCATTGGGCACTGTCGGATGTGCGGGATCATTATTGTCGCTGTCGCTGGTCTGGCTGCTGGACGCACGGGCGGTTCCGCTCACGCTGAAAACAGGGGTGATCACGGGTGGTTCCGGCTCTGGCGCCGGCGCCTCGGGCGGCAGTGGTTCAGGTGCGGGTTGCGTTACTTCTGGCGGAGGCGCTTCGGGTGTGCCGCTGGATGTGCCGCCACTGCCACCCCCGCCGCCGCAGCCCCAGAGGGAGAGCGCCAGCAGGGTGGCGGCAATGGCATGAACTGGTTTCTTGGTGATCATTTATAAGTACGGTCAGCGAAGTACCAGTGTAACGGTTCGGGGGCGTGCAGTGCCAACTGCGCTCGACAGCGGCCGATTTGCGCAACGCCGCGAATTGCCTGGCTTTGCGCTTGCGCCTACATCCTGAGAATGATTTTGCCCATATGCTGCCCACCTTCCATGTGCCCGTGGGCCTGCTCCACCTGCTCCAGCGGGTAGATGCTGTCGATGACCGGTTTGATCTCGCCGCTCTCCAGGTGGGGGAAAATATGCGTCATGATTTCTTCCACCATCGCGGTTTTCTGGGCGAAGCTCTGGGCGCGCAGGGTGGAGCCAGTCAACGTGATGCGCTTCATCAGCAGGGGAGCGAAGTTCACCTCGGCCTTGAAACCGTTCATGAAAGCGATGTTGACGATGCGGCCTTCCGGCGCGGCGACGTTAATATTCTTCTGGATATAGTCGCCGCCGATCATATCCAGGATCACGTTAATACGATTCTTCAGGCCCATCTCGGTGAGCACCGCCTCGAAATCTTCCGTTTTGTAGTTGATAGCCCGCTTAGCGCCGCGACCCTCCAGGGCCCGGCATTTTTCGTCGGTGCCGGCGGTGGTGTAAACCTCGGCGCCCATGGTTGCGCACATCATTATTCCCAGGGTGCCAATACCGCTGGCACCCCCGTGAATAAGCACTTTTTCCGTGCTTTGCAGCTTGGCCCGCTGGAACAGGTTATGCCAGATTGTCAGCAGTGCTTCCGGCAGGGCGGCGGCCTCGCCTTTGCTGAACCCGCTGGGGATAGGCAGGCATTGGCCAGCGGGTGCTACCGCGTATTCAGCGTAGCCGCCGCCGTGGGTCAGGGCACAGACCTTATCTCCCGGCAACCACTTTCCAGCATTGGCGCCGACCGCTTCCACGGTGCCGGCAACTTCCAGCCCCATGACCGGGGAGGCATCCTCGGGTGGAGGGTAAAGGCCCCTGCGCTGCAACAGATCGGCGCGGTTTAGGCCGGCGGAGTGCACCTTGATCAGGACTTCACCCGGTCCGGGCTCCGGGATTGGCCCGGTGGCGATAGCGAGATGATGGTTGTCCGGATTTACCGTAACGTAACGGCACTGGCTGGTCGATGTGTTCATAGTCGCTCCATGGTATGAACACTCAGTATAGATCCAATAGCGCGCAGTGCGCACCCTGCGACAAAAGGCGGTATCCGGTCCCGCCGGTGTGATTAAACTGGCAGCAGTTTTACCGGCATCTGCTTGAAGCCGTGAATAATGTTGGAACGGATATACACCGGCTCAGCGGTTTCTTCGATGCCGGCGAAGTGATGGAAGAACTCTTCGAAAAATACCCTGGCTTCCAGGCGCGCCAGGTTGGCCCCCAGGCAAAGGTGGATGCCGTGACCAAAAGCCAGGTGGGGGTTGGGGTCTCTGGCGATATCAAATTCCATGGCCGATGCGAAGACGTCCTCATCAAAATTAGCCGAACTATAGAGCATGACCACGCGTTCGTCCTCGCGAATCGGCTGATCGCGTATGCTGGTATCCCGGGTAGCGGTACGCCGGAAATAGTGCAACGGACAGGTCCAGCGCAGCATCTCCTCGATGGCCGGTGGCAGCTCTGTCGGGTTTGCCTGCAAGTGCTGATAGAGGGCAGGGCGGCGCATTAACTCGTGCATTCCCGAGCTGATCAGGCCGCGGGTAGTTTCATTACCTGCGACTGTAATCTGTATAAATAGCGATGCGAACTCCATTTCGGATACGCGCTGTCCGTCTACTTCCTGGTTGATGAGCAATGAGATCAGGTCACCTCCCCCCTGGTCCTTGCGTTCGCAGGCCAACTGAAAGCCGTAGGTGCCCATGTCGATACTGGCCTGGTTGACCTGCTCCGGGCTGCCGCCCAGGTCGGGATCAGATGCGGAGGTCTGCAGGTCGGACCACTGGCGTATCTGCGGCCACATATCCCTGGGTATTTCCAACAGAGAG
>JARFQU010000043.1 GCA_029287595.1 Halioglobus sp. | reverse complement strand
GAGCGACGAGATTGATTACAGTCGCCTGCGCGGCAACGTCAGTCTCCTGGGACACTTGCTGGGGGAGACGATTGCCGCCGCCGAGGGTGATGATTTCCTGCAGTTGATAGAACAGATTCGCGGCCTGTCCAAGCAGGGGCGTGAAGAGGGCGCGCCGTCGCGTGAGCCGTTACTGGCGATACTGCGCGAGTTGAAGAATGAACAACTGGTGCCGGTGGCGCGGGCCTTCAGCCAGTTTCTCAACCTGTCCAATATCGCCGACCAGCAGCACACCGTATCGCGGCAGATGGATCCGCTGCTGTCCGCCTCACGCAATCTCGCGGACGGTATGCGCGGCTTGCTGGAGGAAGGTGTATCGCGCGAGGCCCTGGTGGCATCGATCGAGGAACTCAATATAGACCTGGTGCTCACGGCGCATCCGACCGAGATTACCCGCCGCACCCTGATCCACAAACATACGGAAATAGGCCTGTGCCTGGGTCAGCTGGAACTTGAGGGGCTCACCGAGAGGGAGCGCGAGCGTCTGCACCTGCGGCTGCGCGAGCTGATCACCCAGATCTGGCACGGTGATGATTTTCGCCTGGAACGGCCCAGCCCGGTAGACGAGGCCAAGTGGGGCTTCGCCGTGGTCGAGGACTCCCTGTGGCAGGCGGTACCGCAGTTTCTGCGCCGTCTGGACAAGGCCTTGTTCGACAACTGCGGCGTGAACCTGCCCCTGGATGCCGCCCCGGTGTCCTTTACTTCCTGGATGGGCGGCGATCGCGACGGTAACCCCAATGTCACCGCCAGCGTGACGCAGCAAGTGTTGTTGTTGAGCCGCTGGCAAGTGGTTGACCTGTACCTGGCGGATATCAATAACCTGGTTGAGGAGCTCTCCATGGTCCGCTGCAGCGACAGCCTGCGGCAGTGGTCGGGTGATTCCCACGAACCCTACAGGCAGGTACTGCGCGAATTGCGTGTAATGCTGCAGCGCACGCGTTTGTCTATCGAGGCAGAGCTGGAGGGTGAGCCACCGCTGGAGGGCGAATTGTTACATAGCGCCGAGCAGCTGTGGCAACCGCTGCACGCCTGTTACCAGTCCCTGGTGGAAAGCAGTATGGCCTTGATTGCCGATGGCGCCCTGCTGGACCTGTTGCGCAAGGTGCGTTGTTTCGGAGTGCACCTGGTGCGCCACGATGTGCGCCAGGACAGCAGCCGGCATACCCAGGTACTGTCGGAGTTGACCACCTACCTTGGCCTTGGAGACTACGGGGCCTGGGAGGAGGGCGCACGCCAGGCCTTTCTGTTGCAGGAACTGGCCAGTCGCCGTCCGCTGATCCCTCCGCGCTGGCAGCCCGGGGCTGAGGCTCAGGAAGTGCTGGATACCTGTGCGGTAGTCGCGGCCCAGTCGCCCGATGCGCTGGGAGCCTATGTCATTTCCATGGCGCGTCAGCCCTCGGATGTGCTGGCTGTGCACCTGCTGTTGCGCGAAGCCGGCTGCGAGCGCAACTTGCCGGTCGCACCGCTGTTTGAAACCCTGGATGACCTGTCGCGCGCGCGCGAGGTAGTGGGTACCCTGCTGGAAAACAGCTGGTACCGTGGCCATATCGACGGTCGCCTGATGGTGATGATCGGTTATTCCGATTCCGCCAAGGATGCCGGTGTGCTGGCAGCCTCCTGGGCCCAGTACCGGGCCCAGGAAGAACTTCTGGCGATCTGCGATCAGCACGGTCTGGAGCTGACGCTGTTCCACGGTCGCGGCGGCACCATCGGACGCGGTGGCGCACCGGCGGCTGAAGCGCTGCTGTCGCAGCCCCCCGGCTCTTTGCGTCACGGCCTGCGTGTTACCGAGCAGGGCGAAATGTTTCGCACCAAGCTGGGTTGGACCTCCCTGGCGGTGAAGACCCTGGCGCGCTACACCACCGCGATCTGTCGCGCCAACCTGTTGACTCCGCCGGCGCCGCCAGTTGAATGGCGGGACATGATGGAAACCCTGGCGGAGGAATCCTGTGGGGCCTATCGCGCGGTTATCCGCGGGGAGGAAAACTTCGTCGCCTATTTCCGCCATGCCACACCGGAGCAGGAACTGGCCAAGTTGCCGCTGGGTTCGCGACCCGCACGGCGCGCCGGTAGCGGCGGTATAGAGAGTTTGCGCGCCATTCCCTGGATTTTCGCCTGGTCACAGAACCGGTTGATGCTGCCTGCCTGGCTGGGTGCGGGTGCGGCCCTGGAAAGCGCGGTAGCGCGAGGCAGGGGTGAATTGTTACGCGATATGGCTGCGCGCTGGCCATTTTTCGCCACGCGCCTGTCAATGCTGGAAATGGTTTTCGCCAAGACCGATGGCGGGCTCTCTGCCTATTACGACCAGTGCCTGGTTCCCCCTGAATTGCAGCCTATTGGTGATGGCCTGCGCAGGCAGTTGGCTGACGATACAGCTACCGTGCTGGCCCTGCGTGGTGTTGCCGCGCCCCTGGAGGGTGAGCCCTGGATCGGGGAGTCCCTGCGCCTGCGCAATATTTATACCGACCCACTGAATATGCTGCAGGCTGAGCTGTTGCAGCGCGCTCGGCAGCAGCCGGATGCGGTGCTGGAGCGCGCTATTATGGTAACTATTGCGGGAATCGCGGCTGGAATGCGCAACACCGGTTGAAGTGGCTTGACCGATAGGGGTCGCATGCAGAGAATAGGGCATCCTTCGCTCTGGCCTGCGGCAGTTGGACGAAATATGAGCAGCCATTTACGCCAGGGCCTGCCCTGGCAGTCGCCATCTAACCGAGTTTAGTCTTATGCAAAATGTATTTCGAACCGTCTTCCTGTTCTCAATGTTGTCTTTCCTGGCCCCCTCCAGCTGGGCGGACAGCTACAGTGACGCCATAAAATCTTTCAAAGACGCCGGTGAAAGTGGCGCATTTTTTGACAGTGCTTATGGGTATGCCATTTTTCCCACTATTGGCAAAGGGGGTATGGGTATTGGCGGCGCTTATGGCCAGGGCCGGGTCTTCTCGCAAGGGCGCCACGTGGGCGACTCTTCCATGACGCAATTGACCCTGGGCTTTCAGTTGGGTGGCCAGGCTTTCAGCCAGATCATATTTTTTGAAAACGCGCAGTCTTTCAAGGATTTTACTTCAGGTAATTTTGAGTTCAGTGCCCAGGCCACGGCGGTAGCGATTACTGCCGGTGTCTCTGCAGAAGCCAATACCGGGGGTGGTATGGCCGCCGGCGCCAGCGGCGGCCGCAATGACGCCACCACCGCTCACGGGGGCTATCGCAAGGGTATGGCGGTGTTCACCATTGCCAAGGGTGGTTTGATGTTTGAAGCGGTATTGGGCGGACAGAAGTTCAGTTACACACCGCTCTAGCCACGCGCTGTTTTTCGTTTAATCGAGCTCGCCCGTTGTCGCAGCGGGCGCTGCTATGGCCTGTGCCTCGCCCAGCGCCGCTTGCGGCACCTCCCCCAGCAGAATAACATGCCAGTGGCGCGGACCGTGGGCACCATATACGAGCTTGCCCTCGATATCCCCGGTACTGGATGGGCCGGCAATGAAGTTAATGCCCCTGGGGCGCTGCTCGGTAGTCATGGCGTGGGCAATGCGACTCCAGGCCATCTCCATGTCGGGCACCAGGTCTGCGACGTCTATCACTACAATATGGTTTTCCGGCAGCAGGTTATTGGCGGCCGGATTGGCCTTGCCGGTAAATGTGACCACGGCACCTGTCTCCGCCACTCCCAGTCGCGCATAACTCAGGGCCACCGGTTCCCCTGCTTCCAGTTCACCAAAACGCGGTAGCACGCCGGCATCGCGCCAGGGCATGGCCGCCAGGCGCGGGTCATTGCCGGCCACCAGTCGATGGGTGCGGTAGTGCTGGTAGATATATTTTCCTACGGCGGTCACGGCCTCCGAGCGGTTGCCGACAACATCTACCGTGCCCCGGTTAAGCAATACGTTGGCGAGAAAGCTGCTACACAGGTCCGAACCGGGCAGGTTGGCCGCTGGCGCCCTGCCCAGGGCTTCGCGCGCAGCGGCGATTTCAGCCGCGCTGGCGCCGCTGCCCGAGTAGCGTATCCTGGCGAAAATACTGGCGCGTGCGCTGTCACTCACGGTGTTTATGCTCCGCTTTGTACTGCTGCATGAAGGTGCGACCCTGGGGGCTGGGAAAATCCCGCTGGCTGGTCCAGCCGCTGGCAAGGGGCAGCTTGCTGAAGCTGCCGCGCTTGCGCCCCAGCAGGTATAGCAATGCAATCCCCATCCCGGTGAGCAGTTGGTACAGGCGGGGCTGTCGTGCCAGCCAGGCGTGTATTTTCAGTCCCTGGCGCCAGCGCGGTGCCGCTATTTTTTCCTCGACTTCTGCATGTCGCAGGTCTCTCAGCAGGTCGGGCAGGGGTATGTCTGCGGGACAGACCTCGGCACAGCGCCCGCAGCTGGTGCAGGCGTTGGGTAGCGCCTGGCTCTGTTCCAGTGAGGTCAACAGGGGGGTCAGCACTGAGCCCATGGGCCCGGGGTAGACCCAGCCGTAGGCGTGGCCACCGACACTGGCAAAAATGGGACAGTGATTGAGACAGGCTCCACAGCGAATGCACTGCAGCATTTCGCGATAGTCACTGGCCAGGATGTCGCTGCGTCGATTATCCAGCAACACGATATGGGTTTCCATGGGCCCGTCGATATCCTGCTCCCTGCGCGGGCCGGAATAAAAACTGGTATAGCAGGTCTGGGCCTGGCCGGTGGCTGAACGCACCAGCAGGCGCAACATGGCGGTGGCGTCTTCTGCGCGAGGCAGGATTCTATCCACGCTGGTACATATGATCAGTACCGGGGGCAGGTTGGCACAGAGATCACCGTTGCCCTCATTGGTGACCAGCATGGAGTAGCCATTCTCCGCGATCAGCGCATTGGCCCCTATGATACCCACCTGTGCGTTGAGAAAATGTTCGCGCAGGACCTGGCGCGCTTCACTGACCAGGTCCTCGGTGGTCTCCAGTTCCCGTTCACCCAGGTCGTGGCGGTCCAGGAACAACTGGCGTATCTCGGCGGCAGACTTATGCAGTGCCGGACCGACGATGTGGCTGGGCGTCTCTCCGGCCTCCTGGATAATGTACTCACCCAGGTCGGTTTCCATGACATCCAGGTTAGCCCGTTCCAGGAAAGCATTGAGCCCGGTTTCCTCGGTGATCATCGATTTACCCTTCGCGATGCGCCGGGCGCTATGCTGTTGGCAGATGTCCAGTACAATGCTGTTCAACTCATCACCGGTAGTGGCAAAGTGAACCTGGTTGCCGTTTCGCACGGCCTGCTGTTCATAGCTTTCGAGGTAGTGCCCCAGGTTGTCCAGGCTATGCTGTCGCACCTGTTTTACATGTTGGCGCAGTTCCTCGAAATGCTGGAATTGATCCATCGCGGCATTGCGCACCAGCGGCGTAAACAGGGCCATGGCGTCGCGGACTTCGGCCTTGTCCTTGTCCGCGAGCGCGGCGCTGGCGTTGTCCAGGAAGGTGTCACTGTATTGTTGCATCGGCGCTACTCTCCCTCGCCAATAGCGGGGCCATCCAGGTCACCACACAGCAACTCGGTTATATGACGCACTTCGATCGCCACCCCCTCGCGCCGTGCGCGTCCGGCGATATTCAGCAGGCAGCCCAGGTCGCCCCCGGCGAGAATACCTGCCCCGGTGGCGGCGGCGTTATGTAATTTGTCCTGCACCATTTTTCCCGATATTTCCGGCATCTTGGCGCAGAAGGTGCCGCCGAAACCACAGCAGACCTCGCTCTGTTGCAGCTCGCTTACCTGGGTATCGCAAAATTCCTGCAGCAATTGCCGCGGTTGCTCTTTGATACCCAGTTCGCGCAGTCCCGCGCAACTGTCGTGATAGGTGATCGGGGGTAAGGGTATGGGGGGGCGCTCAGGTCGTTTGGCCTTGACGATATCGCTGAGGAAGGTGGTGATCTCAAAGGTCTTGGCCGCTACCTGCAGCGCCCGCTCATGCCATTCATCCTTTAGCAGCGCGGGGTAGTGATGACAGATCATCCCGGCGCAGGAGCCAGAGGGAAGCACCACGTAGTCAGCGGGTTCCAGCATGGCGACAACCTGCCTGGCCAGCGGAATAATGGACTTGTAGTCCCCGGTATTATAAGCGGGCTGTCCACAGCAGGTCTGTTGCAACGGCACCGTGACCCGGCACCCCGCGTCTTCCAGCAGTTTAATGCTGTTAAAGGCGACCGAAGGCCGCAACAGATCCGCCAGGCAGGTGACGAACAGGTAGACTGCCGGACCCCCTCCGGGTGCGGTGGTATGCAGGGCTTCGCTTTCCATCCGGGTGTACAGTCTCCAGGGTTAGTGTTTGCCCGGCACGGTGGCGCCAGTATTTATGCCGCCCAGTATAGCCAATCGCGGTGAGTGCTGTCGCGCTTTACGGCAGTTGCAGCATCCAGACCAGCAGCGCCAGGGACAGACCGGCGAGGGTGACTTCCAGGGCCCTGACAAGCGGGTGTTGGCTCTGTAACAATTTTACCAATACCGTCTTGCGGTCAACCCTGATGCCGCCCTGTGCCAATCCCTGCACCTCGCCGTGCACCTGCGCCGGGCTGAACGCGGGAAACAGGCGTGTGCCGGTGAACAGCACCACGTCATCGATCAGTAAAAAGGGTCCGCGGTATTGTAGCCGGGCATCACCGCCCAGGTGATACATGTCACTGTGATCCACCAACACCAGTTGCTCGCGTACAATGCCCAGGTGTCCGCAATGACTGCGTTGCAACAGCAGTAATCCGATTCCGGGTCCCAGCAGGCCCAATAACAGGGCCAGTAAGTATGAGACCGGCAGGCCAGTGCCGATTGCGGTGGTCAGCGCAGCAAGGCAAAGTACGGCATAAAGGCTGATCAGCCGCCGGAAATGCGCGCCGCGTTGGGCCACTGTATCTATCCACTTGATCTCATCCGCCAGGTCATCGATGGGAGCCGCGCCGCTGGCCTTGTTTGACCTGTAGACCAGGGCGCGGGTTGACTGCAGCCAGGCCAGGACTGCCGCGATCAGGGTCAGTGCGCCCAGGGTAAATAATACGATGCGCCAGCCCAGTCCGCTCAGCCATTGCCGGCGCTGCTGTTGCGTGGACAGCTGCTGCAGTAGTTTGGAGGCCAGTGGGGCCTCGGAAACACCGTCTTCCTTGAATCGCTGCAGCTCGATTTTTCCGCTGTCCAGCACCAGCGTCTTACTGCCCCAACTGGTAAGGCGCTGGGGGCGGGTACCTGCAGCCAGCTCTGGCTCTCCCAGGAAGTCCCAGCGCGCATCGAAACGGTACACCGAGGCTGACCCGGACTCAGGGTTTTGTAGTATTACCCACCAGCTGTTGCTGCTCCACAGGAAGTCCTGGACCCGGGACTCACCCTTTTCGGCGGCCCCAGGCGGCAGCAACAGGATTTCATCCAATTGCTTGCCAAAGGCGTTCTGGTCGTAGCGAAACACGCTGATCGCGGGCCCGGCAGCGCTGCTGATGAACAGTAGTCCCGACTGCAGGTCCAGACGAGGCCCCGGTGGCAGCGCTATCTCAGCCGAGTTCAATTCGCTGCCGTCAGTGTGCAGATGCAGTAACTGGCCCGCATTGGCGTTGACGCCAAATATGGAGTCATCCAGGGGGTGAATAGCAAAAGCATCAAAGCCCGCACTATTTTCAGAGGGAAATAACTGTTCACAGCCTGGCTCCTGCAGTTGACAGCGCAGTAGTGCGGAACCTTCACGCCCACCTTCCGCCGCTGTTGACAACTCACCCAGGGCCAATAGATTTCCTTTACCGTCGAAAGACAGATTGCCGGACAGGCGCGAGATGCCCAGTTCCTCCAGGGTGATTTCACCCGTACCCAGGCCGGCGCGATCGTGCAGTAACAGCCGGTCACCTGCCAGCAGCAGTGGACCCGACTCCGGATCTATCGCCAGCGCTGTGGCACCGTTGATCAACTGCACTGGAGATTTGTTCAGATAGACCCCGCCGAGCACCAGTAGCGCGGCCAGCGCCAGTGCGGCAATTGTCAGCTGCCGCTGCATCCGTTGTTGTGCCTGTTGGCAGCGTTCTTTGACCTCGGCGGTATTGCGAAAGGGTCGCAGGTTGTAGAGATTCGGGGCGCCCGCCTGCATTGCTGGTTTGCTGCGCTTGCGTTTATTGCCCCGGGGTGTTTCCAGTCGGGTCTTGACCTGCGCGGTTACGGGTTTTAATCCGGGCTGCCGGGTTAACTCCTGGGCGGCGCGCAGTATCGCCCCTTCTTCCATGGCTTTGCGTTGCCCTTGCTGCTCCCGCTGCTGCGCAGCGCGTTTAGCCTTCTCAGCGGCCTCGCGTGCCGCTACGTCACGCCTGGCTTGCTCCCTGGCGGTCTTTTTAAGCGCTTCTTCCTCCGCCTGCTTGCGCTGCTGCGCTGCTTTCTCCGCGGCGCGTCGGGCGGCTTCTGCTGCGCTTTGTTGCCGTTTCTTTTCCTGTTCCGCTTTTACGCGTTCGCGCTCGGCTGTTTTCCGCTCGCGCTCGGCTGTCTTCCGCTCGCGCTCGGCGGTCTTCCGCTTGCGCTCGGCCGTCTTGCGTTCGCGCTCGATCCGCTTGCGCTCCAGTTCGAGTTTTTTGCGTTCCTGTTCGGCCTCGGCGCGTTCCCGTTCCAGTTGTTCTCGTTCACGCCGTAATTTTTCCCGCTCCGCCTCGAGACGCTCGCGCTCTGCTATTTCCCGCTCACGCTCAGCTATTTCCCGCTCGCGCTCAGCTTTACGCCTGGCCTTATCTTCCGCCTGACGTAGCGCGGCTTCCTCGGCCGCTTTGCGTTGGGCGGCTTCTTTCTCGGCTTTTTCCCGTGCTAATTGCTCGGCCTTGAGACGCTGTTGCTCCTCTCGCTCCGCTTTACGGCGTGCTGCTTCTTCAGCCGACTTGCGCCTGGCTTCCTCTCTGGCGGCTTTGCGCAGTGCCGCCTGTTCTGCCTTCCTGGCCTTTTCCTGCGCCTTGCGTTTTGCCGCTTCCTCTGCGGCTTTGCGCTTGGCCTCTTCAGCCGCTTTACGTTTGGCCTCTTCGGCAGCCTTGCGTTTTTCTTCCTCTGCAAGCGCTTTTTCTCTGGCGGCTTCTTCCTCAGCCTCCAGCCTGGCTCGCTCCTGCTGCGCTTTGCGCCTGGCAGTTACTTCGGCGACCCGCGCGTCCTGCTCCGCTTTAAGCCTGGCTGCTTCGCGCCGCTGTTGTTCTTGCTGCTCTGCCTGTTCCTGTGCGGCGGCACGCTGGGCTTCCGCCTCCAGGTGTAGCTTCTCCGCCTGCTGCGTTTCTTCGTGCGCCTGCCGGGCGGTCTTCTCCCCAGCCTGTTCGGCGTCGTCCTGTTCTGGCGTTGGCGATTTTGGTGTCGGCTTGCCGCGGCTGGTGCTCACCGCCCAGCTCTGGTCTACCTGGCCGGGCCGGCGTTGCAGGATGTCGTGATCCATACCGCGTTTTTGCGGCGTTTTCTCGACGGCCGCAACAGGTGGGTCGGGTTCGGTGCGTGGGGAGGGTGTGTTTGTTGCCGCCAGAGCCGCGGCGGCCTCTTCGGTGGTGACTTTTACCAGTTCCGCTTCCGCACCGAGCTTGCGCAGCTTGGAAAAGTATTCTGCGGCAGCTTTACGATCCAGGTTGCGGCGCAGGATGACGGTGTCACCGCTGAAGAAGCGGTCCAGTCGTTGCGGGTCGTCGATACCAAACAGCTTGCCAAAGCGAGCCTTGACCCGCCCTGGGTCTTTGCCCGGCTGGATTTCGCCCTTAAACGTGAGGTTGAATCTGTTCACCCCGCGCTAGCTGCCCCTGTCTGTTTTATTCTATCCCTGAAGGCAATGTACGGTTTTTTATCGGGCTTTACCAGTGGCGCATCCAGTCATCACCTGATGACTTCGAAGGTCAGGCCGGCGTTTGCTGTAAGTCGTTCCAGTAATTGCTGGCCCAGCGCCGAGGCGGGGGTCCAGCAACCGCCACCGGTGATGGGCTTGTCCTGAGCCAGGCATACGGCGGCCTCTCCCAGCATCTTGGAGGTGGAGCCATAGCCCGGGTCCATGTCCCCGGTTACTTTTACCAGCATGTCGTCATCTCTGCAGGTGGGATGCGCCCCGTGGAAGAATATTTCGTAGTACCCTGCTTCGCGCTGCCGGCGGCTGGGCCCCTCACCGGGTGCGGGCAGGAAGCGCTGTGCCAGCCTGCGGGTAGGGCCCAGAGCCAGTGTCACCATCCCCGCGCCGGTGGCCAGGGCCGCGCGGGTGGCGCTGAAACGTGAGCGGTTCAGCATGGCCTCGTCGTAGCGGAAATCCTCGCCCCAGGGGAAACCCATGATGGCATTGCTGCGTCGCACCACCCGTGTATTGACCACCGCCATGATAAAGGGCGAGGTCCACTGGTGGAAATCCGGGTCGAAGCGGGGCCCGCTCTGGTCGTTTTCGTCCAGTCCGGCAGGGATACCCGGGGGGTAGAGCGCATAGGGATCAGCCACCAGCTTGCGTATTGAGGGATCCCTGCCCGCTTCTTCCATCATGTTAAGCATGCTGGCGATGGTGCCACCGCTGGCAGTGCCGCGGTTGCGCCCCACGCGGCCTTTTACCCGAAAGGCGGTAACCCCGTGGCGCGCCTGCATCTGTTGTTGCAGGAACCAGGTTCCCAGGTCCGAGGGAATGGAGTCGAAGCCGCAGGTGTGGACTATCCGGGCACCGCTGTGCTCTGCCGCTTCCTGCACTTGTGGGATAACCTGTGCCATCCACGGGACTTCGCCGGTGAGGTCGCAGTAGTCGGTGCCTGCTGCCGCGCATGCGACCACCAGTGGCGTACCGTATTTTGCATAGGGCCCGACGGTGGTGCAGACTACCCGGGTGCGTGCCACCATGTCTTCCAGGCTGGCAGTGTCATTGCTGTCTGCCAGTACCAGGGGTAATTGCTCGCGCTGACTGGTATCCAGGCAATCCACGCGAACTTTTTCCAGCTTTTCGCGACTGCGCCCGGCGATGGCCCATTTGAGTGGTCCGTTCACACCGTAAGTATTCGCCAGATATTCCACTACCAGTTTGCCGGTGAAGCCGGTAGCGCCCCAGATAATCAGGTCGAATTCGCGTTTTGCCATGGAGCAATCCTCGTGTTCAGTGAATCCCGTGCATCATCTTTTTCAACAGGGGTGAGAGCAATAATAATAGCAACCCCACGCCCAGTCCCACGTAGAGTAAATCGTTGAACAGCGTCGTATAGCTGGCCAGGGCCTCACTAACGTTAAGCACGGCGCCATCTACGGTGGGTATTGCCGCCAGCTTGGCCAGTTGTGCCGCGACAAATTCTGAATAAGCCGTGGCCAGGAACCAGGCACCCATCATTACGCCCATGACGCTGGGCACGGCCAGCTTGGTCACCGCCGATAGTCCCACTGGCGAGAGACAGAGCTCGCCAGTGGTATGGAGCAGGTAAGCCAATACCATCCAGTAGGCTGCGACCAACCCTGATTCTCCCGGCCTGGAGGCGCCGATGACCAGGGCGCCAAAACCCAGTCCGGCCTGGGCGATACCCAGGGCAAACTTCACTGGCGTGCTGGGCTCCAGGCCGCGGCGACCCAGGCTGGTCCACAACCAGGCGAACAGGGGCGCGAACAGGAAGATGAACAAGGCGTTGAGGGAACCAAATTGTGAGGCGGTGAGCTCCAGGCCCAGCAGGCGCCGGTCCATCACCCGGTCGGCATACAGCGTCATCGAGGCCGCGCCCTGTTCAAACAATGCCCAGAACACCACCGTAGACATGGTCAGCACGATGAGCACCAGCATCCGGCTGCGCTCTATCGCATTGCATTTCACGGTGATAAACCATCCCAGTCCCACCAGCACCGCCAGTGCCATTATATTGAGGGTGGCCCCCACTGCACCGTGAAATTGCAGCATTTGCCAGACGACGCCAACACCCAGCAGACCGCCCAGGTAGATGCTCAATTCCCGGTTGATGCCAAGGGCCGTTTTTTCCCGCAGCAGTTCTGGTCGCCCCGGTTCGGCGATGCCGCGCAGGTATTTCTGGCCGTGCAGGAATGTGGCCAATCCGATCAACATGCCGACGCCCGCGGCGCCGAAGCCGTAAGCCCAGCCGTAGGTCTCACCCAGGTAGCCACACAGCAGGGTCGCGGCGAAAGCGCCGATATTGATGCCCATGTAGAAGATGGTGAAGCCGGAATCCCGCCGGGGGTCATCCTGGTGATACAGCTGCCCGACGATGGTGGAGATATTGGGCTTGAGAAACCCCACACCAATCACGATCAGTGCCAGGGAGAAATAGAACACCTGCAAGGCGCCCTCGTCGCGCACCACTTGCTCTCCCTGGTAGCGCGCCTGTTCACCTTCGAAAGCCATGCCCAGGTGACCCAGTACCAGTAGCATGCCACCAAATACCACGGCTTTGCGCATACCCAGGTAGCGATCCGCCAGCAGGCCACCGATAACAGGCATAGCATAGACCATGGCCGCGTAGCTTCCCAGTACCTCCAGGCCGTTACTGTCGCTGAACAGGTGATATTTGGTGAGGTACAGCAGTAGCAGGAACTTCATGCCGTAAAAAGAAAAGCGCTCCCACATTTCAGTGGCGAAGCACACTAGCAGGCCGCGGGGGTGGCCGAAGAATGCGCTGTCTTCGCCGGGGGCGTGGGCTGGCATCATAGTGTTGTTCATACAGATCCTGACAGTCGTCTCAGTGACCCTATTATACGGACTAATGAGTCGCCGAAGCACGCCCGTAGGGTAACTTCGCAAATACGATCGCCACCGGGTGCGCAAAGCGCGGCAACAGGGTATCCTTGCGCGCTTGCATTAACTGCCGCAGCGTTTTGATCTGCATGAATTTTGAGTTACCGTCATCCCTTGGCGCAGCCAGAATCTATCTGGCTGCTTTCGCGTTACTGGCACCGGGCTTGTTGGCCGGTTGCGGTGAGCCGCCCTGGAACAATCCCCATCCTCCGGCGGTGGACGAAGCGCTCACCTATCAGTCGGTGATGACTCCCGCACCGCCAAAGCACCTGGATCCCGCAGTGTCCTATGCCTCTGATGAGGCGCTGTTTATCATGCAGATCTACGAACCCCCCATGGGCTATCACTTCCTGAAGCGGCCTTACGAGCTGCTGCCCACAGCACTGCAGGATTTTCCCCAGGTCAGTTACCTGGATGAACAGGGCGCGGAAGTCGCTGCGGCCGATCCTGCGATTGCGTTCACCCGCTATACCTTGCACCTGCGCGAAGACCTGCATTACCAGCCGCACCCGGCGTTTGCCCTGGATGAAGCGGGTGCGCCACGATACCTGTTCGATAGTGCTGCGGCGGGTGCGCAGTTTCGGCAGATACCGGATTTTCCCGAAACAGGTGACCGGGCGGTGCGGGCCAATGACTACGCCTACGCCATAAAGCGACTGGCTGATCCCGATAATGCCTCGCCCATGCTGGGATTTATGTCCCAGTACATTGTCGGTATGAAGGCTTTTTCCGAGGAGCTGGCCCAGGTGCCGCGCAATGGCGACTGGTTGGACCTGGGGGAATATGACATGCAGGGGCTGTCAGTCCTGGATGAGCGCACCCTCAGCATTACCATCATGGGGCGCTACCCCCAGTTCGTGTATTGGCTGGCCATGCCGTTCTTTTCGCCCATCGCTCCTGAAGTGGATCGTTTTTATCACAATCCCGGCTTTGCGCAGCGCAACCTCACTCTGGACTGGTGGCCTGTGGGTTCCGGACCTTTCATGATGGTGAAGAATGATCCCAACAGTGAGATCGTGTTGCAGCGCAATCCCAACTACCGGGCTGACTTTTTTCCCGGCCAGGGCGCACCGGGCGATCGCGAGGCGGGTTTTTTGGAAGACGCCGGCAAGCCCATCCCTTTTATAGACAGGGCAGTGTTCCGCCTGGAGAAAGAGGTGTTGCCCCTGTGGACCAAGTTCCTGCAGGGCTATTACGATCGCTCCGGCGAGGTGCATGGCAATACCAATGGAGTCTTTGACCAGGCTTTTGTGGTGGGCCCTGATGGCGTGGAAGTCTCCGGTGAGTTGAGTGAGCACAACATCACCATGTCTCCGGATGTAAAACCGGGCATCTATTACTACGGCTTCAATATGCGCGACCCGCTGGTGGGTGGTTATACCGAGGATAAGCGCAAGCTGCGCCAGGCTCTGCAGATTGCTTTCAATACCGAGGAGTACCTGAACATTTTTTACAAGGGCAATGGCATTGCCGCCCACAATCTGATTCCGCCGGGCATTTCCGGACACATTGAGGGTGAGCAGGGTATCAACCCTTATGTCTATGACTGGGTCGACGGTGAGCCACGGCGCAAGTCCATTGAGTACGCCAGGGAACTGCTGGCACAGGCGGGTTATCCGAACGGCCGCGATGCGCGCACCGGCGAACCGCTGAAGATATTTATCGATGTGCAGTCCCAGGCCATCGGCAACACCTCCATGAACTGGATCGATCGCCAGTTTTCCCAGATCGGTGTGCAGGTTGAGTTTCGCCCGGCTGACTGGAGCCGCACCCGGGAAAAACTTCTCACTGGAAATACCCAGATATTTTCCCATGGCTGGTTGGCGGACTACCCGGACCCGGAAAATTTCCTGTTCCTGCTTTACGGCCCAGAGAGTCCACTGGAGTGTCAGTGTGACGGCTCCAACAACTCCAATTTCAAGCACGAGGAATACGACACGCTGTTTCGCCAGGTACGGGTGCTGCCCCCGGGTGCAGAGCGCGACGCGCTGGTGGCGCGCATGGTGGATATCTACCGCCGCGAGGCGGTGTGGTTGTACGCGTTCTATCCGCGCGATATCTACCTGAACAATAGCTGGGTATACAATACCAAGCGGCACGGTATCTCCAAGGCGACCTTGAAATATATACGCATAGACGATGCGCAGCGCCAGTCCATGCGGGTACTGTGGAACCAGCCGGTAACCTGGCCGCTGTATGCCATTGTCATTGTGTTACTGGCATTGGTATGGCCGGGTGTGCTCGCCTACCGTCGTCGCCAGAACGCTACCGCCAGGAATCACCAGGAGTAATCGTGTTTGCTTATATCATCAGACGTGTGCTCTACGCGGTGCCAATCCTGATAGGGGTCAACCTGCTGACCTTCCTGCTGTTTTTCGTGGTGAACTCTCCGGATGATATGGCGGTGTCGCAACTGGGCGAAAAGTACGTCACCCCTGAGGCCATAGCGGCCTGGAAGACCAAGAATGGCTACGACAAACCGCTGTTCCTCAATGCGAGCAACACGGGACTGGAATCACTCACGGATACCATTTTTTTTACCAAATCAGTAAAACTCTTTGCCTTTGATTTCGGGCGCTCCGAGAGCGGTCGCGATATCACCTCGGATGTCTCCACTCGTATGTGGCCCAGTCTGGCCGTGGCGCTGCCCACCTTTATCATCGGCATCTGGGTCAATATCTGCGTGGCGCTGCTGGTGGTGATGTTTCATGCCACGCGGCTGGATCGCTGGGCGGTATTTCTTTTTGTCTCGTTGATGTCGATCTCGTACCTGTTTTACATTATCGGCGGCCAATACCTGGTGGCCAAGACCTGGAAGCTGGTGCCTATTTCCGGCTTTCATGCCGACGGCCAGGCCTGGAAATTCCTGATACTGCCGGTGCTGGTGGGAGTAGTCGCAGGCATTGGCTCCGGCGCGAGATGGTACCGCACCCTGTTCCTGGAGGAGGCGAACCAGGATTATGTACGCACTGCCCGCGCCAAGGGCGCCAGTGAAATCAGTATCCTGTTCCGGCATATCCTGCCCAATGCACTGATCCCCATTCTTACCGGGGTGGTGGTATTGATTCCTTCCCTGTTCATGGGCGGCCTGCTGATCGAGTCCTTCTTCGGCATACCGGGACTCGGTAGCTATATGCTGGATGCCATCAAGTCCCAGGATTTCGCGATTGTGCGCAGCATGGTGTTTATCGGCTCCATCCTCTACATCTTTGGCCTGATTCTCACTGACATCTCCTATACCTGGGCTGACCCCCGGGTGCGGTTGAGCTGAGGGGCGCCGCCGGTGAAACCGATACTGCTGTGGTCCGATACCCTGGTGTTCCTTTTGGTGATCACCCTGGTGCTGTTCTTTTATCGCTTGCGGCATGACCCCCAGACCCGCGAGCGTTGGTCCCAGGTGTTTTCCACCCGCCTGGGCATGGTGACTTTCACTGTTATCCTGACCTATGTGGGCATCGCCCTGCTGGACTCCCTGCATTTTCGCAAGGCGCTGGACACTCCGGCCGCGGCCACAGGGGACACCGGGGCTGCGGCCCAGGAAGTGTTTTACAACAATAAGGTCAGCAGTGTGCTGGATGTATTACTGGGCGGCATGGGAGAGCGTTTCGAGCGCACCTACTCCGCACCCTTTGCCCTGCTTTCGTTCGAGAAAAAGAACATGAAGGATGAGCAGGGCAGGGCAGTACGTGACTTTCCGCCCCTGGAGCATGCCGGTCAGCACCTGGCGGATCCGGCGGACAAGTGGCCGGATGTGCTGGCCCGCAGTGGCACGGCCTTGCTGTGGGGCATCCTGCTAAGTGCGCTGTGGCTGGCACCGCAATGGTTGCTGCTGCGGCACAGCCCACATCCCTGGCACGCGTCCTGGGCGGTGCAGGCGGTGGTGCTGTGCCTGGGCGTGTGGGCGGTTAGCATCAGCCGTTATTACCATATCCTGGGCACCGACCTGGGGGGTGCCGATGTCCTTTACCAAAGCCTCAAAGGTGTGCGCACCGGGGTATTGCTGGGCACCTTGTCCACCCTTATCATGCTGCCCATCGCGGTGACCCTGGGTGTGATGGCGGGCTACTTCAAGGGCTGGGTAGACGATCTGGTGCAGTATCTGTACACCACCCTGAGTTCAATTCCCGGTATTCTGCTGATCGCGGCCTCGGTGCTGTTGTTCCAGGTCTACATCGATCTCAACCCGGACTTTTTCTCCATCGGCATGGAAAAAGCGGACGCGCGTTTTATCGCCCTGTGCTTTATTCTCGGGGTGACCAGCTGGTCCACCCTGTGCCGCCTGATCCGGGCGGAAACCCTGAAGATCAGCCAGTTGGAGTATGTGCAGGCGGCACATGCCTTTGGGGTCAGCCACACCCGTATACTGGGGCGGCATATCCTGCCCAACGTGGTACATATCATCATGATCACCTTCGTGCTGGACTTCAGTGCCCTGGTGCTGGCGGAAGCGGTGCTGTCCTATATCGGGGTGGGCATAGATCCCTCCATGGGCAGTTGGGGCAATATGATCAACGGCGCCCGCTCGGAACTTTCGCGCCAGCCCCCGGTATGGTGGACCCTGACCGGGGCGTTCTTTTTTATGTTTGCCCTGGTACTGGCGGCCAACCTGTTTTCCGACCTGGTGCGCGATGCCTTCGATCCCCGCAGCGGCCGGCGGAGGTCGGAAACATGAGCCAGGCGACAGGCATTCCGATGCGCGTCACTGACCTCTCGGTGGCGTTGGCGGAAACCGGTGAATCCATTATCAAGGATGTCAGTTTCGACCTGCACCCGGGGAAAATATTTGCCCTGGTGGGCGAGTCCGGCAGCGGTAAATCGGTCACCTCGCTGGCGGCGATGCGCCTGTTGCCCCAGGCCCTGGTGATCACCGGCGGCGCCGTGCAGGTGGCGGGGGAGGACCTGTTCGACCTGTCCGAGGCGCAGATGCAACGGGTGCGTGGGCGGCAGGTGGCGATGATTTTCCAGAATGCGATGACCGCCCTCAATCCGGTGCAGACGGCGGGTCAGCAGGTGGCCGAGACCCTGCGACTGCACACCCCGCTGCGCGGCGATGCCCTGCGCAAACGGGTTGTGCAATTATTTGCAGAGGTGGGAATTCCAGACCCGGACAGCCGTTTCAGCTTCTACCCCCACCAGTTGTCGGGGGGGCAGCAACAGCGGGTGATGATTGCCATGGCACTGGCTTGTGAGCCGGACATCCTGATAGCCGATGAGCCCACCACCGCCCTCGATGTGACCATCCAGGAACAGGTGCTGGCACTGGTTCGCGACTTGGCTCAGTCGCGACACCTGGCGGTGCTGCTGATCACCCACGACATGGGTGTGGTGCGTAACACCGCGGACGAGGTGGCAGTGATGTACCGCGGTGAAATCATCGAGCAGGCCCCGGTAGATGATTTTTTTCACAACCCGCAGCAGGCTTACAGCCAGCGCTTGATCGATGCGTTACCCGACCTCAGCCACTTCCAGAGCGCCGCCGTAGATGAACCCCTGCTGCGACTGGAGGATGTGAAAGTCTATTTCCCCATTCGCAAGGGTGTATTGCAACGGGTTGTGGATTACACCCGTGCGGTGGACGGGGTGTCGCTGAGTATAGGCAGAGGAGAAACCTATGCCCTGGTGGGCGAATCCGGCAGCGGTAAATCCACCCTGGGACGCGCCATTCTCAACCTGGAGGATATCGCCGGTGGCACTATCCAGTTCCAGGGCAAGCCCATCCACAGCCTGGGTCGCCGCGATATGTTGCCCTTTCGCAAGCGGATTCAGGTCATATTCCAGAACCCGTTCTCCTCCATGAACCCGCGGCTTACCGTGGGTGAAATTATCGCCGAGGGTATGCTCAGTCTCGGGCTGGGCCTGGACGACATGGAGCGCCAGGAGCGTATCGGGCAATTGCTGGAGCGGGTGCAGCTGTCACGGGACCTGGGCCAGCGCTACCCGCACGAATTTTCCGGGGGTCAACTGCAGCGGGTTGCGATTGCCCGCGCCCTGGCAGTGGAGCCTGAACTGATCATCTGTGACGAGCCTACCAGCGCCCTGGATGTTTCGATCCGGGCCGAAGTGCTGCAGCTGTTGCAGCAGTTGCAGCGGGAGTTCGGGGTGTCCTACCTGTTCATCACCCACGACCTGTCCATCATCCCCAGCCTGGCGCATCACGTGGGCGTGATGCAACGGGGAAAAATAGTGGAGCAGGGCAGTGCGCAACAGATACTGACTGCCCCCCGGCACCCCTACACACAGGCGCTGCTGGCCTCGGTGCCGCGGATCGATCGCGCTTAGTCAGATGTACCGGGCTGAACTATAGTTAGTTAAAATCCTGAATGGAACTGGAGTAAGGGAAATGAATGGAGCAGAAAGTCTGCTGACCACGCTCACCGCCAATGGTATCGAGGTCTGTTTCACCAACCCGGGCACCTCGGAGATGCACTTCGTGGCGGCCCTGGACGAGGTGGAGGGCATACGGTGTGTGCTGTGCCTGTTCGAGGGGGTGCTCAGCGGTGCCGCCGATGGCTACGCCCGCATGGCTCGCAAACCCGCCTCTACGCTTTTGCACCTTGGGCCGGGTCTGGGTAATGCGCTGGCTAATGTGCACAACGCCAGCAAGGGTAATATCCCCATGGTTAATATCGTGGGCGATCACGCGACTTACCATCTGGAGTACGACGCGCCCCTGACCTCGGACATCGAGGGCATTGCCGCACCGGTATCCGATTGGGTGTATACGTCCAAGACCGCGGATGATATCGCCCGTGATGCCGCTGAAGCGGTGCGCCAGGCGGGGATCGGCCAGATCGCCACGCTGATGCTGCCCGCCGATGTTTCCTGGGGAGATAACAGCAATGGTCCCGAGGGTGCGGTGGCGATAGCGCCCGCCGCCGCGGTGCCCGATAGCCGTATTGACGACGCCCTGGCGATATTGCGCTCGGGAAAAAGCTGCATGATCATGATTGGCGGTCGCGAGGTGGACGGCAATCGCGGCCTGATGCTGAGCCGCATTGGCAAGGCCAGCGGTGCCAGGGTCACCACCGACACATTCCCCGCCCGCGTGTTCCGGGGCGCGGGCACCGCGGTACTCGATCGCTTGCCCTACCTCGCCGAGCTGGCCATCGACAGCATCAAGGACGTGGAGCAATTGATTCTTATTGGTGCCAAGGCGCCGGTATCCTTTTTCGCCTATCCCAATGTGCCCAGCGCGATTGCCCCGGAGGGTTGCGAGCAGTTCCAGTTGGCCGGCCCCAACGATGATATCGACGAGGTTCTTGAAGCACTGCTGGAGCGCCTGGATGCCATCGACGTAGAACCGGATGTGCATCCGCTGGAAATTCCCGAGCCGCCATCCGGGGACCTTGATGCCAATAGTGTCGCCCAGTCCCTGGCGCACTATATGCCCGAAAATGCGGTGGTAGTGGACGAGGCAATCACTACTGGCCTGGCGATCTTTCCGCTGACCACCACGACGCAGCCCCACGACTGGCTCAGCCAGACCGGTGGCAGTATCGGCTGGGGACTGCCGGCGGCGGTGGGTGCGGCGATCGCCTGCCCCACACGCAAGGTGATCTGCCTGGAGGGGGACGGCAGTGCCATGTACACCATTCAGTCCTTGTGGACCATGGCGCGGGAAAACCTCGATATCACCGTGGTGATTTTCAACAACCGCAAGTACAGCATTCTGGAAATGGAGTTTGCGCGCACCGGTGCCCGCGGCGGAGCCCCGGGTCCCAAGGCCGCCAGCACGCTGGACATTGGCGGCCCGGATATGGATTTCGTCGCTATGGCGCAGGGCATGGGCGTGCAGGCGAGTCGCGCCACCACCGCGCAGGAGTTCAATGAGCAATTGGAGCAGGCGTTGCAGGCGGCGGGCCCGCGACTCATCGATGCATTGGTGCCAACCCTGTTTTGAGGCGCTGGGAAAAACTGGAGAAAAGCGCAGATTCCTGTGGCTGTTGGCTGGTTTAAGCCGGTTTCGGCTGCTAGGATGTTTGGCCCACCATGAAACAAGGGTGCGAAAGCGATGTTTGAACGCAATAAAAACAAGCCGGTTGCCACTCCGCCGGCGCGAGAGTCGACAGCGGCAACGACCTCTGTCCCGGTAACCCCGGAACCTGTAACGGCGAGGAGCGACGCGATGATTGGACCGAGTATTGTAATCAAGGGCACTGTCAGCGGTGATGAAGACCTGCTGGTGCATGGCCGTGTGGAAGGCAGTATCGACCTTGGCGGCCAGGAGGTCGCCGTGGGTCAGTCCGGGCGCGTCACTGCCGATATCACCGCCAAGGTGATCAAGGTCGACGGTGAGGTGACGGGGGATATCACTGGCAACGAGAAGGTGGTGATATCCAAGTCAGGTAATGTACGCGGAAATATCGTGGCCCCGCGGGTGACGCTGGAAGATGGCGCCGTGTTCAAGGGGAGTATCGATATGGATCCCGGTGATACCGGATCTGCCAAGGTGTCCCTCGCCTCCCAGCGCAGTATCGAAGGCCCCGCTGAAGATTTGGCGGGTAAACCGCTGGAGCAGAAAAGCGGCTAGCTGATTAACGGCGCCGCTGCGGCGGTGCCACGCGGAATGCACCTGCCATGATTGAGATGCAGTCCTCGCAACTGCTGCCCTCTCTGTTTGAATACGTTGATGAAGATCGGCGCCTGACGGTGCTGCATCTGGGTCCGGCGTTGCCGGAAACCGTAGAGTTTTTTTCCCGCTACCGCAGTAAGCTGTACTTCTGCGATCTGTTTGCCGAGCTACCGCTGACGCTGGAGGAGGACGACGAAGTCCCGTTGCGGGAACGGCTCACAGCGCTGCTGGATCTGCCCACGGGCATGCGTTTTGACCTGTGCCTGATCTGGGACCTGTTGAACTTTCTCGACGCGCAGTGGCTGGCTGAGCTGCAGGACATACTGCGTAGCCATCTGCACCCGGCAAGTATGGTGCACGGTTTTGCAGCCCATAATCCAAGAATCCGTCCGGCGGATCGGCTCTATGCTATCCGTGACGATAATCAATTGGCAGTGAGGGAGCGGCCGGCCCCCTTGCCGGGATATGTCGCCCACGGGCAGGGTTCCCTGAAGAAACTGCTGAGCCAATTCGAGTTCGGTCGCACCGTACTGTTGCCTGACAAACGGCTGGAGTTTTTACTCAGCGTGAAACGCTAGGTCAGGCGGCGCTTTGTTGCGCGGGCGCTGTTTGCGCCGCATGTTCTGTCAGCAAGGTGGCGATCTCGTCGGGGTCACGCAAGCGCTTTACCCTTGCAAACAGCAGCGACGCCTGGGGAAAGTAACTGCGCAGGTATACCAGCCATTGTTTCAGCGGATTGCCGGCATGACCGGCATCGTAGTGCTCCCTTTGCAGTGCGAAAAAGCGCAGCAGCAGTGGGGCGATATCCGGCCAGTGCAGCGAAGCGACAGATTCACCACGATCCATCGCCGCGATCAAGCGCGGCAGGTCCGGGCGACACAGCACGCCGCGGCCCAGCATCAGGTCTTCACAGTGACTGACCTGCCGGCAGCGCAGTGCGTCCTGGGGATTCCATATTTCACCATTGGCAATCACCGGCAGTGATACGGCCTCCCGGGCAGCGGCAATATCTTCCCAGTAGGCTGGCGGCCTGTAACCGTGGCGTTTGGTGCGCGCGTGAATGGTCAGTTCCGTGGCCCCGGCTGCGGCTATACCACGCGCGATGTCCAGGAACCGCTCCTTGTCGTCGTAGCCCAGCCGGGTTTTTACAGTCACCGGCACATGCAGAGGCACAGCATTGCGCACGGCGGCGGTGATGTCGTGCACCCGCTGAGGATCGCGCAGGATAATAGAGCCACCATCGGAGCGATTCACCGTTTTGGCCGGGCAGCCGAAGTTGAGGTCCACGCCGGGTGCACCGAGTTCTGCCGCCCTGGCCGCGTTTTCGGCGACGACCTGGGGGACGCCCCCCAGTATCTGCACATACACCGGGACGCCGCTTGCAGTGGTACCACCGTGGTCCAGTTCCGGACACAGGCGGCGAAACACCCTGGGTGGCAGCAGGCGGTCGCTGACCCGGACAAACTCGGTGACACAGCGATCCACACCGCCCAGGGAGGTGAGTAGCTCGCGCATGGTGTGATCGATTACGCCCTCCATGGGGGCGAGCATCAGTCGCATCGGGGTTCCAGAATAAGTGGCTTCAAGGCGCGCCATTATACCGCGCAATCGCCCCGGTGACTTCTGTTGGAATGGCAGTGGGAAGACGTATCGGCCCCCAGGTCGCCGTATGCAATAACGGCAAATGGTTAGCTGCTGCTGCCATTACAAACCGAGGGTATCTTAAGAGCGTTCGCCCCTGAGCCTTTCGTACTCGGCAAACCTGCGGTTGCGCGCCCTCAGGCCGCGCCAGAATTCGATTTCTGAAACAAGCCAGGACACTGCGGACGACCCCGCAAAAGCCAAGAAAAGCAAAAATACAATTCCCTGTGACATCAGTTACTCCCAGTTATGAAGTGATGTACTTATTATCTGTTCGTGCACTTGTTTTCGACATGGCTGCTGCCGCCAGGGGCATGACTATTGGCGACATAAATTGAATTCTAGCTATACTGTTAGCCACGTAATGATAAACCAAATGAGTGTAACCATGATCCAAGAGAACTGTCCCGGTCGTGCCTGGCGGCGCTCGTTGTTAACCTCCTGTGTCTTGTTGCTTGGTAGTGAAGGGGCCTCCGCGGTTGGATTTATGGTCAATGCGCCGTCCCAGGTGACTGGGCTGGCTAACGCTGGCTCTGCTGTTTACGACCGTAGTACGGCAGCGATCACCAATAACCCTGCAGCAATGTCACTACTCAATGGCGCTCAGATAGGCGGTAACCTGACGGGGGTCTTTCCAGACTGGGAGGTCAATGAAGGTTGGGACTGTAAAGCCGAAAACACTTGTTCTAATAACAACGCGCAGAATTCCAGCTTTATTCCAACGCTGGGCTATGTGCGGCCACTGAGTGACAGGCTGACCTGGGGTATTGGCCTGGGCGCAAGCGCTGGCCAGGGGATGGATTATGGTAGACGCTTCCGATCGCGTCCTATTGTGACATCTAACGAGGTGCAGGTGCTTGGGTTGGTCAATTCGCTGTCCTGGCGCTTCGATGATCAGTGGACCTTCGGTATTGGCGCTGGTGCAATCTATGGTTCCTTCGAGCAGAAACAGGACCTGCCTTCGCTCAGTGCGTCAGCGGGAGACGATATTGCTAGTGTCATCGATTTTGTCGGTTTGGCCAGAGAATGCGAGGGCTTGCACCCGCCTGCTCAGGCGCTGTGCCTGAAAGCAGCTATCGGGGATTCAGGCCTTGACCCCGAATCAGCCGCGGAAACCCTGACAAGCATCCGGAGCTATCTGGGCGGTGAGTCGGGTACCCGGGTAAAGCTGGAAGGAGACGATATAGAAGCACATGTGGTGGTGGGCCTGACCTATGAGTTTCTTCCCGGACACCGGCTCGGGCTGGCTTACAACTACATGTCGGATTTTGAATTTGAGGGAAATGCCACTATCAAAGGGCAATTGCTGTCGGACGAAACCTATCAGAAAGTCGATGACTCCCTCACCTGGGATATGCCGGAACGCGTGGTTGTGAGTGGCTCACACCAGCTTAGTAATGCGTTTACCTTTTTTTGGGATTTCGAGCGGGTATTCTTCGATGACTTCGAGAGTACCGATCTGCAGATTGAAGGCTATCCGGAGTTGATTATTGACCGGAATTTCAAGGATGCCAATCGCTATGCCATAGGCGGGGAGTATGCTTTCACCGAACCATCATCAGTTTCGTCTGAGGTGCGCTTGAAACGGGTGCTTACCGCTGCTACACCAACATCGGTAGTATCATTCAGGGCTCCGCCTAATCGATAAAGAGCCGAGCATGATAAAAAGCTGGAGCCGGAAAGCGAGCCGGGTGTTACAGGAGACGCGCATACTTGATTTTTGTGAAGCCAGTGAGAGCTCGCCTTACACCGGTAAGGAGCACAACTTTGTATTTATAGACAGTCCCAACTGGGTGAATTTAGTGCCGATAACGCAGCACGACGAGATTGTGATGATCAGGCAATATCGACACGGCAGCCGGGGTGTCACGCTGGAGATACCGGGCGGCATGGTAGATGTAGGGGAGAGCCCCGCGACGGCTGCCATACGCGAATGCGAGGAGGAGACGGGCTATTTGGCTACTGAAGTCCATAGCCTGGGTGTGTTAAACCCCAATCCTGCGCTTTTTAATAATGCTTTGCACACCTATTACGCAGATGTACAGGCATCCTGCGCTGAAGCACACTACAGCGAAACCGAGGTTATTGAGGTGGAACTGGTTGCGATAGATCGACTGGAGTCTCTATTGTTAGACGGCAGTATTGACCACGCCCTGGTGTGCGCGACACTCTGGCGATTCCTTGGTTTGTTAAGGGGAGCTTTGCAGCCGGATCCGCTTAGATAAATACCGCGTAATCGTCCTGGTGAGGGCACTAATCCCGGCGGTCTTTACTGTACCCAGCCACCGCTGAACGGAATCGCCTGTCCCACGAAGAAATCACTTTCATTGGAAGCCAGGAACAGGGCGAACAGCGCATCCTCACGTCCCGTGCCCAGTCGCCCGGCGGGTACCTGGGTCAGCAATTGCTGGAATTCTTCTGTCACCGTGAACTCCGGTGGAAAATACTTGGCGTTTTCCACAAAATTCTGCGCGATCAGGTTGATCTGCACGTTGTGGCGTGACGCCTCTATGCCCACGGCTTTGATGAAGCCTACCTGGGCGGCCCGCGCGGCGCCGTAGGCCGACACCCCCTCCATGGCTTTCAAACCGGTGGCACTGCCGTAAACCACGATCTTGCCGGCCCCGCGTTCGTACATCTGCGGCAGCACGGCTCGACACAGGCGGTGCAACGGGTGCACCATCACATCAAACATACTGGCCCAGGTTTCATCCGGCATCTCGATGGCGCTCACGCCGAGATTGGCGCTGGCAGCCAGGTTGGCAACCAGCACGTCGATGTGGCCCGTATCAGCTACCAGTTGTTCCACTGCGCCGGGTTGTGTCAGGTCGCTGGTATCGGCAACAACCTCTGCCCCATGTTCGCGAAATACTTCTATGGTAGCCGGGCCCATGTAATCGTCTGCCTGGGTCAGCAGTACGCGTTTGCCTTCAAGTCTGTTGTCGCTCATGTTTTGTCCTTGCTGTTTATTGCGGTAGTTGCATAGCTATTTCACACAACGGTTTGTTCAGGCACCTTGCACCGGATAGACCTTAAGGCCCACCGCGAAGGGAGCCCGACCTTCCGGGTCGTAATCGGAGCGGGGCTCCTCTACCTGCCACAGGGGGTCCCATCCCCCCTGGTCTTCCAGCAGCGTGCGCACCGCTTCGCGCGATGCCGTCGGCAGATCGCCAAACTGGGCCTGTAACTGTTCCAGGCACCAGCAGCGATAACGCGATACCGGCAGGTTTGTGTAGGCAGTACCCTGTATCGCCACATCATATTTTTCGCTACCTTCGCGCCAGGCCGTGGCGTTGGCAGCCAGGTTTGGGAGATGGGTTTCGCTGATTTCTCGAAGCAGGGGCAGCAGGTCATTGGGGATGCCCTCTACCAGTTCGCCGGTACAGGCTGACGCACGTGCGTTCCACAGCCTTCCCACCCAGGCGAACACCGCAGGCGCGCGCTGGCGCATGATTTCGGCGGGGGTCGGGTCCTGGGAAAAATGCCTGAACATGGGTCCGAACAGGCCGAAGTCTGCCAGGGTGGGGCGGTCCCCGAAAAGGTAGGGCCGTGTGTTGAGAATGTGCTGCAGCAGATCCAGGATATGCAGGTAACCGAGTTCTACATGCGACCGGGTATGGCTGTTGACGCCATCCTTATCCACGAAATGCGATTTTTGGCGGCGGCGAATTTTCCAGCGTTTGAGCCAGGTGGGCGCCATGACGTCGGTAAAAAGTTCATCTACCAGCAGCGTTCCCAGCAACTGGCGATCGCTGAAGTGGCTCCAGCGGTAATGCATGGCCGGGCGCCACAGCCATTCATCAGCGTAATCCTCGATCAGGCGACAGAGGAAGGCCTGGGCCGGATCTTGCGGCAGCACGCTGGAGTCGCTGTACTGCTCCTCCATCCAGGCGATAAGTGGCGTACTGTCGGTGGCCCAACGACCGTCCGCGAATTCCACGGCGGGCATCT
Organism: Halioglobus sp.; assembly: GCA_029287595.1. GTDB lineage: Bacteria > Pseudomonadota > Gammaproteobacteria > Pseudomonadales > Halieaceae > JAACFI01. The sequence continues at coordinate 230 of JARFQU010000043.1, read as the reverse complement.
GCTGCGCACCGGTTTTTTCCGGCACGATGCGATTGAAATATTCCGCGGTCATCGCCTGGAACTGGTAGGGTATTTCCTTGTAGCGCAGGTAGGCTTCCAGCTTGCCGGTGTAGTAGGAAACCTTTGAGCCGTAGACGGTGAGGGCGGGCTTGTTCATTTTATAATCCTGGGCCAGATTAGCCGGCATTGTGGGCGCGTAGTGAAAAAGCCAGGTACACGAGGTAGCCGAT
>JARFQU010000210.1 GCA_029287595.1 Halioglobus sp. | reverse complement strand
CCAGGGGTCGAGCATCTACACCACCTATATGTTCCGCTGTGACGACGATTATCAGAAGACACTTGAACGTTGGCACAGGATCAAGGCCGCGGGCGCCAACGCCATCGTGTCCTGTGGTGGCACCATTAGCCACCAGCACGGTGTGGGGGCAGATCATCGCGATTATATTGCCGCAGAGAAGGGGCCGCTCGGTCTGGAGGCCATTCGCCAGTTGTGCGATTTTTTCGACCCCGACGGTCGTTTTAATCCCGGCAAGCTGCTACCGGATGCAAATCAATAGTCAATGCCTTCCGGCACGGAGTAAATAAATGACAGCCACCGTACCATTTACCGATCGCAGCGCAATGTTGCAGAAAATGCGCGCGGGCGAGCAGTGCCAGTGGGACCTGATTATCGTCGGCGGTGGCATCACCGGCGCGGGGGTACTTCGAGAGGCTGTGCGCATTGGATATCGCGCCTTGCTGGTCGAGCAAAAGGATTTCTCCTGGGGAACTTCAAGTCGTTCTTCAAAAATGATTCACGGAGGGTTGCGCTACCTGGGCCTTGGTGACTTCAAGTTGACAAAGGAATCAGTGACCGAGCGCGAACGCCTGGTGGCGGAAGCCCCCGGCCTGGTTGAACGTACCGACTTCTATTTCGGGATGCGCAAGGGCGTATTTCCGGGGCGCTGGCTGTTCCGCATTCTGCTGTGGTTCTACGACCATTTCGCCGGTATCAAGAGCTCAGGCTACAGTAATGCACAACAGTCGCGGCAGCGTTTCCAGGGCCTGGGTGGAGCCGATCTCAAAGGGTCCTGCTACTACACCGATGGCATCACTGACGATTCCCGGCTGGTCATGCGCGTATTACAGGAGGGCATTGACCGGGGTGGCTGCGCACTGAATTACCTGAAGGTCGACGAGCTGCTGGTCGAGAACGACCAGGTGACGGGGGTCCGCCTGCTGGACCAGGCTGTGGAGGGCGCCGCCCCTGAACCCCTGGAAATACGCGCACCGGTGGTCATCAACGCCACCGGCGCCTGGGCAGACAAGCTCCGCAACCGGGTCAATAGCGAGGTGCGCGTTCGCCCCCTGCGGGGCAGCCACCTGGTTATACCGCAGGAGCGCCTGCCGGTGGACGGTGTGTTCTCCTTCTTTCATCCTGCCGACAAGCGAAGTGTGTTCGTTTTTCCCTGGGAGGGAGCGACCGCGATTGGCACCACGGACCTGGACCACGGTGACGACATCGACGAAGAGGCCAGTATCACGACTGAAGAAGTCGACTACCTGCTGGATGGGGTAAATAGCCAGTTTCCCGAGAAAGGGATTTCGCGACAGGACGTGATCTCTACCTGGTCCGGCGTCAGGCCGGTGATCGGTTCGGAAAAGTCCAAGGATCCTTCCAAGGAACGTCGCGACCACGCGGTCTGGTCCGATAAAGGACTGGTGACGGTCAGCGGCGGTAAGCTGACGACATTCCGGCTTATCGCCCTGGATGCCCTGGCAGCGGCGGCGTCGAAACTGCCAGACCCGCAAATGGCGGACGATGACCGTATTTTCAACCCGCCCGGAACCGATCCCGCACAGTTGGTGCCCGGAGACACTGCCTGGGCGCGTCGACTACTGGGTCGCTATGGAGATGCGGCGCAGGCGCTGCTGGAGGGCGCGCCACAGTCGGAGCATGTGCGTGTCGCAGGCACGGATTTCTGCCTGGCGGAATGTCGCTGGGCGATTCAGCAGGAGGCGACAGTTCACCTGGACGACCTGCTGTTGCGTCGAACCCGTCTCGGGCTGCTGCTACCCTCGGGCGGCGAACAACTGTTTGACGAACTGGCGCCTATGTTCAGGGAACTCGCTGGTTGGAGCGATTCCCATTGGCAGAGCGAGGTCGCACGCTACCGCGACATCCTGCGGCGGTTTTACAGTCTTCCCGATGATGGCCTCGATAATGGCCACGCCTGACGGACAGTACCTGCTGAGCATCGACAATGGTACGCAAAGTATCCGTGCCATGGTGTTTGACCGTGATGGTGAATTACTGGCCAAGAGCAAGGTCGATATTGAGTCTTACTCTTCCCCGGCGCCGGGTCTGGCGGAACAGGACCCCGAGTACTTCTGGAGCAGTCTGTGCAAGGCGTGCCAGCTGCTGTGGCCGATGCTGGATTTTCCACGGGAAGAGATCCGCGCGGTTTCAGTCACGACCCAGCGAGCTACCGTGGTCCCACTTGGCAGTGACGGCCAGTCACTACATCCGGCAATCAGCTGGCTGGATCAGCGGCAGGTAGAGTCAAAGCCGCGCCTGGGTCCGCTGCAAAAACTGGTAATACGGGCCATTGGTGCCCGCGATGCGGTGGCCCGGTTTCATGCCAACGCCGAGGCCAACTGGTTTGCCGAACAGCGTCCCGATATCTGGGAACAGCTGGCAAAGTACCTGCTGCTCTCCGGATATCATACCCATAGACTGACGGGAAACTATACAGACGCCGTGGCCAGTCAGGTGGGCTACATCCCATTTGATTTCAAGCGCCAGTGTTGGGCATCCCCCGGTGATTGGAAGTGGCGGACCTTACCTCTAGTAGCCGAGATGCTGCCAGAGCTGCGGCCTGCGGGCCAAAGCCTTGGCCTGATATGTGAAGCTGCGTCGCGCGAGACTGGCATACCCGCAGGGATACCGCTGGTGGCCTCAGGTTCGGACAAGGCCTGTGAAGTGCTGGGATCAGGTTGCCTGGCGGGTGATGTGGGCAGCCTGAGCTTCGGCACCACGGCGACATTCAATATCACCACGGACAAGTACCTGGAGGTGGGCCGTTCCCACCCCCCCTATCCCGGTGTGGTGCCGGGTACCTTCAACCCTGAGATGGCAGTGCAACGCGGTTTCTGGATGGTCAGCTGGTTCAAAAACGAGTTCGGCCTGCGCGAGCAACGGCTGGCCGAAGAGCGGGGTGTAACGCCCGAGTCTCTGTTTGATGACCTGCTGCGGGCTGTCCCACCGGGATCCGAGGGACTGCTGTTGCAGCCCTACTGGTCTGCGGGTGCCTTGCCCGAGGGGCCTGAGGCAAGGGGCGCCATTATCGGTTTCAGCGAGGTACATACCCGCGCCCATATCTACCGGGCCATCATCGAGGGTATTGGCTATGCCCTGCGGGAAGGGAAGGAAGCGCT
>JARFQU010000201.1 GCA_029287595.1 Halioglobus sp. | reverse complement strand
TGACCACGGCGGCGGGCAACGCCAGCAACAGGCACTGCTGTTCCCCGATATGACGATTGCCCAGTGGGGCGAGATCATTCGCGACACAACCGCCGGTTTGTATCAGTGAATGAATCCCACAGAGGCCGCCAGCAGCATCTGCGCCCCGAAATACAGAGGCGTGCCCCAAAGGCCGTTTGACGGGCTTGGATTCACGAATTGCCTGCGCGCTACGGCCAGGTCTGATATGGCGAAACACCAGGCGCCGCAGATTGTAAGCATTGCGACTGGTTGTCCGAAGGTGAGACCGGCGCACAACAGCATCAGGGTAATGACCACGGTATAGGCAATCACTGGTACTTTCATCTCGGAACCCACATGGGGCATCAGCCAGCGCAGGCTTAATATCAATAACATTAGTGCCGGCAGGGCAGTGGCGCCGAAACCCGCGAGGGAGTCACCCAGTCCCAGAAAGGCGATGCAATAGCACAGATGGCCACAGAGGAACGCCACCAGTCCCGCCAGGAAGCTGCGCTCGTTGTCGGCCATCAGCAGCAGGTCTCCGGCCAGGCAGCACACCAGCCCCGCCAGTATCCATGTGCCATAACTGCTGCCGGTGGCGCCCATGACCAGTGCCAGCCACAGGAAGGCCAGGGCCGCCAGCGGCTTGCACAGGTAGCGACCCGGGCGAAAACCACGATAATCGCAAACCACCAGCGCCACGACGGCGACACCCGACAGCGCGATGGGAGCCAGCGCCGCATCGGGCAGTGTGAATTCAATGGCCAAGTGCCAGTACCTCCTCCAGTAATGCCTGGTTGCGCGGCATGTCGACACCGCATTGTGCCGCCACCCGCAACAGGTGTCCGGTGATGTAATCAATTTCGGTTCTGCGGCCGCCGCGCACATCCTGCAGCATCGAAGAGTGATTTTCCGCCGTGCCTTTGATCACGGCCTGTACCTTCTGCTGCAGGTCTGCCGCGAGTTGCATATAACCCTGGGCCCTGGTCAGCTCGGCGATTTCGGCGCATAGCCCGGCCACCTCCCGGGCGAGTTCTTCGCGGCTGGCCAGGTCGCCGTTGCGGCAGTTATGCAGTGCCGTGAGCGGGTTGATCGCGCAGTTTATTGCCAGTTTCAGCCACAGGGCCTGGGCGATATCCGTTTCCCAGCGACAGTCAGGCAGCGCCTGCTGCCACCGGCTCATCCACGCGGGGGCAGCAGGCTGCCCGGGACGGCCTATCCTGGTTTGCCCGCTGCCCGCATGGCATACGTGGTGGGGCGCCGTGCGGTAGGCGCCCTGCGTGGTAGTGCCATAAAACAGCTGCAGCCAGGGGAAATCCTGCAACAGGGGCTGCGCATGGCCCAGGCCGTTGACCAGCAACAGCACCTGGCTTTGCCCGTCCAGGCGATGGACTATAGAGCGCACCGCCTGTTCCACGTCATAGGCCTTGGTGGTAACCAGCAGGTGGCTGATCTCCCCGGCATCCTTCGCGCTGGATCCGGGTAGTGTGATTTCGCGGCGCGCGCGGCCTTCCTCCAGCACCAGTTGTACGCTTTGGTTCGCCTGCGTCTCGCGCAGCACCACAGTGACCTCGCACCCCGCGGCATGCAGCCTGGCGGCCATCAGGCAACCCATGGCACCCGCGCCCAGGATATGCCAGTGCGCATTGCTCACAGCGCAATCCTGCAGGCCGGGATTGAAAACTGGCGAGGGGCCATTACTATGTACCTCCAGTTTTGCATGTATGTGATTGAGGGATACGCACTATGCCATCATTTGACATTGTTTCGGAAGTCGATCTGCACCAGCTCACCAATGCGGTTGACCAGGCCGGCAGGATCGTGGGCAACCGCTTCGACTTCAAAGGCGTGGAGGCTTCTTTTGAGCGCGAGGAGCGCACGGTGGTGATTACCGCCGAGGCGGAGTTTCAGGTGACGCAGATGGAAGATATGTTGCGCAGCGCCCTGATCAAGTGCGATATCGATCCAGGTGCTATGGATACTTCAGAGGCGGTGACCACGGGAAAACTGGTAAAGGCCAATGTGGTGTTGCGCCACGGCCTGGACAGCGCCCAGTGCAAGTCCATCGTAAAGAAGATCAAGGACGCCAAACTCAAGGTGCAGGCACAGATTCAGGGCGAGCAGGTGCGGGTAACCGGCAAGAAACGCGACGACCTGCAGCAGGTAATGGCGCTGTTGCGGGAAGAGGACTTTGGCGCCCCGCTGCAGTTCACTAACTTTCGCGATTGATCAGGGCGCTTTGTCTATCCGCGCCAATACGATCTCCAGCGCGACGATTTTGTCCGGTATGAAATCTTCCTCAGGGGGACATTTCTGCAGGGCGAGGTACCATAACAACTCGATATAGCGATACAGGGCGCTGTATATCCACAGCATCTTCCACTCCGGCGCCGCAGGCGCATGGCCAAGGTAGGCGTGCAGCAGCTGCGCGGTGTGCTCCTGGTCCAGGTCATCACCGCTGACTACCACCGCCAGGTCATACCAGGGACTGCCCATGGCGCAGTACTCCCAGTCCAGGGCCCATAGCTTCCCGCCGCTGTAAAGTCTATTGGCGCGCAGTAAATCGTTGTGGCACAAGACCGGTTTGTCCGGTTGCGTCGCCTGTTCAAGCAATAATAAGACCCGATCTGTGCAGGCTGCCAGTGCGCCCGGGAGTGGCTCCTCGCGGTGTTCCAGTTGTTTCTCATAGCGGCGTATCCGCTCTCCCAGGTCCAGGCGATGGTGTCGGGCCGGCAGCTTGTGAATACCGCGCAGCAGCATGGCTATGTCCTGGATACACTGTTCCTGGGTCTCGTCCGGAGGCAGGAAGTCGCACACCAGGCTGCCCAGTTCGGGGTTGAAATACAAAGGACGAGGGGCGATGCCCGCGGTGTGTGCGGCAGCCAGGGCGTGCCATTCCACCTGGCGGTTGAGTCCGTTGGTCGCCGGGGTAAGGCCGTCGATACGCACCACGAACCGGGACTCTTGCTCCACCAGGATAGTGAAATTACTGATGCCCCCGCCCAGTATCCCCACCGCCTTGGGTGCCTCGCTGAGCGCAGGCTGGCACTGCCACTGGCGCCACTGTGCCAGTGTTTGCTCCAACCTGTGTTGCACCGGGGATGGCAGGGCGTTGATCATGGGTAGTTGTGTTTTGCTCTAATACTCAATCGTCCATCTGCCAGGGCGTAAAAATGCCCTGTTCAAACGCACGTGAAATTTGCATCGTAAGTATATGGCGCTTAAACTGATAAACCAATATAAGTAGACCGGGCAGCGCGGATAGTCCGGCAAACAACGGGTAATGTGGATGCAGGATGACAAGGGTCGAACAGGCTTTCAGGATGAGGAAATCCAGGGAGCCCCCCCGGTGGTATCCCGATCGGAACTACGCGAGCAGCGCATGACCGAGAAGGTCACTCTTAATCGTTACCTTTATCTGCAGGCCCAGCAGTTTGAGCATATGCTGCTGGCGGCCCTGGATCTGCAAGCCCTGCTGGAAATCCTACTTGTCAGTATGCCCCGGCATTTCGCTTTCAGGGTCTCAGAGTTGTGGCTCTATGATCCCGAAGATGTGCTGGCTGGCCTGATAGTCGGTAATCATCGCTACGGCAACCACCTGCAATTGCAACACGATGCCTTCCCGATGCAGGAGCTGTACGACCTGGAGCCGGATATCGCGCTTATCGATGCCACTGACTCCCGCATGTTTGAGGTGCTCAAAACCGAGCATGGCATCGAGTATGCACTGCTGCTGCCGCTGATGGATTCCGGGCGCATGATTGGCAGTTTACACCTGGGTTTGCAGGACGAAGCCCTGGTGTCTGGTGAAGAGGATGCGGGCCTGGTGGCGCATCTGGCGGCGGTGATCTCGGCCTGCTTCAAGATGGCGGTAACGCGGCAGCAGGTGTCCCAGTTGACTCTGCTGGATCCCCTCACCCAGATCAGTAACCTGCGTGGATTTGAAAAAGATATCGCGCGGGAAATATCCCGGGCGCGCCGCGCTGACCAGCCCGTTACGGTGCTGATGATGGAGGTCGATGAATACGATGACCTGCATGCAAGTTACGGTGAGCGCCGCGGGCATTTTGTGCTGAAAAAAATCGCCGAGCGCATTTCCTCTGACCTGCGGGCGACGGATATGATGGCACGACTCTCTAGACAGAAATTTGCGGTGCTGATTCCCGGCAGTGGCGAAGTGCTGGGGCAGGAAATCGCAGATCGTATGCGCCATGATATCGAGGACTTTGCCATCGACGACGGCCGCGGTGCGGTGCTGCAGGTCACGGTCAGTGTCGGCCTGGTCACCTGGGAGCCTAATAGCTATCCGGCAGTGGATATGCCCCAGCTGGCCCGGCAAATGGAAACTGCGGGTAACAAGGCCCTGGAGTCCGCCCAGTCGAAAGGCGGCAACCAGGTTGCCCAGGCTCGTCTCAGTACTTTATTAGTCTAAGGATATAACGAGTGAGCAAGCTGGATAGCCTGTTTGACAATAATCGTGCGTGGGCCGCTCATGTAAAGACCAGCGACCCGGATTTTTTCGCCAAGCTGGCGGCCCAGCAAAACCCTGAATACCTGTGGATAGGGTGCTCGGACAGCCGGGTGCCGGCGAACCAGATTGTCGGCCTGATGCCCGGTGAAATATTTGTGCACCGCAATGTGGCCAATGTGGTGGTGCATACGGATTTTAATTGCCTTACGGTATTGCAGTACGCGGTGGACGTGCTGAAAGTCAAGCATGTCATCGTGGTGGGGCACTATGGTTGTGGCGGTATTCGCTCAGCGTATGAAAATCATGACAATGGGCTGGCGGATAACTGGTTGCGTAATATCAAGGATGTACAACACGCCAATTATGACCTGTTGGAAGCGGTGCCGGATAAAGAGTCCCGCCTGGAGCTGCTTTGCGAATTGAATGTGCAAACCCAGGTGGCGCACGTCTGCCATACCACTATTGCCCAGCGGGCCTGGACGCGCGGACAATCACTGGCCGTTCACGGCTGGGTTTATAGTCTCAAGGATGGCCTGCTCAAAGACCTGGACTGCACCGTGGAGGGGATGGAACAGATTCCCGACGCCTACCGGGTTTCGCGCTGAGTTTCCGGTGGCCATAACAGACCTGGAGCAACGCCTGGCCCGGCTTGAGGCCATAGAGGCGATCAAACAGCTCAAAGCGCGCTATTTCCACGCCTGTGACACCAAGCAAGTAGCAGGGATCAGGGAGTGTTTTGCCCCCGGTAGGATTGAGCTGCGCTATGGGCGTATCGGCGAGTTCACTGATCGCGAGCAACTGGTGGACATATTCTCCGAACTGGCCTGTCACGATCATATTGTGGAAATGCACCACGGTCAGAATCCGCAAATTGAGGTGCACGATGCCGGTCATGCGTCCGGGCATTGGGGTCTGTATTACTACCTCATCGATACCCGCCAGCAGACCGTGACCCAGCTGGCGGGTTTTTACCGGGATACCTATGTCTGCAGGGATGGGCAGTGGCTGATCAGCGAATCGGATTACGAGGTTGCTTCCACCCAGATATTTGCCCTGTCCGAGGGTCTGGCCAAGGTGGTGTTTGCCGGGTCACAGGCCCCTGCGGAACTGGATGACCCCGGTAAGCAGGCGCGCTAGCACCAACGCCATGGCCCGTTCACTCCAGGCGGTGATATGACCCCACAGCGTATCGCTCGCCTGCGCCAGGTGCTGGACCGGCGGCAACCGGACCTCACGGTGGTCACCGATTTCGTGCACAAACAGCGCAACCTGTCGGCTATCGTGCGCAATTGCGATGCGGTGGGCATTATGTCCCTGCACGCGGTTCTGGGTGATGAGGAATACCAGGCTTTTCGCGGCACCGCGATGGGCTCGCACCACTGGGTGGAGGTGCGCCGGTATGGCGAACTGGCCGCGGCGCTGCAGCCCTTGCGTGCAGACGGCTATCAGCTGGTCGCGGCGCACCTGGCGGATAACGCGGTGGATTTTCGCGATATCGACTATACCCGCCCGACGGCGCTGCTGCTGGGCAATGAACGGCGCGGCCTGAGTACGCAGGGTGAAACCATGGTCGATGCCTGTGTTACCGTGCCCATGGTGGGTATGGTGGGCTCACTGAATGTCTCAGTGGCATCGGGTATCATTCTCGCTGAGGCCCAGCGTCAGCGACAGGAAGCCGGATTATATGAGTGCACACGTATTGACCAGCAGACCTACCAGCGGCTGTTGTTCGAGTGGGGCCACCCCGCGGTGAGGGACTACTGTGAACAACGCGGCTTGCGTTATCCGCCCCTGAACGAGGAGGGCGAGATCGACAACCCCTCCGCCTGGTACGCCAGTGTCAGGGCGGGAACCGCGCCATTGCGCGAGGAGAGTGGCGGTGAATAATCTGTTGTTGATCCTGCTGTTTGTCTTTGGCGGCGTGGCACTGATGGTGTTTCTGGGTGAGCGCTTTGGCAGCGCGCCGGATCCCGCGCGGTTGCAGCAGCTGCGCCGCTGGTTGATGCCCCTGGTGGGCTTGATGCTGGTGCTGTCGCTGGTCAAATTCTACCTTTAGTCAAAATAGTCAGCCGCTGACCGGCTGTTCCGGCGGCCGCAGTCTGCCATACTAAGCGCCCCCCGAACGGTGACCAACATGGCTGAAAACAACAACCTGGAAAAGTTGCGCAGTGGCGAGCTGTGGCGGGAGTTCTGCGACGCTCTGCGCGATAGTGGCGAGCAGATACTGGACGCCACTGTACCCGGGGACGACCTGACCCGGGCTGAGGGTTTTCGCTATCTCACGCGGCTGTTGCGCCTGAGCCTGGAAAAAAACATCGAGTTTGCCAGTGCGGATTACCCACAGTTTTACTCTCTGTCCCACGAAACCGCCAAGATTGGCAACGACAACCCCGATAACTACTACCAGAACTGTGCCGTGGATGGGCGCAGGGAATACCGCATCTATGGCAATCGCGGCTCGGTATCCTATCTCAGTATAGAGACCAAGGCGGGTTCCTTCGCCGGCGGCGGGGCTATGGCGCCCACCGGTCATGTTGAGTTGGAGCAACTGCAGGTAGATGAAAACGGCAACTTCGAACTGCTGGTCAGTACCCGGGAGCAACCCGGTAACTGGCTGCCCATGACCCCGGACTCGGACAATATCCTGGTGCGCCAGACCTTTCGCGATCGCCAGTCAGAGCAGCGTGCAGAATTGCACATCGAATGCCTGGACCCGGTGGGCAGCGATACCCTGGATGCGGCAGAATTTGCAGCGCAACTATCTTCGGTGGTGCCCTTTGTCAGCGGCACCGCCGGCCTGTTCAAGCAGTGGATGGACGGTTTCCGCGGGCATGTCAACCAACTGCCTCCCAACGATCAGGCCATGTGCCTGCGCTGCGGTGGCGATCCCTCGATCTACTATCACAACAGTTACTGGGAGCTGTCACCGCAGCAGGCACTGCTGATCGAGTTCGCGCCGCCTTCGGTCTGTCGCACCTGGAATTTCCAGCTGTCCAATTACTGGATGGAGTCGCTGGATTATCGCTACCACCGTATCAGTATTAACCGGGACTCAGCCCACTACCAGCCCGATGGCAGTGTACAGATTGTGGTTGCTGCCAGGAATCCCGGGCACCCCAATTGGCTGACCACCGCAGGGCACGCCAGCGGCGCCATGCTGCTGCGCTATGTGGAGGCGCAGGATTATCCACCGGTGCGTACCAAGGTTGTACCGCTGGCTCAGCTCGAAACGGGAGGCGAGAGTGTTTGACCATGGATGATAGTAATTTTGACGCCGATGCCGTGGTGGCGGATGCGCAGGCGGTTGATGGCCTGAAGGATTTTGGTGACGACAGCTACCGCGAACCGCTGGAAAAGCTGCTCTGGTCGCTGCAGTACGAGGCGCAGCTGAACGCTATTGGCAAGTCGGTGCTGCGCCAGCGCGTGGTGGATATTCTTGCCACGCGACTGCGCGTGCAGTCGTATCTTTCGCGCTATCCCGAGATTCTGGAGGAGCAGATCGAGGCGCCGCTGGTCATTGTCGGTCTGCCACGCACCGGCACTACCATGCTGCATCGCACCATTGCCGCAGATCACCGCATGTATGCACCACTGTGGTACGAGGTGCGCTTCCCCTGTCCCGCACTGGACTGGGATTTTACCGCAGCGGGAGATCGCCGCATCACCGAAGCAAAGGCTGAAATGCAGGCCATGGTGGACGGCAATCCCGAATTACTGGCGATTCACCCGATGGACGCCATGGGTCCGGACGAGGACATTATGTTGCTGGAGCAGTCATTTTACAGCTTCAACATACAGGCCTTTGCCAATATCCCCAGCTTTGACCAGTGGATCGAAAGCCAGGACCATACCCCCGGTTACCGGTACTTCAAGGTGCTGCTGCAGTTCCTGCAGTGGCAGAAAAAGCGCAGTGGCCAGCAGGGCCAGCGCTGGGTGCTGAAGGCGCCACATCACCTGCATTACATGGACCTGGTGTTCAAGGTATTTCCTGACGCGAAAGTGGTACAATCCCACCGCGATCCTCTGGAGACCATTCCCTCCCTGGCCAGTTTAATAGCCGGGATGTGGGTGATTTATTCGGACGAGGCTGACCCGAAGGAAGTAGGTCGGCAGTGGGCGGGCAAATTTGCCCGGGGCATGCGCCACACTATGGCGGTGCGCGAGCAACTGGGTGACGAGCGTTTTCTGGACCTGTGGTTCAGCGACACGGTCAGTCAGCCGCTGCAGGAAATTCGCAAGATATACGACTTCCTGGATATGGAGTTGACCGAAGAAGCGAGAGCGGAAATGGCGCGCTGGCAGGACTTTAACCGTCGTGAACTGCGTCCGCCCCACGAATATACCCTGGCGCAGTTTGGCTTTAGCGAGGAAGGGCTGGAACAACAATTCAGAGCTTACCGGGAGCGCTTTATTCTTTCGCACCAGCATCGATAAATACGTCCCGGGTAGGGTACGGCACCTGAAATGACAGATTGATAACACACCGGAGAGATAACAGCTATGGCAGAACAGAAAGCGACCAACGTCCACTGGCACGAGGGAGATATCACCCGCGAGCACCGGGAAAAACTATTGGGCCACAAGGGGGCGACCCTGTGGTTCACCGGCTTGTCCGGGTCCGGCAAGAGCACCGTCGCGGTGGAACTGGAGGGCACCCTGCACGAGATGGGTATCGTGTCCTACCGGCTGGACGGAGACAACGTGCGCATGGGCATCAACAAGAATCTGGGCTTCTCCGCCGAGGATCGCACCGAGAACATCCGCCGCATCGGGGAGGTGGCCAAGTTGTTTGTCGACTCCGGGGTAATCGCCCTGAGCAGCTTTATCAGCCCCTACAAGGCTGACCGGGACCAGGTCCGGGCCCTGCATGAGGCGGCCGGCATGGATTTCATCGAGATATTTGTGGATTGCTCCCTGGAAGCCGCGGAAAGTCGCGACCCCAAGGGCCTGTACAAGAAGGCCAGGGCAGGGGAGATCAAGAACTTCACCGGTATCGACGACCCCTACGAGGCGCCCTTCAAGCCGGAGGTCCACCTGCACTCCGACCAGCAGACACTGGAAGACGAGGTGGCTGCCATTCTCAGTGTGCTGCGTGAACGCGGCATTATTGCCCAGTAAGCGAGGAAATAAAAATGATCAAACCCCATGGCTCCGATGAGCTGAACCCGCTGTTCGTGTACGACGTGGAGCAGCGCCACGCCCTGGTGAAAGAGGCCGAGTCCCTGCCCTCAATCCTGCTGAACTCCGCGGCGGCGGCTAATGCGGTGATGCTGGGCGGCGGTTACTTCAACCCCCTGACCGGCTATATGAACCTGGCGGACTCTCTCAGCGTGGCCGAGAAAATGCACACCGTGGACGGCCTGTTTTTCCCGGTGCCTATCGTCAATATGACCAGTGAGTCGGTGGCGGCGGGCAGCCGCATAGCGCTGCGCGATCCCAATGTCGAGGGCAACCCGGTGCTGGCGATCATGGATGTGGAGGCGGTTGAAGCCGTTACTGACCAACAGATCAACTTCATGGCGGAAAAGATCTTCCGTACTCTGGATGAGAATCATCCCGGTGTGGCCACTTTCACCGGTCTGGGACGCACTATGCTGTCCGGCCCCATACAAGTACTTGGCTTTTCCTATTTCCAGGCCGATTTCCCGGACACCTTCCGCACTGCAGTTGAGATTCGCAACGAGATTGCCGAGCATGGGTGGGAGAAGGTAGTTGCCTTCCAGACCCGCAACCCCATGCACCGTGCCCACGAGGAACTGTGCCGTATGGCCATGGAACAGCTGGATGCCGATGGCGTGCTGATCCATATGCTGCTGGGCAAGTTGAAGCCGGGCGATATACCCGCGGATGTGCGCGATGCTTCCATTCGCAAGATGGTGGAGGTCTACTTCCCGCCCAACACGGTTATGGTGACTGGCTACGGCTTCGACATGCTGTATGCGGGTCCGCGCGAGGCGGTATTACACGCGGTCTTTCGCCAGAACTGCGGTTGTACCCACTTGATCGTCGGACGCGATCACGCCGGGGTAGGGGACTACTATGGCGGCTTCGACGCTCAGACCATCTTTGACGAAGAGGTGCCCGAGGGCTCCCTGGAGCTGAAAATCTTCAGTGCCGACCACACGGCCTACAGCAAGAAGCTGAACAAGGTGGTGATGATGCGCGATGTGCCGGATCACACCAAGGATGATTTCGTGCTGTTGTCAGGGACCGCGGTGCGTGAAATGCTGGGCAAGGGTATCGCCCCTCCCCCCGAGTTTTCACGCCCTGAGGTGGCTAAAATTCTCTCGGATTATTACCAGTCGCTTGACGCCTGAGACCTGCCGGGGCCTCTGTTTTCCCGAGGTCCCGTCATTTTGCTTCTTTTCTGCGCAATTCTTTGCCAGAAGGCCGCTTTTCCGGTCGATTACCGCTCCAGCTGCGTTTTAACTTTAGCCTTGGCGCCCTATAATCGGGGGGCGGTAAAGTACCCGGCGAGTTCCACACAGCCGGGATAAGGGGGAGTGAGAATTGCCAGCCCAGTGGCTCAGTAATTCCAGTGACATGACGGGTAGAGTCAGCGCGATTATTACCGATGCGCTGCAGGCCCTTGCGCGGCCAGCGGGCCTGAGGCGGCTGCGCCGGGCACTGTTGGCACTGTTTGCGCTCTGGTGCGTACTGGCGTTGTCGCGTGTTATCTGGACGCTGTTGCCGCTGCCGGAGTCTGCCGTGGGCAGCGACGTGCAGGTAATCAACCCGGTGCAGCAGGTGGCGCGCGCAGACGGTGCCGAGACCGTGGATATACAGCGCATGGTCTCCTGGCACCTGTTCGGCGAGGCGGGTGCCGAGGCACCCGCCAGCGAGGTGGTTACTCCCAATGAGGTGACTGCCGAAAGCAGTCGTGCGGGTATCGAAAAAGGCGCCAGGGAAACGCGTTTGGATTTGGTGCTGCGCGGGGTGGTTGCCTCCTCCGAGGACGGTTTGGGCCACGCCATCATAGAGCATAAGAAGCGCCAGGATGTGTATGCGGTGGAAGACAAGCTGCCGGTGTCCGGCGAGGTGGTGCTGGCCAAGGTGATGCCAAGGCAGGTAGTGCTGGATAACGGCGGTACCTATGAGCTGCTGCCCCTGTTCGATGACTCGGCGCTTGACGCTCAATTGCCTGCCCAGGGGGCCCCGGTTGCTCCGCGAGTCAGACCGGAGTCGGCTCGGCAGCTGGAACAGCGCAACGATAGCGCCACCACCGAGTTGGCCAGGAGTTTTCGCGAGCGTTTATACCAGGACCCCCAGTCCCTGGCGGAGGTTGTCAGCGTCAGCGCGGTCCGAGCCGACGGGGCGCTGCTGGGATACCAGGTGGCGCCGGGGAAGCAGCGCGAACAGTTTGAGCAACTGGGCTTCAAGCAGGGCGACCTGGTGACGGGCATCAACGGCATTGCGCTAAATGATCCCGCCAATACCATGCGCCTGTACCAGACCCTGCGCACCGCCAACGAGGCGGTCTTTGACCTGGAACGCGAGGGGCAGGCGCTGTCCATCAGTGTCAACCTGGACAGCGGAGCAGCGCAGTAATGCAATACCAGAAGAGGAAGACAACTCAGTGACACTTCGAAGCCGGCCATTGCGAACACCGTTGCTCAGCGCCCTGCTGGCGTTGCTGTTGGGGCTGAGTTCTCCGCTTGGGGCCCAGGACTACACGGTCAACCTCAAAGAAACCGATATCCAGGAATTGATCAAGTTTGTCGCCGAGGCCACCGGCACCACTATCGTTGTCGACCCGGCGGTCAAGGGCAAGGTCAAGGTTGTCTCCAGCAAGCCGGTGTCGCGGGACGAGCTTTATGAATTGTTTCTGTCCATCCTCGAGGTGCACGGTTATACCGCGGTGCGTTCTGGGGGGGTGGTGCGCGTCATTCAGAGCAAGGATGCACGCTCTGCGCCCGTGGACGTGCGCGACGGCAAAGGGGCCTCTGGCAGCGATGAGTATATTACCCAGGTGATACGGCTGGAAAACATTTCCGCCGCCAAGCTGATTCCTGTGCTGCGCCCACTGGTGCCCCAGCAGGCCCATATGGCCGCGTATGCCCCCAGCAATGCCATCATTATTTCCGATGTCTCTGCGAATATTGACCGTATTCGCGACATTATCGTGCGCATGGACGATTCCGCAGTGCAGCAGACGGATATTGTCAAACTGCGTTACGCGGTGTCGGAAGACGTGGTGCGCATGCTGGATCAATTGAATAAATCAGAAGCCAAGCAAAGTGGCGGCGCGGAGCCGGAAGTATTGCTGGTGGCCGATAACCGCACCAATAGCGTGCTGGTCAGCGGCGACGAGCTGGAGCGCGCTCGCATCGGCAAACTGATCAAGTACCTGGACACCCCGCTGGAGCAAAGCGGTAACGTCAAGGTGATTTACCTGGAGTATGCCCAGGCCCCGGATATCGCCGATGTGCTGACCCGGGTGATGCAGAATATTTCGCGCCTGGATACCGGCGACGGCAAGCCCCAACCCCGCACCGGGGGCAATACCTCGACTATAGAGGCCGATGAGGGTACCAATTCCCTGATCATTACCGCGGATGCGGATGAGATGGCCGCCCTGGAGGCGGTTATCCACCGCCTGGATATACGCCGGGCCCAGGTGCTGGTGGAAGCCATTATCGTGGAGATGGAACTGATAGACGGGCAGGATCTGGGCCTGCAGTGGTTGTTCGCCAACGAGGACGGGGCCTTCGGCAGTAATATCAACGCCAACGACACGCGCGCACGGCGCATCGCAGAGGCGGTGATTCCTCCCAGCAATGACGATGGCAGTGATAACGACTTCGAGTTGGGTGACCTCACCAGTGCCCTGGCCCAGACGCCGGGTTTCTCCCTGGGTTGGGGGACCCTGGATGATGATTTCAACATGGCGGTTATTCTCAACGCGCTCAAGTCACAGACCAACGCCAATATCCTGTCTACACCCAGCCTGCTGACCCTGGACAACCAGGAGGCCTATATTACCGTGGGACAGAACGTGCCCTTTGTCACCGGTTCCTACACCAATACCGGTGCCGGGGGTGACGGTGCCCAGAATCCCTTCCAGACCATTGAGCGGGAGAACGTTGGGATCACGCTCACAGTTACCCCCCATATCAACGAGGGCGACTCGGTAGTCCTGGATATAGAGCAGGAGGTGTCCAGCCTGACGGGCCTGTCGCTGATAGCCTCGGACCTGATTACCAATGAGCGCAAGATCCAGACCAAGGTACTGGCGCAGGATGGGCGCGTGATCGTGCTCGGCGGCCTGATCAAGGATGACGTGCAGGACGGGTCCCAGAAAATCCCCATACTGGGGGATATTCCCTTTCTGGGGAGGCTGTTCCGTACTGATGCGGTGCAGGTCACCAAGAGCAACCTGATGATATTCATCCGCACCACTATCCTGCGCGATGATGAGCAGATGGCGGGCGCCACGGCGGACAAGTACCGCTATATCAAGGACCAGCAGGAATTGCGCCGGGCGCGTGGCCTGATGTTCCTGGACGACGAAAACCTGCCGGTACTGCCCGAGTGGGACAGCCAGATACAGCAGCTGCAGGAGATCAAGGACACCGAGGATGCCGCCGGGGACGCTACCGCGGCGGAGGGCAGCTGATGGCTGAACCCGACACAGTAGCTCCCCTGGTCGACGCCAAACAGCCCGTGGCGCCGCGCAGTCTGCCCTTCGGCTTCGCCCAGCAGTACGGTGTGTTGTTGGATACTGCCGGCGGCGACACCCTGGTAGTGCACCAGGGGCAGCCGGGCCTGCAGGTGCTCAGCGAACTGCGTCGGCTGCTGGGAGGTCCGTTTCAGCTAGAGGGGGTTAGCGAGGCAGAGTTCCAGCGCCGCCTGACCCGCGCCTACCAGCGGGATAACAATGCGGCGGTGCAGATGGCGGAGGACATCGGCGCCGACGTTGATCTCACCCGCCTGGCGGATGAAATTCCCGATTCCGGCGACCTGATGGACGCGGAGGACGATGCGCCTATCATTCGCCTGATCAACGCTATTCTCTCCCAGGCGGTGCGCGACAAGGCGTCCGATGTTCATGTGGAGACTTTCGAGGATCGTCTCAGCGTGCGCTACCGGATCGACGGCGTACTCACGGAAGTGCTGTCCCCCAAGCGCATGCTGGCGCCCCTGCTGGTGTCGCGCCTGAAAGTGATGGCCAGGCTGGATATTGCCGAAAAGCGGGTACCCCAGGATGGCAGGATATCGATCAAGATTGCCGGCCACGCGGTGGATATACGTATGTCCACTATTCCTTCCGCCTATGGTGAAAGAGTGGTTTTGCGCCTGCTGGATACTGCGGCGGGACAATTGAAGTTGGCGCAACTGGATATGAATGAGCAGGTGTTGTCGGGCTACGAGAAATTCCTGCGCAGCCCTCACGGTATTATCCTGGTCACCGGGCCTACCGGTTCGGGCAAAACCACTACCTTGTATGCGGGTCTGTCCCATATCAATGAGGCCTCGCGTAATATCCTCACTATAGAAGACCCCATCGAATATATGCTGCCCGGGGTGGGCCAAACCCAGGTCAATACCAAGGTGGATATGACCTTTGCCAAGGGTTTGCGTGCCATTCTGCGCCAGGACCCGGATATTGTGATGGTGGGGGAAATTCGCGACCTGGAGACGGGGGAAATCGCGGTTCAGGCCTCCCTCACTGGTCACCTGGTATTGTCCACCCTGCATACCAATACCGCTATTGGCGCCATCACGCGTCTCAAGGATATGGGTATTGAGCCCTTCCTGGTGTCCTCCAGCCTGCTGGCGGTCATGTCCCAGCGCCTGGTGCGCCTGCTGTGCGTGGAATGCCGCGAAGCGGTAAATCCCGAGCCCGGGGAGCGGGAGTTGTTGCGCCTGGGAGAAGCAGAGGACGTTACGCTGTTTAAGCCCCGGGGATGCAGCCACTGTAATTACACCGGCTATCGCGGTCGCACCGGCATCTACGAATTGATCGAGATCGACGAGCAACTGCGCCTGATGATCTACGAGGGTGCCAGTGAGCAGGAGATGCTTCGCGTGGCACGTCAGCATTATGCCGGGATAGAGGCCGACGGTCGCCGCCGCATCCTGGCGGGTGAAACCAGCCTGGCTGAAGTGCTGCGGGTGACCGCAGTCGCCTGAGGGCGGCTGCCTGGATTATGACTGCCTATCGCTACAAGGCCCTGAATCCGGCGGGCAAACTGGTTCGCGGGGTGCTGGAGGGAGACTCTGAACGCGGGGTGCGCGCGCAACTGCGCGGTCAGAGCATGCGCCCGGTAGAGGTGTCGGAGGCCAACCGGCCGGCGCAAACCGGCTCGGGCTGGCGCCTGTCACTGGTGCGCCGGCGTATCAGTGCCGGCGATCTGGCGATGCTGACCCGCCAGTTGTCTACCCTGGTGATGTCCAACCTGCCCCTGGATGAGGCGTTGCAGGCAGCCGCCGAGCAAAGCCGCAGCTCGCGTATCAAGGGCATGCTGCTGCAGGTTCGCTCCCGGGTGGCGGAAGGGCATACCCTGGCTTATGCCATGGGCGAGTTTCCCCTGGTGTTCAATGAAATGTACCGGGCCATGGTCAAGGCAGGGGAGCACGCCGGCTATCTGGGACCGGTGCTGGAACAACTCGCGGATTACACCGAGCAGCGCCAGTATACCGGGCAAAAGTTGAAGATGGCGATGATCTACCCGTTTATCCTGGTGGGCGTGGCCATAGCTGTGGTCCTGTTGTTGATGATATTTGTAGTGCCTGAACTGGTGGGTATTTTCGCTCACAGTCGCCGCGAGTTGCCGGCGCTGACCCGCGGCTTGATCGCATCCAGTGATTTTTTTCGGGACTGGGGTGTATGGTTGATAGTGGGCCTGCTGGTGCTGGCCTGGAGCCTGCGGCGCCTGTTGCGCAATCCGCGCAGGCGGCGGCGGTGGCATGCGATATTACTGCGTACCCCCGGTATATCGCGGCTGTTGGTGGCCCTGGATACCGCGCGCTTTGCCTCCACTTTGAGTATCCTCATGGCCAGTGGTGTGCCACTGCTGGATTCGCTGCGCATTGCCGGGGAGGTGCTGACCAACCTGGTATTACGCGAAGACAGTATCGTGGTGGCGGGGCGGGTGCAGGAGGGCAGCAGTCTGCATCGGGCGCTGGAACATAGCGGCCGCTTCCCGCCAATGATGGTGCACATGGTGGCCAGCGGTGAAACCAGCGGTGAGTTGGAAGTTATGCTGGAGCGTTCCGCTACCAACCAGGAACGCGAACTGGAAATGACCCTGGGCACAATGATGAGCCTGTTCGAGCCACTGATGGTGGTATTCATGGGCGGTATGGTGTTGACCATTGTGCTGGCCATCCTGTTACCGATATTCGATCTCAATACAATGGTGAAGTGAATGATAGAAACCCCCAAACCTCGCATGCCAGCCCAGGGCGGATTCTCATTGGTGGAAATCCTGGTGGTGCTGGTCATCATGGGACTGCTGATCAGTGTGGTGGCGCCCACCGTGCTGAACCGGGCAGACGACGCCCGGGTGCAGAAAGTGCACGCTGATTTCAAGGCAATTGAAACATCCCTGAAAATTTATCGCCTGGACAATTACGTCTACCCCACCACCGAACAGGGACTGGAGGCCCTGGTGGAACCTAGCGCCCTGGACCCTGAGCCTCGCAACTTCAAGGAGGGCGGTTATTTGCCGGAATTGCCTATCGACCCCTGGGGTCGCCCCTATCTCTACCTCAGTCCGGGCGAAAACGGTGAAATAGATCTGTACTCCCTGGGTGCGGATGGTCTGTCCGGTGGTGAGGGGCAGAATGCCGATATCGGCAACTGGAAAAAACAGGACTGATACCCCGTGGCGCCCGCCCGGCGACGGAAGCTTTTGCACTGCGTTTGCCCACAGCGCGGCTTCAGCCTGCTGGAGTTGCTGGTCACCCTGATCGTGGTGGTGCTGATCACTTCCCTGGTCACGCTCAATGTCGGCTCCGGAGGCCGTGGTATCCAGTTGGAGGCGCAGCTGAACAACCTGGTGGATGTGGCGTCCTATGCACTGGACGAAGCGCAAATACTGGGTGTGGATTATGGGCTGGTGTTGTACCAGTTGAGCCGCGACGGAGAGCAACTGTACGGCTACGGTTGGCGGGAACGGCGACCGGAGGGCTGGCGCGTACCGGAAAGTGGTAAGGACATTTTTGCCCCGGTGGAATTGGCGCCGGATCTGGAACTGCGCCTGGAGCTTGAAGGTGTGCCCCTGGCCGACCTGGCACTGCAGGATAGCGGCGATGAGGCGACGCCGCAGGTCATCCTGTATGCCAGTGGTGAGACCATTGCCGGGGCGATCGATGTCCAGCGCCGCGACAGCGGCGAACTGCTGTGGCGCCTGGAATGGGATTTACTGGGCCGTTTCAGCCTGCTGCTTCGAGGCGAGCCGGAGGAGGACAGCTAGTGCGGCGCAATGGCTTTACCCTGGTTGAGGTGATGGTGGCTCTGGCGGTGGTGGCTATAGCCCTGCCGGCACTGCTGGTCGCCCTGTATCAGCAGGTAGACAGCACGGCCTACCTGCGCGACAAGTCGATCGCCCATATGGTGGCGGCGAACAAGCTGGTTGAACTGCGCATTTTGAGCAAGGCAAGGCAGAACCTGTTCACCGGCACGGACAGTGGCGTGGCACAGATGGCGGAGCGCGATTGGTACTGGTGGCTGGAGAGCCAGCCCACAGAGGTGGAGCAGTTCAGTCGGGTGAAGATTATTGTCGCGCGCACCGAGGAACTGCAGGAGCAGCCGCTGTATACATTGGTTGCGTTCTTATCCTCGGATTTGCGTGTCGAAGCGGTGTTGGAGGATGCCGGCGAGGGAGCGGAAGATGCCGGCGAGGGAGCGGAAGATGCCGGCGAGGGAGCGGAAGATGCCGGCGAGGGAGCTGGGGATGCCGGAGAGTCAGCGGGGGATGACTGCGAGGGTCCAGAGGATGCAGGAGAGTAGAAAAGCAGCTATTAAACAGTACGAGGATTTAATAGAACTCTCGAATACCTCTATCGTAGACACAATCGAATAATCCATACTCTCCACGGTCTGTCTCTTAT
>JARFQU010000151.1 GCA_029287595.1 Halioglobus sp. | reverse complement strand
GCCAATCGCTTAAAACGCGCGCTGCGGCAAATTCGTTTTCGCCCGCGTTGGGTAAATGGTGCGGCGCAATCCGCCAGTGTGCGGCGCGACTATCAGTTGTTTGACTAGCAGTGCGGCCTAGGCGTTCTCAATCACCATGATGGCGCCGCGCGCCTTGATCGGCGAACGGGTCTGCCAGTCAATGACGTCGGCGCAGTGCTTATCAACGCAGCGTTCAGCCATTTCGTGAAAAGTCGGTCGCTCCGGGTCGGCGATCAGGATGTGCTTGACCCCGGCTTTTACCGCACGGTTCACCATGTTGGTCACCGGCTTTACCAGTTCATCCCAGAAGCAGATATCTGCGGCGATCAGCATGTCGAACCGGGACAGCTCTTTGGTGCTGAGCTTTTCGAATCGGGACACCAGATGCCTGGTCCGCACCTTGTTCAGTTCCGCGGTGGCCTCCAGGTAGGGGAACACGTCGGGATCAGCGTCGACTGAGGTCACTTTTGATCCCAGCTTTTTGGCACACCAGATACCTGACACGCCCCAGCCGCAGCCTACATCGATCACCTTGGCGCAATGCTGCGGCCTGTTTTTGTGCAGGTAGTCCATCAGCAGGCAGCTGGACTTCCACAGCTTGTCACCGTGAATAGACGGATGTGCACCCCGGCGCGTGACAGCGCGGATAGCCGGATGCGAACGGGTGGGCATGATGACACCGCGAAAGCGGTTTTCGGTACGGTTCTTCTTGCTCAAGGTAGTTCCTTGTCTTCCTGACGGGGGTTGATCCATATCGGAGAGGTCCAGGCACGTTCCTGGATAGTAGGAGAATAGAAAGCTTGTTGCGCCGGGTCAAGGCAACAGCGGCCAAAGACGTCCCCGATGGCGCCTTTATCCTGTAGTTCCTCGTTTTTTCTCGCGGCCTGTGCCGCGCAATTTTTCGCGAAGGGATTTACCCCGGCCGCCTGGCACTGCAGGGTGCTCCAACGGCAGGAGGGGTTTTCCAGGACGCGCACATAGTAGAACGCGGACTGCGTTGCCTCGTATTCGGGATCCCGCCACACGGTGCACAGAGTCTTGTGGCCGCTGCCTGTGGGAGCGCAGCTTTGGGGGTCCACGCCGGCACCATTGTCCGCTGAGCCCGCTATATCGAATACTTTTTCGTGGGTGTTTCCCGCCGCATCCAACCAGCCCTTGATTACCTGAATGCGCTGTAAATCAGTACCCGGGTGCCCGGGATATCCTGGATCTTTGGCAGCGCTAACCAGAAAATTCGGGGATTGGTCGGGTGCTGGTATTTCCCCGCCCATGGGTATACCTGTAGCGTAGGCCGTCTCCAGTAGTTGTGGATTGTCACACAGGTCTGCCGATAACTGCTCGCCGGCAAAAAAACGCACCACTGGGCGGGTGCCGCTGGTGGCATAGGTCTCGCGTCTGCGCATCCCCGCAAAAATACTGTCCCGGGAATTTTCTTCCGCCCACACCACCGCCAGGCCGCCCGGATTATCGAAAAAGTGATCCTGTACGTTGCGGTACCCCGCATCGCGCCGGCCCAGGTGCCCGACATAGTTGTCTTCCTCGGCGCCGCCCGGGGTTGCGCTATGGGTATCGGTACTGCCTATAAAACCCAACCGGAAAGGGTTGATCCCGGTGTCACGTTGCAATGCCAGGCCATCCTTCAGTACGTTGCGTACCATGTTGCGGCGGCCAAAATCTTCCAGTTCAACCGGCGCGGCCTCATCCGAGCGCACCTTACCGAACACGGTGCCCAGCATGGCGAGGTTGTCAGCCTCCACCTGTTCGAAATCACACAGTTCATCCTCGGTGGCAACACCTGCGCCCAACAAGCGGTTAAAGCGACACTCGCTGGCCGCCTTGTGCTGTACCAATTCAACCAGGGGTTCGAAAAATCTGCGGTTCTCAGCCTCCTGTCGGTTGCCGGGATCCGGAAACATCAGGCCTCGGCTGAGGTTGGGATTGTGGGGAATGGACATGACATCGCAGCCTTTATCGCCTTCGATGCATTGCTCGCGCAGGCGCCGCCACAAATCGGGAAAATTCATGGAGCCGGTGTCATAGGTCGATATCGCTGTTTCGGTCACATGCTCGTTGCGAAAGATCACGTTGCGATGCAGGTTGGAAAAGTTTGGTGCGTCGGTGTACTCATAACCCACAAAGGTAGTGAAGCTGCATTCGCTAGTGCGGTCATAGTGCTCTTCTGCTGCGGCCTGTATCCGCTGCCAGCTCTCCCTGTGGGCGGCATTGCAGTCCCCGATAGAGCACACAAAAGACTCCTCCTTCTGTGCCGAGGTGTCAGTCACCCCCAGGGAAACCCAGTAGTTGGCGGCCAGTAACTGGACATAGAATATTTCACTGCGCGATGCGATACAGGCTGGAAACCAGTAGGAAAGCTGCGAAGAGTCCTGGGTGCAAAGGTTGATGGGCCCGAGGAATTCAGCGTGGTCGGTGACCGAGGTAAAGTCCAGTGGCCGTTGGATTTGTGCCTTGATCGTCTGGTTGGCGTCCGGGTCGGGCAATATAATGGGCTCCCCTTTTGCGTAGCGATAGGCGGCCCAGGGGTCGTTGCGCTGGCTGGAAACATAACTGTCAAATGAATAGCTGGTGTGTACATGCAAATCGCCAAACATGGGTCGTTTGGTGACGCTGTATTGCGTACAGGGTTCGCGTTGTTCGGTGCGCTGGAAAGGGGGCTCAGCCATTAGCGGGCTGCCATGTAGGGACGTGATCAATATGGCCGTGGCGCTCAGTGTGCAAAATGTTGTTTTCATCGGTGTATTCCCGGGTTGTGGCCTGCGGACAGCGGTGCCCATTGTGGCATCTGTAGCGCTGGTATTTCCAGCACCCCAATGGCGGCAGCGGTGTGCCGTGGTGTACTGGTGCCACCTTAACAACTGGGATAGGATGAACGATTAAAATCGGTGGACACTGATGCACCGGGTGCACGCAAGGACAAGGTATGAATGCCGTTCGGCAACAGGTAGAACTGCTGGAGAAAAACAAACCTCGGCAGGAGCGGGCCAAGCGTACCTATGAAGGTATATTGGCTGCCGCCGCAGAACTGCTGGTGGAAGTCGGGGTAGAGCGAATTTCCACCAACATCATGGCCGAGCGTGCGGGTATTACCGTGCCCGCGCTGTACCGGTATTTCCCCAATAAGTATGCGGTGCTAAACGCTCTGGGGGCGGTGCTGATGGATCGGCAGAACGAGGTGTTCCAACACTGGTTCGAACAGTATGCTGATGAGGGAAATCCACTGGCACTGTTGGACAGGCTTTATGAGCTGTTGCAACAAACCTACGATGTGACCCGAGAGCAGACTGGCGGTCTGGAAATTATACAGTCATTGCGGGCGGTAGCTCCGCTGCAGGAGTTACGCCTGGCATCCCACCGGCTGGTAGCCGATCAGTTTTCCTTGTTGCTTGCGGACATCCTGGGTCGGGAACTGGATCCGGAAATGGCGGTTCAGGCTCGTTTGTCTGTGGACACAGGATATGCTGTTGTGGAAATGGCCTTGGAAGATCCGACCCTGCCGGCAGAGCAGGTGCTGCGCCAGGGCGCGAATATGATAAGAATCTACTGGCGGGATACTCTGCAAGACCTCATCTGAGTCGCTGTCGTTATCCCGGCGCCTGCTTCAGTCGGTCGCTTCCACATCTTCAGCCTGCGGTCCTTTGTCGCTCTGGGCAACCACGAAAGAAACGCTTTGGCCATCGCGCAGGCCGCGCCGACCCTCTCCGCGAATCGAGCGAAAGTGAACAAAGATTTCCTCGCCATCGTCCTTGGTAATGAAGCCGAAACCCTTGGATACGTTGAACCACTTCACTGTGCCAAATTCGCGATCGCCTTCGGGGAGGCTGGCCGCCTTGGCGGTGGCGGGGCGACTTTGACTGCCGCCTGCTGTTGGCTTGGAAACTGCGGGTGACGCTGTCGCGGAGGGCAGCAGGGCAGTGATGACGGTGGCGATGCAAAACGCGCCCAGCAGGGGCAGGTTGAGCAAGTCACTACCCTGTAACAACGACACTGCGCTGAAAACGACTGCGGCGATAACGAGGCTGACAATGATTTTTACGACCTGGTTCATGGAGATTCTCTGGTAGGTGGGTGGCTCAATGGTGGTGGTTCCCGAACGACGCGCATTCTAACACCAATTGGCAGTTAGGCCAGAGAGTCCGGGAAATATTCGTCATTGCACTCCGCTGACGCGGAATGTGCGCAACCACTTTTTGCAATCAGAAGCCGCTTACAGCTTCATGACATCCTCGGCCTGCAGCCCCTTGGGGCCCTCGATGAGTTTGAACTCAACCGTCTGGCCTTCATTCAGGGTGCGATAGCCCTCGCCCTGGATTGAGCGAAAGTGTACGAAAACATCATCGTCACTTTCCTGTCGGGTGATGAAGCCAAATCCCTTGGCGTTATTGAACCACTTTACCGTGCCGCTTACACGATCACTCATACCACTTTCCTCGGTTTAGCATATTGCTTTTATTATGCCCCGCCCACCTCGAGGAGAGCGGAGACTGGAAACCTGTTGTTCCGAGGTTGTTACATTTGCCGGATGCGCTGCGCCTGCTCCTGTAACTTGTCCAGCGCTTGCTGCTGCGCCTGCATTTTCTCTCGTTCTTTTTCTACTACCGCCGCCGGGGCCTTGTCAACGAAGCTTGCGTTACCCAATTTACCCTGGATGCGCGCCACATCTTTTTCCAGCTTTTCGACTTCCCTGCCCAGCCTGGCCAATTCCGCATCCTTGTCGATCAGGTCCGCCATGGGTACCAGAATCTCAAGTTCGCCAACCAGTGCCGTCGCGGCAACCGGGGCCTCCTCGCCCGCGGCCAGCCAGATGATATCGTCCAGCTTGGCCAGCTTTTTCAGGAACTGCGTGTTTGCGTCCAGCCTTGACTTGTCGTGTTCATTGCCGTTTGCCAGCATAAGTGTCAACGCCTTACCCGGGGGGATATTCATTTCTCCACGGATATTGCGCACACCCACGATGACACCTTTCAGCCATTCTATATCTGCGTTTGCGGCACTGTCCACGCCTTTCTCGTCGGCTACCGGGTAGGGTTGCAGCATGATCGTCGCGCCGGATTTGCCAGCCAGCGGCGCGACGGTCTGCCAGATTTCCTCGGTGATAAAAGGCATCAGCGGATGCAGCAGTCGCAGCCATGTCTCCAGTACCTGGATCAGTGTTTTACGAGTGCCGCGTTTTGCCGCAGCGCTGGCATGCTCGTCCCACAGTACCGGCTTGGATAACTCCAGGTACCAATCGCAATACTCGTTCCAGATGAATTCGTACAGGGCCTGTGACGCCATATCGAGGCGGTAGTTATCCACTGAGCGCGCCACCTCGATGGCGGTTTGCTGCAGTGCGCTGTTGATCCATCTATCTGCAAGGCTCAGCTCCACCTCGGCGTCGGGAGCCAGTCCGCAATCCTCGTTCTCACAGTTCATCAGCACATAGCGCGCAGCGTTCCAGATCTTGTTGCAGAAATTCTTGAAACCCTCGATGCGACCGATATCGAATTTGATGTCGCGACCCGTGGATGCCAGGGAGTAGTAGGTGAAGCGCAGCGCGTCGGTACCGTAAGGTGCTATGCCTTCCGGAAACTGCCTGCGGGTAGCCTTGTCAATTTTTGCCGCGAGCTGTGGCTGCATCATGCCGGCGGTGCGCTTGGTAACCAGGTCTTCCAGGTCGATGCCGTCGATCAGGTCTATGGGGTCGATCACATTGCCCTTGGATTTGGACATTTTCTGCCCTTCGACATCGCGTACCAGGCCGTGTACGTAGACTGTGTGAAATGGCACTTCCTGGCGAAAATGCAGGGTCATCATAATCATCCGTGCGACCCAGAAGAAAATAATATCGAAGCCGGTAACCAGCACGGAGCTGGGATGGAAGGTGGCCAGTTCCTCGGTATCCTCGGGCCAGCCCAGGGTGGAAAATGTCCACAGGGCGGAGGAGAACCAGGTGTCCAGCACATCGTCATCCTGGCGCAGGGGCAGGTCTTGTGCCAGTCCGTGCTCTGCGCGCACCGCGGCTTCGCTGTCGCCCACAAAGAAGTTACCCGCGTCGTCATACCAGGCGGGGATGCGGTGCCCCCACCACAACTGGCGACTGATGCACCAGTCCTGGATGTCGCGCATCCAGGCAAAATAGGTGTTCTCCCACTGCTTGGGTACGAACTGTATGGAGCCGTCCTCCACCGCGGCGATCGCCGGCTTGGCCATCTCTCGGGCATCGACGTACCACTGGTTGGTGAGATAGGGCTCGATAACCACACCGGAGCGGTCCCCGCGGGGTACCTTCAGGGTGTGGTCGTCTACCTTGTCCAGTAAGCCCAGTGCGTCCATGTCGGCAACGATTTTCTGCCGCGCCTCGAAGCGGTCCATGCCACGGTATGCCACGGGGGCCTCGTCGTTAATGGCCGCATTGTCGTCCAGGATGTTGATCATCGGCAGGCCGTGGCGCTTGCCCACCTCATAGTCATTGAAATCGTGGGCTGGTGTGATTTTGAGGCAGCCGGTACCAAATTCCTGTTCCACGTAGCTGTCAGCTATGACGGGAATCTGACGGCCGGTCAGCGGCAGTTCCACCATGCGCCCAATCAGGTGAGCATAGCGTTCATCCTCGGGGTGTACCGCCACCGCAGAGTCGCCCAGCATGGTTTCCGGGCGCGTAGTGGCCACCGTGAGATGGCCCTCGCCGCCGGCCAGCGGGTAGTTGAAGTGCCACAGGTGTCCCTGCTCCTCCTCGGATATCACCTCCAGGTCGGAGATGGCAGTATGCAGTTCCGGGTCCCAGTTGACCAGGCGCTGGCCGCGGTAAATAAGGCCCTCCCGGTACAGGCGGATAAAGACTTCCTGTACCGCCTTGCTGAGGCCCGGGTCCATGGTAAAACGCTCCCGCGACCAGTCCAGGGATGACCCCAGGCGTCGCAGTTGCCGGGTGATGGTGCCTCCGGATTGCTCCTTCCACTGCCACACCTTTTCCACGAAAGCCTCGCGGCCCAGGTCGTGGCGGCTGATGCCCTGTGCCTCCAGTTGGCGCTCTACCACCATCTGTGTGGCGATGCCGGCGTGATCAGTGCCCACCTGCCACAGGGTGTTGTAGCCGCTCATTCGGTGATAGCGGATCAGTGCATCCATGATCGCTTCCTGGAAGCCGTGGCCCATATGCAGGCTGCCGGTTACATTCGGCGGCGGAATCATGATGCTGTAGGCCTGCTCGCCACCCTGGGGGGCGAAATAGCCTTTGGCTTCCCACTCTTCGTACCAGCGGGTTTCAATATTGGTGGGTTGGAACGTTTTATCCATCAGTCTGGAGATCCGGAGCTAGCAAGGTGCGCGATTATACGCTCACAGGTCGTGCTTCTCCAGTTGGTAGCCGCGCTCCTTGTAGAAGGTCCAGGAGCGGCGCAGGGCGGCCAGGCTATCCGGATCCTGGGTCACAACTTCCGCCACGCGTTGGAAACGGCTGAAGAAGGCGGGTATTTCGAGCTGCAGGTTGATCAGCAGGTCATTGTGCTGGTCAGGGTCCTGGCCCCAACCGATAGCGATGGTATCCGCGTGCTCTTCGCCACACAGACCGTGCGGCAGGAAGCTGGCGGGACGAAAGCTCCACAACAGTTCACTGAGCGCCTCCGCCTGGCTCTTGTCGGTGGCATTGATGAAAATGCGATGACCCCGGGCGAAGGCTTTGTCCGCCAGTCGCGCCGCGACTTGCAGGCGCTGGTTTTGCTCTGCCACCTGAACCACGTAAAAGCCAACGCGAGTCATCTGCCTATTTGCCCGCCCGGTCCATCAGGTAGCGCGTGAGCAGGGCGACCGGCCTGCCGGTGGCGCCCTTGGGAGCGGCATTCCAGGCAGAGCCGGCGATATCCAGGTGCGCCCAGTGGTAGCTCTTGGCAAAACGCGACAGAAAACACGCGGCGGTGATACTGCCGCCACCGGGGCCGCCAATATTGGCGATATCAGCAAAATTACTGTCTAGTTGTTTCTGGTAGTCATCCCATAAGGGCATGCGCCAGGCGCGGTCATGGCTATCGGTACCCGCGGCAAGCAACTGCTCCGCCAGTTCATCCTCGTTGGCGAACAGTCCGGTAGCGTGGGAGCCCAGTGCGACAACGCAGGCACCCGTGAGCGTGGCGATGTCAATCACTGCCCGGGGCTTGAAGCGCTCAGCATAAGTCAGCGCATCGCACAGTACCAGCCGCCCTTCGGCATCCGTATTGAGTACCTCGATGGTCTGGCCAGACATACTGGTGACCACATCCCCCGGTTTGGTCGCGGTGCCGCTGGGCATATTTTCCGCGGCGGCAACAATGGCCACCACATTCAAGGGCAGTCCCAGAGCGACCAGCGCATGCATAGTGCCGAATACACTGGCCGCGCCACCCATGTCGAACTTCATCTCGTCCATTTTCGCGCCGGGTTTGAGCGAGATGCCGCCGCTGTCGAAGGTGATTCCCTTGCCTACCAGTACATAGGGCTGCTGGTTGGCCCGGGCGCCCTGGTAGTGCATGACGATCAGCTTGGCGGCTTGTGCGGAACCGGCTGAGACCGACAGCAGCGAGCCCATGCCCAGCTCTTTCATTTTCTTCTCTTCGAGCACTGAGACGCTGACCCTGGCATTGCCCCGCGCCAGTTTGCGCGCCTGCTGTGCCAGGTAGCTGGGGGTGCATATATTGCCCGGCAAGTTAGCCAGGTGACGGGCCTGGTTGATACCCAGGCCAATGCTTTTGCCCTGTTCCATCGCGGTCTTCGCCGCTGTGGCGGGTATTTTGCCGCCGGTGTTGACTACCACCCGGTTGAGCTTCAGCGGGCTCTTGGGCTTGCTCACCGTCTCGGTATAGCGGTAGGAAGACTCCACCAGGTGGCGTGCCAGGTAACTCAACAACCAGGTGTTATCAGCGGTTTTCAACTTGAGGTCCGCCAGGTGCAGCATCAGGTCTTTGGCGCCGGTGCCACTGAGTGCTTTGTAGATACTCTGGCAGAATTTCATGGCCGCGGCGCGATCGAATTTTTTTGCCTCGCCACAGCCGATTAACAAGAGGCGGCGGGCACCGCCAGTGCCTGGCAGCATCAGGGTCTGGCCGGCCTTGCCGGAAAAATCACCCAGTGCCAGGGCTGCCTTGACGGAACCACCCGCGGACTTATCCAGTTGACGGGTCCCTCGGGACAATTTTTCGCCGGAGAATAACGGCAGTACCGCACACTGGGTCTTGGCGCCTGCGACATCAGTGACGCTGCGCGCGGAGAAGTTCATATTGGTCATGGGATTTCCTTGGGCTGGCAATGGGGTCTAGTGTATGACGTTGGAGTGTGAAACTGAATATCAAATACCGCTATCGTGCGCGATGGTCGACAGCGTTCGCCTATTTGCCGGACTTTTTCTCTCGCTTGGGTACCAGCACCAACTCGGTGCGGGAAATATAGTCGTGCCAATAGCGGCCGTGCTTATCCACCAGGCACCATAGATACCCCAGTCCCAGGCAGGCCGCCGATAGCAGGGCTCCCAGGCAGCGTAGCAGTGACTGCCAGGCACCCGGCTTGTTACCGGCGAAGTCCACCAGCTTTATACGCCAGGCCTGCATGCCCAGAGTCTGACCGTTTTTTATCCAGAACCAGCAAAAGAAGCCAAATACGGTAAGCAGCGCGACCAGACGCACCAGGTAGGCGTTCAGTTGTACGACCTCGCCCTCGCCGGGGGAACCGATAAGCAGGGTGCGCCCCCCCAGGAAAAGGGCAACGCTGGCCATGATCAGCGGCAGTACCAGCAGTGTGTCGTACACCATGGCGGCCAACCGGCGCAATATAAAGGGGGAGGGTAACTGTTCTTCCATGGGGGGCAGTCTATCACTAATGCCGGTCAGCATTAACGAATTGTAAATTGAGGCCCGCTTCCAGCGCGTGCTACATTGCCTGCACCAGGGGGGCGCCAGAAATGAATGTGCTATTGGTTGAAGACGACAATTCGGTGGGTGATTTTATCACCGCGCAATTGCGCTCTGCCGGGCATCATTGTGTACACAAGCTGGATGGGGAGCAAGGCCTCAGCGCCGCGCGCGAGGGTGACTATGACGTGATGGTGATCGATCGCATGTTGCCACGCCTGGATGGACTTGCACTGGTGCAGGTCTTGCGTAAGGCTGGGAACAACACCCCGGTGCTTATTCTCAGCGCCCTGGGTGAGGTCAATGACCGCGTGCAGGGTTTGAACCGCGGCGCTGACGACTACCTGGTGAAACCGTTTTCCATGGCGGAACTGCTGGCCCGGCTGGAAGTCCTGCAACGGCGTGCCGCTATGCCCGTAAGCGATGTCCGAACTACCTTGCAGGTACAAGACCTGCACATGGATCTGCTGCAGCAGCAGGTCACCCGCGATGGCAACTCGATTACCCTGCAGCCACGCGAATACAAATTACTGGAATACCTGATGCGCCACGCAGGCCAGGTGGTCACGCGAGCCATGTTGTTGGAGCATGTATGGGGTTATCACTTCGACCCCCAGACTAATGTCATCGATGTGCACGTATCCCGCCTGCGCCAGAAAATTGATCGCGAATTCGATACCCCGCTGCTGGCCACAGTGCGCGGTGCCGGTTATCGCCTGGGGGCAGCGACCGATGGCTGAGAGCCGCGCGGTGATGCCGGTGCGGGAGGTACTGGGCAGCCTGACTTTTCGTTACATCGCAAAGTATGTGACGGTACTGAGCGCCGCGGTATTTGTGTTTCTGGCGGCGATCTACGCCTATTTCAGTTACACCTCTTTCAGGCAGCTCAGCGAGTCCATAGTCGACGAACTGGACAGCCTGGAACTGGTTTATGGCGGGCAGGGCCTGGATGGGGTCAGTCAATACATCAATGATCAATTGGCCCTGTCCTACGCCTACCGTTTTTCCTACCTGGTTACTGATAGCCGAGGTGAGAAAATGGCGGGGGATTTACCGCCCTCGCCCAGCTACCGGGAGTTTGACGATGGCTGGTTGGGTTTCGAGATGTCCCTGCAAAACTGGGGAGAGGAAGTGGATTTCCTGGCCCGCCCGGTAGAGCTGGGGGATGGCTATCGCGCCATTGTCGCCCGCGATTATGCTGATCTTGTGGCGCGCGCGGAACTGGTCTTCAGTACGCTGTTTCGCGCCATGATAGCCACGCTGATACTCGGGGTGACGGGTGGATTTTTCAGCGCGGCCAGTACCTTGCGCCGGGTGGAGAGACTTAACCGGGAGCTATCGACGATTGTTCGCGATGATCCGGGTAAGCGCCTGGACGCAAGCAGCGAGAAAGGCTATGTGCGCCAGCTGGCCCTGGTGATGAACGCGATGCTGGACCAGATGGAATCGCTGATGCAGGGAGTGCGCAGTGTCTCTGACAACATCGCCCATGACCTGCGAACACCGCTCAGCCGCCTGCGCAACCAACTCAGTGCGCTGCGCGCAGAATTGCCGGACGACGCCGTGGGCGAAGTGGATCAGTTGATTGCCGAGTGTGACGCGCTGCTGGCGTCGTTCAATGCGGTACTGCGCATTTCTGCGCTCGAGGCCGGCAGCCGCTATTCGGGCGGAGCACGGGTCAATCTTTCCGAACTGGTCAGTGATGTTGTTGATCTTTACGAACCCGTGGCGCAGGAGAAGGACATTGCGCTTGAAAGTGTGTCGGTTCCTGATGCCAGCTGCCTGGGAGAGGCGGACCTGCTGTTCCAGATGCTCGCCAATGTCATCGACAATGCGATCAAATATACGCCCCGCGGTGGCCGGGTAGGCGTGCGCCTGGGTCGTACAGAGGAGGGCTTTCGCATCGAGATATCCGATTCAGGGCCCGGTATCAGCGCCGAGCACTGGCAGGACGTTTTTCGGCGATTCTACCGGGTGGAACCCAGCCGTTCTGCAC
>JARFQU010000141.1 GCA_029287595.1 Halioglobus sp. | reverse complement strand
AAAAAAAAACGGCCATCGCTACAGTAGGATGGCCGTTGATATAGCGCGAGAGTTACCTACCCAGCGCCTGTCACACGCGCTCAGTCGCTGGCATGCTTTTTGGGCTTCACCAGGAAGAAGGCCAGTGCCGGCATCAGGATCAGCGCGCCAAACATGTTCCAGATAAACATGAAGGTCAGCAATATGCCCATATCCGCCTGAAACTTGATTGGCGAAGCGGCCCAGGTGATAACACCAGCGGCCAGCGTCACACCGATCAGGGCTACCACACGCCCGGTAAAATTCAGGGTCTCGTAGTAGGCCGTGGTCAGGTCCATGCCCTGCTTCTCCTTGGCCAGGATGACCGTGAGCACATACAGGGCATAGTCTACACCGATACCCACACCCAGCGCGATTACCGGCAGCGTCGCCACCTTCACACCGATGCCCAACCATACCATCAGTGCCTCACACAAAATGGAAGTCAGCATCAGCGGCAGTACGGCGCAGATCACGCCGGCCACCGAGCGGAAAGTCAGCATACACAGCACGATCACCGCGCCGTAAACGTAGAACAGCATTTCCCGGTTAGCTTTCTTCACGACGATATTGGTAGCCGCCTCAAAGCCGGAGCTACCCGCGGCGCCAAGGAACTCAGCAACATCGTTGTCACCCCAGTCCGCGTTGAACTCGTCCAGCGCTGCGACCACACCCTCCAGGGTTCCCGCCTTGTGATCGGACAGGTAAATCAGCATGGGCCAGATGGAACAACCGACATCAACGTATTCCAGGGTCACCAGTTCATTCACCGCATAGTTAATGGTGTCCTGGTTACGGAACATGGCCTGCCACTTGGGGAAGCCCTCGTTGATGCCCATCATGATCTCACGGGTGCGCACATTCAGGCCGCGAATATCTTCCACGCCCTCGACCTGGCGCATGCGCCACTCCAGATCATTGGCCAGGCTCATCATCTGGTGGTCTACGCAACCGTCCGCCGGGGTCTTGATAATCACCGCAAATACGTCGGTGCTCACCGAGTAATTCGAGATGACAAAGGCGACGTCCTGGTTATAACGCGAGTCGGCGCGCAGTTCCGGCGCCCCCGGATCGAGATCACCAATCTGCAGGTCCTTGGCGACGTACAAGCCCATAGCGGCAAGGCCGATACTGATCAAAATGGCCACGGTCGCAGGTCCTTTTTTAGTGAAGGACAACAGGAAGCGCCACAACCAGTGCATGTCTTCCATGCTCTTGGGAGGACGGGCCGCCTTTTCAGCGCACTTCCTGCCCACGCCGGTGTAAGACAATGCCACGGGGATAAGGATCAGGTTGGTGAAAATCAGTACCAGTACCCCGATACTCGCGGTAATCGCCAGGTCCTGGATCACCTGGATCTGGATAATCATCAGCACCGCGAATCCCACACCGTCGGAAAGCAGTGCCGTCACGCCAGCCAGGAACAGGCGGCGGAAAGTGTAGCGCGCCGCGATATAACGGTGTGTGCCACGTCCGATATCCTGCAGTACACCATTGAGTTTTTGCGCTCCGTGGCTCACCCCAATGGCAAATACCAGGAATGGCACCAGGATCGAGAAGGGGTCTAATTCATAACCAAAGGTCGCCAGGATACCCATTTGCCACAGCACCGCTACCAGGGTAATCGAGATCACCATAACGGTGGAACGGAAGCAGTGGGTATACATGTAGAGCAGCAGGGTCGCGATCACTACCGCCACCGCAAAGAAGCCCATTACCACCAACAGGCCGTCGATCAGGTCGCCCACGAGTTTCGCAAAGCCGATGATATGGATCGACTTGTCCGGATCATCCCCCTCGAATCGCTCGCGAATATCCTCCAGCTTATGCGCCAGATCCGAGTAATCAAGGCGTTCACCGGTTTCCGGGTTGTTGTCCAGCAGGGGCACGATGATGGCAGCGGATTTCCAGTCATTGCCGACCAGGTCACCCATGATGCCTGCCCGGGCAATATTGCGCTGCACCTCGCCAATGGATCTGGGTGAGCCATCAAAGTCGCCGGGTATGACCGGCCCCCCCTCAAAACCCTCCTCGGTTACCACCCGCCAGCGGGTATTGGGCGTAAAAATGGATTTCATGCCGTTGCGGTCGACACCCGGGATAAAGAATATCTCGTCGTTGATCGTCTCAAAAAACTTGAGGTTTTCCGGCGTAAATAAAGTC
This sequence comes from Halioglobus sp., assembly GCA_029287595.1. Classification (GTDB taxonomy): domain Bacteria; phylum Pseudomonadota; class Gammaproteobacteria; order Pseudomonadales; family Halieaceae; genus JAACFI01. The sequence goes on along the minus strand of JARFQU010000141.1, from coordinate 2,910 downwards.
CCTTCCTTGACCGCCACCACAATACGCAGGTTGTTCCCCAGGCCCTTTAACTCATTCTTGTTGGCCTGATAGTTGATAACAAACTGATGCGCCTTGGGCAGGGTTTTCTCGAAACCCGCCTGCAGCTGTATTTTGGTCGCCTGGTAGCCCAGAATCAGCGTGGTGATTAAGCACAGTATCATCACCATCGCGCGATTATTAAAGACCAACTTTTCCAGGAATGTTCCGGATTGAAGGTCAAATTCGTGAAGATCCGCAATTACCGGCAGATCCGACTGTTGTCCATGAGCCATTACTGATTCTCCGATCTCTGGTTGCTATTGCGGTATTGCATACTTGCTGATGCCACTGGGTCCGCCAAACAGCAACGTACCCTCGGGACCCTCTGCGACTGCATAAATCCGGCCACCGGTATTGATGGGCAGACGGGAAAAGTTCATGCCGTTGTCAGTACTGAGCAGCACCTCGCCAGCAATACCCACCGCCACCAGGTTACCGTTGGGCAGGCGCGCTGAGTCGACGATAGAACTGGTAGGCGGTTTTTCAACGGCCTGCCAGCTCACGCCTTCATCATTGGTAATGAACATCCGTCCGCGCAGTCCGCCGGTAATGATACCGCCATCAGCGGCGGCGATAGTGGTAAAGAAACTGCCCTCCCAGGGGACGGATTCAGTTTGCACAGCCACCTGTTCGTTAATGTCGCCGATCATGAACAGGCCGGCCTCGCCACTGATAAAAAATTTGCCATCCTCGGGCAGCGGGGTCGCGTCGAAAATATGGTAGAAGGAATCGTTCTCCATATTGTGCAGCACGTGCTGCCAGTTTTTGCCACCGTCCATGGTCTGCAGAATCATGCCATAGGCACCCAGTGCATGACCGCGGTTCTCGTCGTGAAAGTACACGCGAAACAGCGGTTTATCCGCGCCCTGGGAGATGGCGAAATCCATCTCATCCACCAGGAACGGGTAGAGCTCCTCGTTCGGATCCTGCGCGACCAATTCCTCGTAGTAGGCCTTGCCTTCCTGTCCATAGCGCAGGCCATCAAATTGCTTTACCCAGGTTTTACCTCCGTCTGATGAGTGCAGGATCACGCCCTCGTGCCCCACGGCCCAGCCCTTCTCCGGTGTGGCGAAGGTGATATCCAGCAGGCTGCTGCGCACCGGCACCTGCGCCTGGGTCCAATTCTCGGCATCGTCTGAATAGAGGATGTGGCCGTACTGTCCCACCGCGAAATAGCGGTCGAAATATTTCCCTATGGAAAAAACAAGCGATGTGCTCGCCAGATCACTGGGCACCGCCGGCATTTCCAGCACATCATAGGTTTTGGCCTGGATGACCGACCAGGGTGTCATCATCAGCGTCAGCAAAACTGCGAGCAAGGCATTTCGTGCAATCATGATACTACTTCCATGCGTTGTTAGAGCCTGAACGAAAAAGGGCGCTGCCGATGCAACGCCCCTGAGTGAGTCAACCTTAGCGAACACCGCCGCGTGCCAGGCCTTTGGGTGTGAAGTACTTATCACCCTCTGTTACACCGTTTTTATAACGTCCGGGAATCGGCTTGGTATTCAGGTTATACAAGCCCTGCAACAGGTCGTATGCCCCATAAGCCAGGCTGTAGATAGACTTCATATCATAGAGGTTGGCAGAGTACTGGTACTGCACCCGCCACAAGTTGTCGCGACCATCATAGGCCTCGGAAGCCAGGGCGGTCCAGGAATCCTCGTCCACATAGAACCGGCGCTTGTTGTAAATGTGGCGGCTGCCCTCCTTCAGGTTGGCTTCCACCACCCACACGCGGTGCTTCTCCCAGCGGATAACATCGGGGTTCAGGAATTTCTCACCCAGTGCGTCCTTCACATCAGTCTGGAAAATAAACTCGTAGCTGGAATAGGGAATGATCATTTCCTTCTTGCCGATCAGTTTCCAGTCGAAACGCTCTGGTGAGCCGTTCCAGATAAACGAGTCGTCGTAGGTCGACGTTCCAGCCACACCCGGGTTGGGCGTATCAAAAGATACCGCCGGCGCCAGGCGCACACGTCGCTGCCCTACCAGGTACTGCCAGGCTTTACGCCCCTTGCCCTCGGTGAAGTCAGCACCGGGCTCGTGCACCAGCAGGATCTCCCCTGCCCGGCGCGCCGGCGCCTGGTAGTTGATGCGCAGCTTTACCCACGGCGTGTCACCCACCTCTTTATCCGGATCTTCAAACATGGGGAACACATTGGTCATGTACCCTGTGGTGGAGAGAATGGGCTTGCCACTGGAGCTGACATAGTAAACGTCATAGTCTACCGAGTGCTCCGTGCCATAACGGTTCATATGGTTCCACATTACCTCCAGGGCGGACTGGGGGATAGGGAACGGCACGCCGGGCAGGCTACTTTCAATTTTCTGGCCGCCTGCTGTCAGGTTGGCCGTAGTGACGTTTTTGGCATTGTTGGCATACAGCCAATCCGGCACGATATAGTCGCGCTTGGTGGGGTACACATCGATGCGATAGCCGTCCGCCCCGAACTTTTCGAACAGGCCCTGGGTACCCTCGGTCAGATTGTCCTTGTACTCCTGCCAGTTGCTGCCATCGATACTGTACAGGGGCTTCTCGTCGGCGTGGGGATCAACGTAGTCGTCCGAACCGGGGACGAAATTAGCCGGTATCTCAACGCCAGCCGGGTTCCAGGGCGGGATGCTGCCATCGGCATTGCCCGCCATTTCCGCACCCATGGGGGTGAGGTCCTTGCCCAGGCGCGCGGCCTCCTCCGGGGATACCGCGGCAAAGGCGCTCCCCGCCGCGAAGGCGGCGAGGCTGAGGGCTGCCAGTGTCTTTTTATACATCATCGTTTATTCCTCTTATATACAACTCTTTAACCATTATAGGTATAGACCAGTTTTAGAAAGTGCGCTTGACGGTGA
>JARFQU010000131.1 GCA_029287595.1 Halioglobus sp. | reverse complement strand
ATGTTACTGCCTTTGCGTCCAGGGATTTGATGCCTGTTTTTGTTCAGGCGATGCGGAGGCATCCACCCGGATGTAGTATGACGCGGAAATAGGGGACAGACCACGGTTCGACCGCATAAACTCTTCGAAAGTGCGCTGTCTTCAGTGCAGGGCCACACCGCCAACTAGAAAAAACCGTGGTCTGTCCCTATTCCCTGAGCACGTTTTCACCTACTACGGCCGTCCGGTGCGGAGCATCAACAACAATGGCTGGAAGTCGGTCCGGCGCAAGCTGGACATGCCCATACGGGTACACGACTTGAAACACACTTTCGGTCGCCGCCTGCGCGCGGCCGGGGTGCCATTGGAAACCCGGAAAATACTGCTTGGCCACAAGAACGGCGACATCACCACCCACTACTCCGCGCCGGAGTTGGAGGAGCTCATAGAGGCGGCAAACAGGGTGTGTGAAGGAAAGTCCGGCAAAACTCCGGCACTGGTAGTGCTGAGACACCGGACGTTGAGCGCGGTAACGCGCTAAGCAATTGGAAAAAAGGGGAAATATGGTGGGCCGTGCTGGATTCGAACCAGCGACCAATTGGTTAAAAGCCAACTGCTCTACCAACTGAGCTAACGGCCCCGGAAGGAGCAGCGTATAGTACGGATCTGGGGGGAAAACTCAAGCCCCGGCGGGACTTTTTTTGCCTACTAATTAACCAGAATCAAGCACTTAGGTATACCCTTGGACACGCGCCTGGACATAGCGCGTGGGGTCGACTACGCCGGCATCTGCAAAACCTTGCCGGCGCAGGCGGCAGCTATCGCATTTGCCGCAGGCCAGGCCTTCTGCCGTGGCCTGGTAGCACGAGACCGTCAGTCCGTAATCCACACCCAGTTTGACCCCGGCACTGATAATTTCACTCTTGCCCATCTTCATCAGGGGGCTGTGGATGGTCAGCTTGTGGCCCTCAACGCCAGCCCGGGTGGCGAGGTTAGCCATGGTTTCGAAGGCGCTTATGTACTCGGGGCGGCAATCGGGGTAACCGGAATAATCCACAGCATTAACTCCGGTGAAAATGTCCTGGGCGCCCAGGACCTCGGCCCAGCCCAGGGCAATGGACAGAAATACGGTGTTGCGCGCCGGCACATAGGTTACGGGTATGCCGGTAGTTTGCTCTTCCGGCACCGCGATAGCGGTGTCGGTGAGGGCGGACCCGCCTATACTGTCCAGGTTGAGCTTGACCACCTTATGCTCCACGTCACCCACGGCGATAGAGACTCGCTCTGCAGCGAGCAGTTCCGAGCGTGTGCGCTGGCCGTAATCGAAGCTGAGTGTATAGCAGTCATACCCCTGCTGCCTGGCCATGGCCAGGACCGTGGCAGAGTCCAGGCCGCCTGAAACCAGTATCACCGCTCTTTTGTTATCAGTCACTGTTAGTGTCCCGGCTCGTCATTCCATAAAATTTTATGCAGCTGCAGCTGCATGCGCACGGGCAAGTTATCCGCCAGCACCCACTCGGCCAGCTCCCGCCCCGCCACCTGGCCATGACTGGGCGAAAACAGCACATCGGCCACTCGCCGGGACAGCTGGTACTCATCCAGCTTGAACCGCGCCCACTCATAATCCTGGCGATCGCAGATTACGAACTTGACCTGGTCATGGGGCTTGAGCAACGGGATATTTGCGTAATCATTGCGCTCCATTTCACCAGAGGCCGGGGTTTTCAGGTCCAGTACGATGATTACCCGCTGATCCACGCCCGCCACGCTCATGGCACCCCCGGTTTCCAGGGAAACTTCGTAGCCCGCATTACACAGCTGTGTAAGCAACGGCAGGCAGTTAGGCTGGGCCAGGGGTTCGCCCCCGGTAACAGTGACATAGCGGGGCTGGTGAGAAGCAACGCTGTGGCCGATCTGGCCAAGGGTAAAGAGCTCTCCCCCGCTGAACGCATACTCGGTGTCACAATAGACACAGCGCAGGGGGCAACCGGTAAGGCGAACGAACACCGTAGGCAGGCCCACGGTTCTGGCCTCACCCTGCAGGGAATAGAAGATTTCTGTGATGCGCAGGGCATCGTCACTATGGGGCATTACGTTGGACATAAGCAGGATCTACGAGGCGGGCTCAGTAGTTCTCGGTGATAAAATCCCTGGCCAGTTTGACCGCGGAGCTGCCGCTGGAACCGTATTCACTGATCACGCGATCCATGTATTCCCGGGACCTCTCGCGGTTACCCTTGAGAAAATAGACTTTACCTAACTTGTACATGGCGTCCGGTGCCTTGTTGTTGTCCGGGTACTGGTCAAGCAGCAGGGTAAACGACTGCCGGGAAGCTTCCAGGTCCTGGGGCTGGACCACCAGAAACAGCTCACCCAACCAATAGTGTGCATTTGCGGCGTACTTGCCATCGGGATAATCACGTAAAAACTTCTGGAACGCGGTAATGGCGTCGTTGAACTGTTGACCACGTACCAGGGCATAGGCGGCCCGGTAGGATTCGCCCTCACCCGGCTGCTCCACCGCGGACGAACCGGCGATTGCCGCTGCCCCCGAAGGTGCTGTGCTGGCGCTGGGGGCGGGGGCGGGGGCGAGCCCTGGCGCGGTTGTGCCGGCACCACTGAGGCGCTTGTCCAGGTCCACGTAGCGCTCCAGGCTCTGCTCTTTCAACTTACGCAGTTCGTTAGCCTGTTCCTCGACCTTACCATTCAAGCGCATCACTTCCTGCTGCAACTGCTGGATCTGGTAGAACAGGTTACCCAGATTCTGTCCCCCGGCACCCACGCCTCCGGTCGCGCCGGCAGACACGGGGGCACTGCTTACCGGTGCGGCAGGCGCACTATTGAGACCATAGCTGGTAGCTGGGTATGACTGCGCTGGCTGCGAGCCATAGGGGCTAACCGGCGTGCTGGTGGAGGAGGTATTGGATGGTGCACCGGTAACCTCACCAGCAACCTCGCTGCCGGTACGCTGGGCTGCTCGTTCAGCCTCTACATCGATATAGCTCTGGGCGCGCGCCATTAAGGACAACGGGCCGATCATTACGACCAGCCCGCCAGCTGCAAACACTTTGCTCAAATACCGCATAGAGTTTTCGAGTTATTTCAGCTCCACGCGACGATTTTGCGACCAGTTGGACTCACCAGAGCCATAGGCAACAGGACGTTCCTCGCCGTAGCTGACCGTTTCGATACGGTGGGTAGCGATCCCGTTGGCGACCATGTAATCACGCACGGAATTCGCCCGGCGCTCACCCAACGCGATGTTGTATTCGCGGGTACCACGCTCGTCGGTATGACCTTCCAGGCGCACACTGCGATCCGTGCCCTGCAGAGCCGCGATGTGGGCATTCAGGGCTTCGACTGCGTCGCTGCGCAGGTTGGAGCTGTCAAAATCAAAGTAGAACACGTTGCCAACAGCCGCCGCGGCATCGTCCAGAGACTGTTGCCTGTCGGCTGCTTCCTGAGCCGCCCTGGCGGCTGCCGCGGACGCGGACGCGGCGGCTGCTGCGGCTGCGGCTGCAGCCTCGTCTTCTTTCTTGGTATCGCTGCCGGAGCAGGCCACCAGAAACGCTGCAGTGAACAGCACGGTAATAAATTTACCAGCGACGGGTAGATGTTTCATAGTGACTTTCCTTCAAACTCTGTGAGATCAATATTGTTATGCCGCGCTCAGCGGCCCATATAGGGTGACCACGCCGGCTCTCGCACATCGCCTTCACGTGCGGGCAGTCGGAATTTCACGCCCCCGTCCACGGACACAGCCGCAAGAATACCCTGCTCCGCGTACTTGGTTGCGTACAATACCATAGAGCCATTGGGTGCGATACTGGGACTTTCATCCAAATCGGTGGCGGTCAGAACCTGCAATCGCTCGCTGACCAGATCCAGCAGGGCAATGTGAAAAGCGCCATTTTGCTGGTGCACCATAACCACATTGCGGCCGTCCTGGGCCACCCTGGCCCGGGCATTATAAGTGCCCTCAAACGTCACCCGCTCGGTGCTACCGCTGGCCAGGTTATAACGGTATATCTGGGGGCGTCCGCCGCGATCGGAAGTAAATAACAGGGACTTGCCGTCGGGCATCCAGGCGGGTTCCGTATCGATGGCATAGTGGCGTGTAACCCGGGTAAGTCGCTTGCTGGCAAGATTCATCAGGTAGATATCCGGGCTGCCATCCTTTGACAGGACCATTGCCATGGTATTGCCATCCGGAGACCAGGACGGCGAACTGTTGAGCCCCTTGAAGTTGGTCAACTGCTCCCGCTGGCCGGAGGCCAGGTCCTGGCGATAGATCGCCGGGCGGCTGCTCTCAAAAGAAACGTAGGCAATCTGCCTGCCGTCGGGGGACCAGGTGGGCGCCATCACCGGCTCCCGCGACTCCAGCAGCACGATGGGGCGGGCACCGTCCGAATCTGCCAGGGTGAGGCGAAAGTAGTCATTGCCACCGGGCACCCTGGTAACCGATACATACAACAGGCGCGTGGCAAAGGCGCCACGGATGCCCGTCAATTTCTCATAGATAGCGTCAGAAACCTGGTGCGCCAGCATGCGCGCCTCGCTCACCGCCCCTGTGACCACCCCGGCATGCACCTTGGTCTGGCGCAATACGTCAAACAGTTCATATTCGATGCGCATCTGACCGGCAACGGAAACCCGCCCGATCACCAGGTACTCGGTGTCGATGGCGCGCCAGTCCCGATAGTAGACCTCGGACTGGACGCTGGGTAGTCCCAGCATATCGCTGCGACTCACGGGCAAAAACTGTCCACTGCGGTTCAGGTCACCATCGATGACCGACGCGATATCCGTCGGAGCACTGCCCGGGCCCTGCCAGGCAAAGGGCACCACCGCTATGGCGGTGGGATTATCCATGCCCTGGGTAATTTCAATCGTCAGTTCCGCCCGGGCACCCAGGGAAATCATCAGTAGCGCGAGTTTCAGCGCCAGTACTGGTAGCCATTTCATCAGTAACGTAAATCCTCTGGTCTGAATAACAGGCGGAAACGCCTGAAGGTTTTTTCAAATTCCCCGGCAGGCAGCTGCTGCAACTCCGGAAAACTCCCGGCCTTTTCTACCGCATTCATCGCCGAACGGTCGAACGCGGTGTTGCCGCTGCTTTTCAGTACGCTGACACTCACCACCTCGCCGGTGGGAATCAACTGGATCGCCAGCAACGCTTCCATGCCGTTGCGCGCGCTGGGCGGGCGACTCCAGTAATTGATTACCGTTTGCTGAATCAGTGAGGCATAGCTGGCCGCCATTTCCGCCGCGGTGGCAGTGGCTTCAGCCGCTTGCTCCTCCTCCGCCACTGCCCGGGCAAGATCTGCACGGGCGATAGCCGCCAACTCCTGCTCGGTGATCCGCGGTTCGGGTTTAGCCTGCTCCTTCACCACCGGTTTAGGCTTGGGCGCAGCCTTTGGCTTCACTACCGGCTTGGGTTTGGGCTTGGGCTTGGGCTTCGCTTTAACAACAGGTTTGGTCTTCGCTTTAGGTGCAGCCTTCGGTTTGGGCTTTGGTTTGGGGCGAAACTCACTGACGTCCACCAACCTGGCATTGATCACTTTGGGGGCGGGCTTGGTGCGCACTATCTCACGCTCGCTTCCCGACCAGTTGACTGTCATCAGGTAGATAATCAACACATGCAACAATACCGAGACCAGGGCCGGACGCAGTATAATGCGCGGCGCTGCAGGCTTGGCATAGATACTGGAGCTCACTATGGGTTCTCTGTCACCAGGCCAACACTGGGTGCGCCGGCCTCCTGTAGCGCCACCATTACCGTGACCACCTCACCGTAGGGTACGGCTCGATCTCCCCAGACCAGTACCGGCTTTTGCGGGCTGCGGCGGATCACCGCCGCCACGCGATCCCTGATAGTGGGCAGAGACAACACCTGCTTTTCCTGGCCCAGATTGAGATACAGCTGGCCACTGGCGTCGATCGAGACGATAAGCGGCTCGCTGTCCTGGTTTTCTACCGGATCGGCATTGGCCTCGGGCAAGTCTACTTTTACCCCCTGCATCAGCATGGGCGCTGTCACCATGAAGATGATCAGCAACACCAGCATCACGTCGATATAGGGCACGACGTTGATATCTGCCATGGGGCGGTGCTTCCTGCGATCTCTGGCCACTACGGTTTACCCGGCCCGCTTTTCGCGTGCACGCAGCGCATAGGCCTGGCGATAGAGGATGCTGGAGAACTCATCCATAAACGTGTCGTAGCGGTTGCTCAGTACGTCGACCTTGGAGGCGAAGCGGTTGAAGGCCAACACCGCGGGTATAGCGGCAAACAGCCCCATGGCCGTGGCAATCAATGCCTCTGAAATGCCAGGCGCTACCGTGGCGAGAGTCGCCTGGGTGGAATTAGCCAGTCCTCGAAAAGAGTGCATGATGCCCCACACAGTGCCAAACAGGCCGATGTAAGGACTGGTAGAGCCCACCGAAGCGAGAAATGACAGGTGCCGTTCCAGGCGCTCCTCCTCGCGCATCGCCGCAACGCGCATGGCCCTTCGCGAACCTTCCATAACCGCTTCGGAGTCCATCTCGTTCTCCTGCGCCAGGCGGGAAAACTCCTTGAACCCGGCGCGAAATATACTTTCCATACCGAGGGCCGGATGGCCGTCAGAAGCCTTTTCATTGCCTTCACGGTACAGTTGCGCCAGGTCGATACCGGACCAGAAGCGCTCCTCAAAACCGTACATCTCGTCCCGCGCGTTGCGGAAGTAAATGAAGCGCTGGACGATCATATACCAGGACAACACGGAGGCCATCAGCAGGATGAACATTACCAGCTGTACGGTGAAACTGGCATTCAGCACCAGGTCTATAAGGCTCAGTTGTTCTTGCAACAGGTGTTCCCCTCAATCAGCTATTGTTGTTGATGCATCCCTTGCAGCTTACCCACCACGTCCGGAGGCAGACGCCGTGGCTTCAAGCCATTGCGATCCACGCAGGCGACCGTTATCTCCCCTTGCGCCAGGACTTCTTCGCCGCGCATGACCCTCTGGAAAAAGACCATGGAGGCGCCCCCCAGGCGGCGGATGCCGGCGGTAGCCTCGAGCTCATCATCCAGGCGTGCGGGCAGCCGGTATTCTACCGCCACATCGCGCACCACGAACATCAGGTCGCGGTTAAAAATATAGTCTTTGCCGAACCCTAGTGAGCGCATGAACTCAGTGCGCGCGCGTTCCATGAATTTGAGGTAATTGACGTAGTAGACAATACCCCCGGCATCCGTATCTTCAATGTAGACTCGCAGCCCCAGAGAAAATTCCCCATCACTCACCCGGATTCACCATCCTCTTCCAGATCCAGGGGCAAATTGCCACCATCTGCGACCGCGGGATGCCGCAGGCCAAAGTGCAGGTAGGCATTGCGCGTGGCCATACGCCCACGGGGCGTGCGCAACATATAACCCTGCTGGATCAGGTAGGGTTCCAGCACATCCTCTATGGTGCCGCGCTCCTCGGAAATCGATGCCGCGAGGCTGTCCACCCCCACCGGGCCGCCGTCAAACTTCTCTATCATCGCCAGCAGTAGCCGTCGATCCAGGTGGTCAAAGCCTTTCTGGTCAACGCTGAGCATATCCAGTGCGCGATCGGCGATATCAACACAGATATGACCGTCTCCCTTGACCTCGGCGAAGTCCCTGACCCGGCGCAACAGGCGATTGGCGATACGTGGGGTGCCGCGGGCGCGACGGGCAATCTCCTGTGCCCCCTTTTTATCAATCCCTATCTCCAGGATAGTGGCCGAGCGTTCCACGATATGAGTGAGGTCGGCCACCTCGTAAAATTCCAGCCTTTGCACGATGCCGAAACGATCGCGCAGGGGTGATGTCAGCAAGCCCGCCCTGGTAGTGGCGCCCACCAGCGTGAACGGCGGCAGGTCCAGCTTGATGGAACGGGCTGCCGGGCCTTCGCCGATCATGATATCCAGCTGGTAATCTTCCATGGCCGGGTACAGTATTTCTTCTACCAACGGGCTCAGGCGATGGATTTCATCTATAAAGAGCACATCACCAGGCTCCAGGTTGGTCATCAGCGCGGCAATGTCGCCCGCCTTTTCCAGCACCGGACCTGAGGTGGTTTTCAGCGACACACCCATCTCATTGGCGATAATACTGGCCAGGGTGGTCTTACCCAGGCCGGGCGGACCGAAAATCAGGGTGTGATCGAGGGGCTCACCGCGACCCTGGGCCGCCTGCAGAAATATCGACATCTGCTCGCGCACTACCCGCTGGCCCACATACTCGTCCAGGGACCGGGGTCGGATAGCCCGGTCAATGGCATCCTCTCGCGGGCTCTCTGCTTCGGGTGCTATCAGGCGATCGGTCTCTATCATCTAGCCGGCCTCAGCCACTGGCCATGGATTTCAGGGCGCGGCGGATTAACTCCTCGCTACCCTCGATACTGTCGTCATTTACAGCGGCCACCACCCGGCTGGCCTCCTGCGGCTTGTAACCCAGAGCTATCAGGGCGCCCTCCGCATCCGCCACGAAATCCGTCACAGGCGCCAGACCAATGCCGCCACGCGGCAAGCCATCGTCGACATCTGCCCCGCCCAGCCAATCCTTGAGTTTGTCGCGCATCTCAACCAGCAACCGCTCCGCGGTTTTCTTGCCCACCCCCGGCAGGGCGACCAGGGAGGAGATATCGTCGCGCTGCACGCAGCGCGCGAAACTGCGGGAATCCATTCCGGAAAGAATCGTCAGGGCCAGCTTGGGCCCCACACCACTGACCTTGATCAGCTGGCGAAACAGGCTGCGATCCCGCTCGTCGATAAAACCATACAGCAGCTGGGCATCCTCACGCACCACGAAGTGGGTGACCAGAGACACTTCGTCCCCAAGCTGTGGCAGCTGGAACAGGGTAGTCATGGGCACCTGGATCTCGTAGCCAACGCCGCCTACCTCCACCAGGATATCGGGCGGTTGCTTGAATACCAGCTGTCCTCTAATCCTGCCTATCATTCACTGTAGCCTTATCAACGCAGCCGCCGCCGGCGCACGGATTTGGCGCCGGCCATGTTTATCATACTTTGCTGTGTGTGGGCGTGACACAGGGCCGCGGCAAGTGCATCCGCCGCATCTTCCTGGGGTTCGGCGGCAAGCTTCAACAAGACTTTAACCATATGCTGCACCTGCGACTTATCAGCCGCGCCCGTTCCCACCACAGACTGCTTGATCTGTCGCGCGGAATACTCGGCAACAGGCATATCCCGGGTAACACAAGCGACAATTGCCGCCCCCCTGGCCTGGCCCAGTTTCAAGGCAGATCCTGCGCTGCGCGCCATAAACACCTGTTCGATGGCCAGTTCCTGGGGGCAATGCAATTCCACCAGCTCGGATACGCTGTCGTAGATCACCTTCAGGCGCCCTGCCAGCTCACCGTCGGGCAGGCGTATAACCCCACTGGTGACGTATTCGCTGCGACCGGACACATAATTAATGATGCCGAAACCAGTCTTGCGTGAACCGGGGTCTATCCCCAGGATAAGCGACATGAAAATATCCGCTGTGTGCCCCAATGACTCATTATGTACAAATTTACAGCGTGGGTCAGCAGGAACCATCAATCGTTGGCATTATATTAATGCCTGATTCACGCGGTAGCCCTTTTGGCGCCGAAGCTCCCCCGGACATCCACCCACCCCATGATGCGAGCCGCATCATCGGCACCTACAGGCGACGTGGCCGCCAAGATCAGGGTTACCCGACCTGCTCAGGGGTACAGGCCACTATAGAAGTCTTCCTTCTTTATATAACGCCAGTTACTGGTCTTCCGACCTGGCCGCCTCGTCGCGGCGCTCGCGCAGGCGTATATTCAGTTCGCGCAGCTGCTGGGCACCAACGTCACCGGGGGCATCAGTCATTACACAGTGGGCACTCTGGGTTTTGGGGAAAGCGATTACGTCGCGAATAGATTGCGCACCGGTCATCAGCATTACCAGGCGATCCAGGCCAAAGGCCAGGCCGCCATGGGGGGGCGCGCCATACTGCAGGGCTTCGAGCAGGAAGCCAAACTTTTCCTGCGCCTCTTCCTCGTCTATCTGCAGGATACGAAACACAGTTTCCTGCATATCGCGCTGGTGAATACGAATGCTGCCACCGCCCAGCTCGCAGCCATTCAACACCATGTCATAGGCCCGGGAAAGAGCGGTACCCGGATCAGCGGCGAGCTCTTCCGCGCTGCAGGAAGGCGCCGTAAAGGGATGATGCAAGGGAGTCCACTTGCCGCTGCCGTCGTCCTCGAACATCGGGAAGTCCACGACCCACAGCGGCGCCCAACCCGCTGCGACCATATCCAATTGTTCAGCAACCTTGATCCGCAGCGCACCCAGCGCCTCATTCACGATACGCGCCTGATCCGCTCCGAAGAAAATAATATCGCCATTGGCTGCGCCAAGGCGCTGCATCATCTGCGCCACGACCTCATCCGGCATGAACTTCAGAATCGGCGACTGCAGCCCCTCTATGCCCGACTCGATAGCATTGACCTTGATCCAGGCCAGGCCCTTGGCACCGTATATCGACACGTATCGGGTGTATTCGTCGATTTCCTTGCGACTGATAGTGGCACCGCCCGGCACTCGTAAGGCCGCCACCCTGCCGGACGGATCGTCAGCCGGGCCGCGAAATACCTTGAACTCCACCTGCTGCATCAGGTCGTCCACGCTCACCAGTTCCAGGGGGATGCGCAGGTCGGGCTTGTCAGAGCCGAAGCGATCCATGGCCTCAGCGTAGGGCATGCGCGGAAATTCCGGCAGCTCCACGTCCAGCACCGCGTGAAACAGCTCGCGAATCATACGCTCGTTAATCGCCATGATCTCTTCCTCGTTGAGGAATGAGGTCTCGATATCAATCTGGGTGAATTCAGGCTGGCGGTCTGCGCGCAGATCCTCATCCCGAAAGCACTTGGCGATCTGGTAATAGCGATCAAAGCCGGAAACCATCAGCAATTGCTTGAACAACTGGGGCGACTGGGGCAACGCAAAAAATTGGCCGGGGTGGGTACGACTGGGCACCAGGTAATCCCGGGCGCCTTCAGGCGTGGCTCGGGTCAGTATAGGGGTCTCAATATCCAGGAAGCCCTCACTGTCGAGAAAACTGCGCACGGCGCTGGTAATTCTGGAGCGCAGGATCATCCGCTCCTGCATCTCGTGGCGGCGCAGGTCCATATAGCGGTATTGCAGGCGCACCTCTTCACCAACAGCGGTGTACTCATCCAGCTGGAATGGCGGGGTGGCGGCGGCATTGAGAATTTCGAGTTCCTTACCCAGCACCTCGATCTCACCGGTCGCCATGGCCAGGTTAACGGTGCCCTCACCCCGAGCTCGAACCCGTCCGGTGATGCGCAATACATACTCGGGGCGCGCCCTGTCCGCACGCTGGAAATGCTCCTCGGTATCAGGGTCGAAAACCACCTGGACGATACCGCCCCGATCGCGCATATCGAGAAAGATGACCCCGCCATGGTCCCGGCGACGGTCCACCCAGCCGCACAGGGTTACTGTTTCGTCGATGTTCGCTGTTCCCAGGGCGCCACAATAATGACTGCGCATAGTATGTATTCCGTATGGATTGCTGGCTGGCCCCCGTGGGCCAGAATTAGGCTGACTTCTTGCTGTCGCTGTCGCTGGCGCTGGGTTTGGCGGGCTTGTCACCGCCATCGGAAGAAGCGGGCTTGTCGCTGCCACCGGCCAGATTCTTTTTATCCCCGGTCTTGAAATCGGTCTCATACCAGCCGCCGCCCTTGAGGCGAAAAGCCGCGGCAGAAATTTTCTTTTTCAGGGCAGACTCACCGCACGCCGGGCAGGTCTGCAGCGGAGCATCACTGATTTTTTGTATAACCTCGATTTCCTTATCGCAGGCTGTGCACTGATATTCATATATCGGCATGGATTGGTACCCACCAATGATCAACATTAACAGTAGAGAAAAAACGAGGCGCGAATTTTACCCTAAGCCGGGCAGTAGGCCAAGCGACCTGATCGGTCAAATCGTAAGGCAAAGAAGCCCTGCACCGAAGGTGCCGGGAGGGGTTTGATGCTGCCACCCCGCGACGTCACCGCGCGGGGTGGGGGAAGTCGGCGCTTAAGAGGCGGCGAATTCCTTCATTTTCTTCAGGGGGCGCACCTTGACAGCGACGCTGGCAGGCTTGGCCTTGAAGGTGGTCTGCTCACCGGTGAAGGGATTGATGCCCTTGCGTGCCTTGCGGGCAGGCTTCTTCACTGTGGTGATCTTCATCAGACCAGGCAAGGTGAATTCACCAACCGCGCGCTTCTTGATGCTGCGCTCGATCAGGGTCTCCAATTCGCCCATCACGTCGCCAACCTGCTTCTTGCTCAGGCCAGTGGTCTCGGCGATGCTGCCAACGATCTGACTCTTGGTCATTTTCGCTTTCAGCGCCGGCGCAGCTTTCTTGGCAGGAGCTGCCTTTTTCGCTGCTACTTTCTTCTTCGCTGGAGCCTTCTTTGCTGCTTTTTTGGCCGGAGCCTTTTTCTTAGCCGCTGCTTTTTTGGTAGCCATGTTATTTTCAACCTTCCTAGTTTTAGTTAGAAAACAATTAAGACCCGGACCGCCCGCTTCCCCTACACCGCGGAAACTATGCCGTCACAAGGCACGGGTAAATGTATAAATCATGAAACGCTGTAATACAAGTGTTTTTCGGCAGCGAAGGCAAAATAATGCCTATTTTTAAGGTTCCGCGACACTTCCCACGAAAATTATCTGAATCTGGGTGATCTTCTACTGCTGTGCCGCCTTGGATATTTGTCGGAAAAGACAGCACCAAAACAGGGCGCTGTACGCTAATGACGTTCACACGTAAACTAGTCGCCCAGTTTCCAACGCTCAAACCGGATAAATTAATGCGCACCAGCAATTTCCTCATCGCCACCCAGAAAGAGACGCCCTCGGACGCCGAAGTAGTAAGCCACCAATTGATGTTGCGAGCTGGATTGATACGCAAACTCGCCTCCGGCCTCTATACCTGGCTGCCACTCGGGCTGCGTGTGCTGCGCCGGGTTGAAGCCATCGTGCGGCAGGAAATGGACCGATCCGGAGGACAGGAAGTGAGCATGCCGGTAGTGCAACCGGCAGAGCTGTGGCAGGAGTCCGGCCGCTGGGAGCAGTACGGCCCTGAACTATTGCGCATCAAGGACAGACACGATCGCGACTTTTGCCTGGGTCCCACCCATGAGGAAGTCGTTACCGACCTGGTTAAAAATGAGGTCAGGAGCTACAAGCAGTTACCAATCAACCTCTACCAGATCCAGACCAAGGTGAGGGACGAAATTCGCCCCCGTTTCGGCATCATGCGCTCCCGGGAGTTCCTGATGAAGGATGCCTACTCCTTTCATAGCAGCCAGGCTTCACTGGAGCAGACCTACCAGCTGATGCACCAGACCTACAGCCGCATTTTTACCCGGCTGGGCCTGGAGTTCCGGCCGGTGATTGCCGATACGGGGAGTATTGGCGGCAGCGCCTCCCATGAATTCCATGTACTGGCCAATTCGGGCGAGGACGACATCGCCTTCAGCGACAGCAGCGACTACGCCGCCAATGTGGAAATGGCTCAGGCCCTGGCACCGTCGGGTGATCGCGCAGCTCCCACCATGGAGCGGGCTGAGGTAGCCACCCCGGGCGTAAAAACGATAGAGGATCTCGCGAATTTCCTGTCAGTGGATCCAGACACCACGGTAAAAACCCTGGTTGTTCACGCGGACCAGGAAAACGAACTGGTGGCCCTGGTGCTGCGCGGCGACCACCAGCTCAATGGCGTCAAGGCGGAAAAACTCAGCGGAGTCGCCTGCCCACTGCAGATGGCGGATGAAGCCGAAGTGCGCCAGGTGCTGGGCGCCGGTTTTGGCTCACTGGGCCCGGTGGGCCTGAAAATCAATCTCATCGTGGACCGCAGTGCAGCCCACCTTGCAGATTTCACCTGTGGCGCCAACCGCGATGATTATCATCTCACCGGCGTGAACTGGGAGCGCGACTGCCCGCTGCAGCGGGTAGAGGACCTGCGCAACGTTGTCGAGGGCGACCCAAGCCCCGACGGCCAGGGCAGTTTACAGATCAAACGGGGCATCGAAGTGGGACACATCTTCCAATTGGGCACCAAGTACAGCCAGAGCATGGGAGCCAGCGTACTGGATGAAAACGGCAAAAGTGTCACCATGACCATGGGCTGCTACGGCATTGGCGTCAGCCGTATCGTGGCAGCTGCAATCGAGCAGAATCACGATGACAAGGGCATCATCTGGCCAGCCAGCATGGCGCCCTTCCAGCTGGCGATTGTGCCGCTGAACATGCACAAGTCGGAGGCGGTGGCCAGCTGTGCCGAACAGCTCTACCAACAGCTGCAGGATGCCGGGGTCGATGTACTACTGGACGATCGCAATGAGCGCCCCGGGGTCAAATTTGCCGATATGGAACTGATCGGCATTCCGCATCGCATCGTCATCGGAGATCGCGCCCTTGCAGAAGACAACATTGAGTACAAGGGGCGGCGCGATGAGGAGTCCCGGCTGCTGCCACGGAACGGCATTGTGGACTTCCTGCTGGGCCAGCTGGGCTGACGGACTCCATGTATCGCAGGGCGCGCCTGGCCTTTATCGCCATGTCACTCATGCTGAGCCTGGATCTAGTCGCACAACCGGCGGACCTGCAGGAGCGGGAAGAACTGCGCAGCTTCCTGGAGCAGACGATCCACGGCGCCGAAAGTTTCCAGGATCGCTTTGATGCGGAGGTCTGGCTGGTCGACATGTCGGGCCGCCTGAGCCGCTATGTCAAAGACCCGCAGCAACGCCTGGACCTGCTGCGCGCCATCCATGCCGCCGCCACCGAGGCGGGCCTCCCCCCCGAACTGGTGCTGGCAGTCATCGAAGTGGAAAGCCATTTTGATCGTTTCGCCATCTCCCGGGTCGGGGCCCAGGGCATGATGCAGGTAATGCCTTTCTGGAAAGATGAAATCGGCCGCCCCGACGACAATCTCACGGACAACCTCACCAACTTCGAATACGGCTGCCGCATACTGCAGTTCTACCTGGAGCGGGAAAAGGGCCATTTGCACAGGGCGCTGGCGCGTTACAACGGCAGCGTAGGCAAACGCGTCTACAGCGACAAGGTGTACCTGGCCTGGCGCAAACACTGGCGTACGGAACCTCTGGATTGGGCTGACTAGGTCTATCGATCCAGCAGGTTGTGCGCAGTAAGTTCCGCCTGGCTGATTTAAGGCAGGGGCTCAGTCAGGTGGCCTACCGATAGGAGCCGGGCGACTGACCGGTCCACTTCTTGAACGAGCGGTGGAAGGCGCTGGGGTCAGAGAAACCCACCTGCTCGGCAACCTCACTGACGGTCATTCCGTCACGACTGAGCATGGAAATCGCCACGTCGCGCCGGGCGTTGTCCTTGATGCGCTGATAGGAGGTACCCTCCTTTTCCAGGCGCCTCCTGAGAGTTCGGGCAGACATATTCAACAAAGCGGTCAATTCCTCGAAGCTCGGCATCTCCTCGCGGAAATCCTGGCCCAGGATCTCGCGAATCCTGTAGGTAATACTGCAGGTACTGGCCAGGGGCTGGATAACAATATGGTAGGGGGCCAGCTTGAGAAATTCCGCCAGGTCGGCCTCGCTGCGCAGCAGCTCCGCTTCCAGGTGCCGCGCGCTGAAGGTTACCGAATTCACCGGCTGGTCATAACTTACCGGGCAGGGGAAGAAGTGTCGCATGCCAGCGGTGAATTGCGGCTGCGGGCCGGCACAGGTGGCGCTGCTGACATCGATGTGCTGGCCGATCAGCCAACCACAGAAGCGCATCCACATCGCCAGGTTGCACAGCACGCTGTGCTGGCTGTGCACCGGGTCATCGCTGCACAAATAGGTGAGCGTGGCCTCCTTGTTGTCGGTATCCAGCACCAGTTCATTGACGACTGCCGCCCCGTGGCGCACGCGACAACAGGCGTTGAATTCGATACCCCGGCGTATCGCCGCCGCCAGGTTGGAACTGTTGATCATGCTCAGGGCAATAAGGCGGGTGGTGCCTACCGGTGTCTGCACATCGGGCATCACCCCGCCGGATTCATCCCCCAGCTCCCGGAACAACTCAACGCACAGCCGACTGTACTGCTCCCTGGACACAAATACCGTCTGGGCATCCTGCCGCAGGGGATCAAAGGGGAACCGGGCAGCGCGCAGAATACCTTGCACATCCTTGTTGTAGGCGCGCGCCTGGGCCAACAGTGCCCGGGTAAACTCCATGGGTACCGCTTCGTTGTAGAGCTCCGAACTATGTATTACTTTCGACAAAGTCGCGCCATCCTCATACAGCAAACCGGAATTATAGCGCGTTACGGGGAAATCGCCGACGTGGGACTGCTATTGGGGGAAAATTTCGAGCTGCGCAGTTTGACAACGCCCCGGCACCTGCCCACTATTGGGCCTGGGGGTACCGACATAAGAAATGCATAGCCGCGCATGACCGATATCAAGCAATTGAGCCAATGGAATCGCGATATCTCCAGGGTTATCGCCGCCCTTGGGACCGAGCGCTTTTTCCCCACACTGATCGAAGCCGTCAACGGCCAGGTAAGAATTGATTACCCGCAGATCTGGCTGTACCACAAGGATCTCCCCCCCAGGGTGCTGTACCACGAGATCCCCCCGGAGGCGGTACCCAGCCAGATAGACGAATACCTGGAGGGCCCCTATAGCGAGGACCCGTTTTACCAGACCTCCATGAACCAGCCCAGGGCCAAGATCTACCGCCTGTCGCGGGTAACCATGGGCAAGTTGCAGCAATCGGATTACTACCGCAATTACTATGCGGACACGGGCACCTCGGATGAGGCAATTTACCTGGCCAAGCTGCATGGCGGTAACGTGATCAACCTGAGTATGATGCGCCTGCCAGAGCACGGCGAATTCTCTGAGCAGGAGTATGAATCACTGTATCTGCTGGCGGAGCCGGTGTCTGAACTGATCAGGTCCCACAGTGAACACGATGAATTCGCTGTTACCCACCTGATCCAGCCAGGCATAGACCACCAGATTGACCTGGCCTTCCGCACCTTCGGCGCCTCCCTGCTATCTCCCAGGGAAAAGGATGTGCTGGAGATGATGTTGCGCGGCTACGGCACCGATATCTCGGCGGACCGCCTGGGCATCGCCCTGGAAACGGTGCGGCGACATCGCAAAAGCATCTACCGCAAGCTGGACGTAAGCTCCCAGACGGACCTGTTCTCCCTGTTCCTCAACGCCATGTCCTGCCTGGGCGAGGCCGCCGGTGATGACCCACTCAGCATCTATATGGCACCCCGCTAGTCTATACGCTTTCAGCAGCTTATTCTGCCGTGGCACGGCCCGGCAAGGTAAGTCGCGAGACATGCTTCGGGTGTTCGTTTCCGCTATCGGGTGTTCGTTTTCTGCTATCGGGGCCGGGCAAAAGCAGGTTTTTCAGTCGCTCCACGATATTCGCTTGGTGAAAAACCTGCTTTCGCCCGGGACCGCTAGATGAAACCAAACCACAAATATGTGGGAACACGGATCGACCAGCTTCCGGTCCTCACCGCCCCGCTATAGTGCGAAAAACATCAGAAAATTTCTGCCAAAGCCATTCTGCCCCAGTTAGGGTATTGATAACCGCTGGTGAAGTATGGATAGTGCCCACTTACAACTAGACATACGGTGGATGCATGTCGCTTGAAGCCGATTGGTTCTTGCGGGCTCACCCGGAAATCACCACGATTGAAGCCCTGCTGCCCGATTGTAACGGCATCATGCGGGGTAAATGGCTACCGCGGCACAAACTCGGCAAGATTTTCGACGGCGAACTAAAACTCCCCAAAACCGCACTCAGCCTGGATATCTGGGGCCGTGACGTGGAGGAACTGGTGTTCGCGTCCGGTGACGCCGACGGCATCTGCCGGCCGGTAGAGGGGTCGCTGCTGCCCACGCCCTGGTCGGTGGATGGCCAGCACGGCCAGGTCATGCTCTCCATGTTCGACGCCGACGGCTCTCCCTATCTGGGAGATCCTCGCCATGTGCTGAAGCAGGTACTGAGCCGCTACCAGGAGGCCGGTTGGCGCCCGGTGGTCGCGGCAGAGCTGGAGTTCAGCCTGGTAACCTGGGACGATTCCATTCCCCAACACACCTGCCCATCGCCCGCAGGCGGCTCACCCGTTGGCGGCAATACCTACGGCCTGGACGTACTGAATCACCACCAGGGCATGATGGAAGACCTGCGCCTGGCCTGTGAGGTGCAGGATCTGCCCTTTGACGGCGTGGTCAAGGAGTCGGCGCCGTCGCAGTATGAGATCAACATGCAGCATGTCGACAACCCGGTGCTGGCCGCCAAGCAGATCATGATGATGAAGCGCCTGATCAAGGGAGTGGCGGCCAAACATGGCCTGATTGCCAGTTTCATGGCCAAGCCCTTCGAAATAGAAGCCGGTAACGGCATGCACGTGCACTGCAGCGTGCTGGACGAAGACGGTGTCAATATCTTCGACGACGGCACCGAACTGGGCACCCCTAAACTGCATAACGCCATTGCCGGTTGCCTGCTGAATATGGCGGATTCCATCGCCGTGTTCGCACCCAGCTACAACGCCTATCGCCGTTTCCAGCCGGGCTGCCACGCGCCCACCTTCCCCAGTTGGGGCTATGAGAACCGCACCGTGGCGGTAAGGGTTCCCGCGGGAAGCCACGCGGCGCGGCGGCTGGAGCACCGGGTGGCTGGCGCGGACGCCAACCCCTACCTGCTGTTCGCGGTACTGCTTGCCGCCATGTTCGACGGCATAGAGCAGAACCTGTCACCGGGCAACCCCATCACCGGTGATGGCTACTCACAGGAAGAGGCGACACTGCCGGTGTACATGCCCGATGCCGTCAAACTGTTCAGCGAGTCCGACTTCATCCGCAGCGCTTTGGGTCCAGAGCTTCAGCGGATTTTCACCCTCACCAAGGAGCAGGAAATCGCCGAATTCCGCCGCCGAATTTCCACCCTGGAGTACCAGTCCTACCTGGAAAAACTCTAAAGCCCGCACAAGACCATGACCCCTGGCGACAGCTGCGGCGGTAAAAGTGGCGCAATAGGTCATGGACTGGGAGGCGGCGCACTGTCAGACTAGCCGCTCAATCGCACCAAGATGTCAGTTATGTCTTTATTTTCAACCACCCTGAGGCGCTGGGGCAGCCTGCTGCTGTTTTGCGCAATGCTGGCGCTGCTTGCGTCGGGTCCGCAGGTGCGCGCCCGGCAGGGGGACAACTGCGCCGCAGGACTGGGACTGGATACAGCGGCCGTTGGCCAGGCTCTGGCGGGGGAACTGGACATACTCAGCTGGAATATCCAGAAGGCCAGCAATGAAGGCTGGGCCGAAGACCTGGCGGAGATTGCCGGCGACGTAAACCTGGCTTTTATCCAGGAGGCCTCCCTGCAGGCGGGGATTTCCGGGGTGTTTTCCACGCCCCTGGTGCAGGCCTTTGCCGCCGGTTACACCACCAGCAGCCTGGACACCGGGGTCATGACCCTGAGCAGCAGTAGCCCCTTAACCCAGTGCAACTTTACCGCCTGGGAGCCCTGGCTGGGCACCCCCAAGGCTACCAGTATTACTGAATATCCGCTGCAGGGCCGCGACGAACGCCTGTTGACCATCAACCTGCACGCGGTCAACTTCGCTTTTGGCATAGAGGATTTCCAGGCCCAGTTCGGCGCGCTGTCGGACCTGCTAAGCCAGCACCAGGGGCCCGTGATACTGGCGGGGGACCTCAATACCTGGAGCGGCAAGCGCCAGACCCTGGTAGACGAGTTCATGCTCAAGCACGGCCTGGGCCCGGTCAGCTTTGAGCCGGACCTGCGCACGACCACCTTCGGCTATGCCCTGGACCATATCTACATACGCGGCATGCAAGCTACCTTCGCCCAGGTTATCCCGGTATCCAGTTCGGACCACAATCCACTGCGGGTACGCCTGGCGCTGCCATGAGCCGCAGGATACTGAGCACTGTATTGCTGCTGGCGAGCCTGGCACTGCCCACCACGGCAATGACCGGGGAAGACCAGGCAGACGCAGAGATCCAGTACTTACTTGGCTTCGTCGCCGCCAGTGGCTGCACTTTTGTACGCAACGGCGATGCACATGACTCCGCAGATGCGGCAGACCACCTGCGCCTGAAGTATGACCGGGGTAGGCGCTACGCCGATACCGCAGAGCACTTCATAGACCGCCTCGCCAGCGCCAGCTCCTGGAGCGGCAAGCTCTATACTGTCACTTGTAGCGAAATCACCCAGCCCAGCGGGGAGTGGTTGCACCGCGCCCTGGCAGAGTATCGCCAGCAACCCTAGATTGGCGGCTCCCTCTCGACCACATCCGGCACGGTAATATCCACAACCGGAGCCACTGCCACCGGCACGTGTTGCCGCTCCAGTTTGCGCACCAGCGCGAAGGCACCCACCATTGCCAACATGCCAAACAGCAGTGCGCCAAAGGCCTCACCCGCCAGCACACCGCGCGCGCCATACCACTGGGCCCCAAGGTATACCGCGGGGATGGTACCCAATACCGCACGGCCAAAATTGAAAAAGGTAGCCCAGTGCGCGTGGTGCAGGTTGTTGAAGGTGGCGTTCGCCACGAACAGCATGCCGTTAAACACGAAAGCCCCTACCAGGAAATTGCAATAAAACCGAATCAGTTGCGCCGCCGCGTCGCTGGCGGAGAATGCAGCGACGATAAGGTCCGCCAGCGACCACAGCAGCAGCCACATCAGGGCCACATAAACCGCGTTGAATAACACCGCGTTGGCCAGGGTGGAGCGCACCCGGTCATAACGCCCGGCCCCGGCATTTTGTCCGACAATGGGACCTACCGCGCCAGACAGGGCAAAGATCGCGGCAAAGGCTACCGGGGTAATGCGCCCGAGAATGGCCGCACCAGCCACCGCGCTGTCGCCAAACTGGGACATGGTTTTGAGCACAAAGGCTCCGCCTATAGGCGTGGCGAGATTGGTCAGCATCGCCGGGCCGGCAATGGTCATTATGGGTCGCAAGTCCTGCCACAACTCGCGCGGGCTCACCCGGCGCGGCAGGTTATGCACCTTGTGCAGGGCATACCAGGCCACCGCGAGCAACACCAGCCGCGCCACCACCGAGGCCATTGCCGCGCCCTCCAGTCCCCAGCCGAAGGTGAAGATAAACAGCGGATCAAGGGCGCCATTTACCGCAGAGCCGGATAAGGTGGCCCACATGGAGCGACGTGCATCTCCCAGGGCACGCACACCACCGGCCATGCTCATACCCAGCATCACTACGGGCATACTGGGCAACACAATAGAAGCGTAACTGACCGCGTAATCCAGGGTCTGGCCAGAGGCCCCCAGCGATTCCAGCAGCCAGCGCAGGTTAAACCAGGTCACCAGGCTGAGCACCGTTGACAACAGGACGCTGAACCACAGTGCGCTGCTGCAGTAGCGCCGTGCGAGATCACGTCGGTGGCCACCCTCGGAGCGCGCGACCAGAGCGCCCAGGGCAATCTGCAGGCCTATGCTTACAGACACCATAAAAAATAACAGGGTGCCCGCATAACCCACCGCTGCTGCCAGCTCCTGCTCACCCAGCAGGGTGAGAAAATACATATCGACCATGTCCACGCCGAACATGGCCAACAGACCGGTGGCACTGGCTGCGGTCATCACCACCACATGTCGCATGGTGGAGCCCCGGGTGAAAACCGCCTGGCTCAAAGCTGCCTTGCCGGACATGCGGCCAGAGAACCGAACCGGTAGGGGTGTGGAACCGGGACAATGTGACAGGTGCCGGACATGAACTATCTCAAGAAACCGCTGGGAGTCCATTCTACTGTAGAATCAACCGCGTATGTGGCACCCGGGCTCCGGGGTCAGGTGGCGCGCCATAGCGGGAGACTTTTCCGCGCGGAAACGCTAACATTGACCGCCATTTACACAGTGACAACAGGTACCCGGATCTCCATGAACGACAGCAAGCCCCCACTGAATCGGATCAACGCGGTTATCTTCCTCGGGCTACCCCTGGCGGCCCTGCTACTGGTGCCCCTGTGGGGTATCTACTACGGCTATGACGCGTTCCAGTGGCTGTGGGCCCTGGCGTTTTTATACCTCAACGGCCTGTCGATTACCGGCGGCTATCACCGCCTCTGGGCACACAGGGCCTACCGCGCCAGCCCGGCACTGAAATGGTTTTTTGCCTTCTGGGGCGCCGGGGCGCTGCAGAACAGCATCCTGACCTGGGCGTCTGATCACCGTCGCCATCACCGTCACGTAGACGACAACGAACTGGACCCCTACTCTGCCGGGCGCGGCCTGTGGTTCAGCCATATCGGCTGGATGTTGCGTGAGCACGATAGCTACGAGCCCGATTTTTCCAATGCCAGGGACTTGCAAAACGTTCCCATTGTCATGTGGCAGGACAAGCACTATGTGGCCCTGACCACTTTCATGAATCTGGGGCTGCCACTGCTGCTGGGTGTCTGGCACGGCGATATTATCGGCACGCTGCTGCTGGTGGGACTGCTGCGCCTGGTGGTAAATCACCATGTGACATTCTTCATCAATTCCCTGGCCCACTACTGGGGCACCAGGCCGTACACCGAAAGCAACAGTGCCCGGGATAATGGCTTCCTGGCCTTCCTGACCTACGGTGAGGGCTACCACAATTACCACCATATTTTTCAAACAGACTATCGCAATGGCATACGCTGGTGGCAATGGGATCCCACCAAGTGGATGATCTCCGCGTGTTCCCGGGTTGGCCTGGCCAGTGACCTCAAGCGGGTACCCGACTTCAAAATCCAGCGCGCGATCCTGGATACCCAGTTCGAGCGGGCCAGGAGCAAAATGGAAGAAGCGCAAAGCAGCGAGACACTGCGGGCGAGCCTGGAGCGGGAGTACCAGTTATTCACCGAATCGGTCAACCAGTGGACCGCCCTGCAGGGGGAGCGCTATGAGCGCAAAAAAAGCGAACTCAGCGAAGCACTGGGGGAGAGAAAAGGACAATTGGGCGACGCCCTGACGCAGCGACGCCAGCGCTTGCAGCAGCAGTGGGAACACGCCGCGCTGCGCACCAAACTCAAGGAATTGGAATACTCCCTGAAGATGCAGCGCAAACGCCTTGGACTGCTGGTGCAACAGGCCCAGTTGCAGGCACTCCCGGCCTGACGGGAAACGGGCCGTTAATCCGGCCCGGTCGCTACTGCGTATCTCCCTTCTCAAATGCCCAGCTTTGGCTGAGCCCGACGACTCAACAGGTACGAACCTATGACCAACAGTATTTACGACATCTCCTGCCAGACTACCGGCGGCAAGGACCGGTCCCTGAGCGACTTCCGGGGCAAGGTGCTACTGGTGGTTAACACCGCCTCCAAGTGCGGTTTTACGCCCCAGTTCGCCGGACTGGAAGAGCTGTACGAGAAATACCGGGAGCAGGGCCTGGAAGTGCTGGGCTTTCCCTGCAACCAGTTCGGCAAGCAGGATCCGGGTACAAATGACGAGATCACGGAATTCTGCCAGCTGAACTACGGCGTCAGTTTTCCCATGTTTGGCAAGATCGAGGTCAATGGCAGCGGCACTGACCCGCTGTTCCAGCACCTGAAGAAAGAAGCCCCCGGCGCCCTGGGCACCCAGCGCATCAAGTGGAACTTCACCAAGTTCCTCATCGATGGCAATGGCAAAGTGGTCAAGCGTTATGCCCCGACGGTCAAACCCAGGGATATCGAGAAGGACGTCAAAAAGCTGTTAGCCTGACGCCGCAGCGAACCTGTGAGCACTGGTACGCCAGTACTCGCTGCGGCGTTGCAGTCAGCAGACCGTCACCCTCAAACGGGTGAAAAAACAGAGATCAGTGCTCCCTGGTAGCCCGAAACTCCAGGTCGGGCCAGCGCTCTTCCATCAGTGCCAGGTTTACCCGGGTCGGTGCCAGGTAGGTCAGGTAGCCACCACCGTCCAGCGATAGTTGGTCTGCGGCTTTCTTGCGAAACTCCTCCAGCTTGCGTTCGTCCGCACAAAAGACCCAGCGGGCGGTGTAGACGTTCACCGGCTCATAGAGCGCCTCTACCTTGTACTCGTCCTTGAGACGATAGGCCACCACATCGAACTGTAGTTGTCCCACCGCGCCGACGATCAGGTCGGTAGAGGTAATGGGGGCGAACACCTGGGTAGATCCCTCCTCGGACAGCTGCTGCAGACCCCGCTGCAACTGCTTTGATTTCATAGGGTCGGTAAGGCGGATACGCCGAAACAGCTCCGGGGCAAAATGGGGGATCCCGGTGAACTGCAATTCCTCACCACCGGTGAAGGTGTCGCCAATCTGGATAGTCCCGTGATTGTGCAGGCCGATGATATCCCCGGATACCGCCTCTTCTACCAGTTCCCGCTCACCGGCCTTGAAAGTCACCGCGTCGGCGATCTTGATATCCTTGCCCAGGCGCACGTGACGCATCTTCATGCCCTTGGTATAACGCCCGGAACACACCCGCATAAAGGCGATGCGATCCCGGTGGCGCGGGTCCATATTAGCCTGAATCTTGAACACGAAACCGCTGAACCCGTCCTCGTCAGCCGCGACACTGCGCTCAATAGTGTCCCGGTCCAGTGGTTCGGGGGCCCACCTCACAAAATCATCCAGCATTTCCCGCACCCCGAAATTACCCAGGGCGGTACCGAAGAATACCGGGCTTAACTTGCCCGCCAGAAAGGCCTCCGGTTCGAACGCATGGCTGGCTCCGCGTACCAACTCGACCTCTTCGACAAAATCCTCGTACGCATCGTCCAACAGATCCCGCGCTGCCTGGCTGTCGAGCCCCTCGATGCGCTTGTCCTCGGGCAGCACCGCGCCCCGACCCGGGGTGTAACAGTGGATGGTGTCGTTATACAGGTTATAAACACCCTTGAACTCCTTGCCCATACCGATGGGCCAGTTGATGGGCGCGCCCTGAATCTGCAGCACATCTTCTATCTCATCCAGCAGTTCTATAGGATCGCGGATATCGCGGTCCATTTTGTTGACGAAGCTGAAGATGGGGGTATCGCGCAGGCGACACACGTTCATCAGCTTGATGGTGCGGTCCTCCACCCCCTTGGCGCCGTCTATCACCATCAACGCGGAATCGACCGCGGTCAGGGTGCGGTAGGTATCCTCGGAGAAATCCTCGTGTCCCGGGGTATCCAGCAGGTTCACTGTACGCCCGCCATAGGGGAACTGCATCACTGAAGAAGTGACGGAGATACCCCGCTCCTGTTCCATGCTCATCCAGTCCGAGGTGGCGTGCGGGCCTTTCTTGCCTTTCACAGTGCCAGCGACCTGGATGGCATTACCCAGCAGCAACAGCTTTTCCGTAATGGTGGTCTTACCCGCGTCCGGGTGGGAAATGATCGCGAAGGTGCGCCGCGATGAGATGGCCTTACCGAGGTCTGACATGTAGCTGCCCGTTAAAAAAGCGCGAATTATACGCCCTTTCAGCAGCCGACGCAGTCCCCGCCGCGCTGCGACATATTGCCACTGCGAGTGACTCCTTGGGAGTCGTATAATACGTCGGTGAAATCGATATCGATGAAAACTTCCCGCGCCTACAGCCCGTCGCTGGACAACCTGCGCAACCTCCTGGTGATCCGCAGTATCGCGTTGCTGGGACAGACCGGTGTACTGGCCTACGTGGTCTTTGCCAGCCGCACCACCGAGAATCTGTGGGGTGTCACCATCAGCCTGGCAGTGATGGCGGCGCTTACCGTGGCCAGCCTGTGGCGCACCACCCGGTCCTGGCCCGTTGACGACAGGGAATTCCTCGCCCAGTTGCTGGTAGACGTGCTGGGCTGGACCGCCCTGATGTACTGCAGTGGCGGCGCCAACAACCCCTTCGTGTCCTATTACATCGTGCCACTGGTGATAGCCGCCGCGGTGCTGCCCTGGCGCTACACCTGGCTGGTGGCCGGAATATCCCTGCTGGCCTACAGCCTGTTGTTGTACTTCTACATACCGTTCCCACTGTTCACCCCCCACGCGGCCATGGGACACGGAGACGGCGCCAGCGTGCATATCCTGGGTATGTGGTTCAATTTCCTGTTCAGCGCGGGTTTGATCACCTACTTCGTGGTACGCATGGCGACCACGCTGCGCCTGCAGGAGGCCCAGGCCGTCGCCCGGCGCGAAGACAGCCTGCGCAATGACCAGATTATGGCGGTGGCCAGCCTGGCCGCGGGGACCGCACACGAGTTGGGCACACCACTGTCGACCATGACAGTGCTGGTGGACGAGCTACTGCAGGACCCGCAGCTGGGCATACAGGCCCGGGCGGATTGCGAACTCCTGCGCGATCAGTTAACGCAGTGCAAAAGCACCCTGTCGGAACTCAGCCGCACCGCTGAGTTGAGCTCCGCGCAGCAAACCCGGCCCTTCGCCATTGGTGACTTTGCGCGCCACACCCTGGAGCGCTGGGCGGTACGCCGCCCGGGTGTTATCTACAGTTTCGAGTGCGCCGGGGACAGCCCGGTAATCGAGTTGGACCCAACCATGGCACAGGCCCTGGAGAACCTGCTGAACAACGCGGCGGATACCGGCTCACAGAAGATTGCCGTCAGCGTAAGCTGGCGGCCCAATGAGGCCAGCATCAGTGTGCGCGACTGGGGTGCCGGCATCTCGCCGGAACTGCTGGAACAGATTGGCAAACCCATAATCCACGCGGACAAGTCCGGGTTGGGCATAGGGCTGATGCTGAGCCAGGCCAGCGTGGAGCGCCACGGTGGGCGCATTGAACTGCGCAAGCTGCGCGAGGGAGGCACCCTGGCGACCCTGACCCTGCCGCTTAAGCCGCAGGCAACAGAGACAGTCCAGCCATGAACGCAACGCAGCCGCGTATCCTGCTGGTAGATGACGATGCCGTATTCACCGGGGTCATGACGCGCGGTTTCCAGCGCCGCGGCTTTGCGGTGCTGGCATGTGGCAGTGGCGAGGAAGCCGTGGCGCGCTGCGCGGCCTTTCATCCCAGCCATATCCTGCTGGACCTGAATATGCCCGGCACCTCCGGGCTTATCGCCCTGCCGCTGCTGTTGGCCGCCGCCCCCGGGGCCAGGCTGGTGGTGCTTACCGGTTACTCCAGTATCGCCACCGCGGTGGAAGCCACCAAGGCCGGCGCGGCAAACTACCTGTGCAAACCTGCCAGTATCGACGAGATCCTGGTCGCCTTTTCGGGTGCGCAAGATAGCCCGCCCGAGGTGGCCGCAGAACCTATTTCAGTAGAGCGCCTGGAGTGGGAGCACATACAGCGGATACTGCAGGACAACGATGGCAACATCTCCGCCACCGCGCGCTCACTTGGCATGCACAGGCGCACGCTGCAGCGCAAATTACAAAAGCGGCCGGTCAGGAAATAGATAACCCGCCCGGGGTGATACGTTGCGGTGGGGATACCGGGGCCCGGCGGCTACTGTGATTGCTCCAGGTGCCGGGCGACAATGGCCAGCAGGCGCCGGCCGATCTGGTCCATATCCAGCGCATCATCCGGCAACAGCCTCGCCATGGAGGTCACCTGCAGGCCCTGGTAGCCGCAGGGATTGATACGCTGGAAGGGCTGCAGGTCCATATCCACGTTGAGGGACAGGCCGTGGTAGCTGCAGCCGCGACGCACTCGCAGCCCCAGGGCAGCGATTTTGTCCCCCGCCACGTAGACACCCGGCGCATCTGCCCTGGGCTCTGCGTCGATCTGATACTCGGCCAGCAATTGCACAATGGCCTGTTCGATCAGGGTGACCAGGTCGCGCACGCCCAGGTGACTGCGGCGTATATCCACCAGCAGGTAGATCACCCACTGCCCGGGCCCGTGGTAGGTCACCTGGCCGCCGCGGTCCACTTGTATAACGGGTATGTCACCGGGGGACAGCACGTGTTCGGCTTTGCCCGCCTGGCCCTGGGTGAAAACCCGGGGATGTTGCAGCAGCCACAGTTCATCGGGTGTATCCGCATCGCGGGCGTCAGTGAATGCGCGCATGGCATCCAGTGTTGGCTGGTACTCCACCAACCCCAGCTCACGTATCACCAGCGGCGGTGCAGACACCGCCTAGATCACCATCTGCACATGCCCGGTGGCCAGTAAATCCTGGTGCAGGGCTTCCAGTTGATCGGGGCCAGTCGCGGTTATGGTGATAGTGATGGCGGTAAACGTGCCCTTGCTGCTGCCCCTGGCGACGATAGTCTGCTGGTCAAAACCCGGAGCATGGCGTTCAAATACTTCAATGATAATCGACTCGAACTGCTCGCTGCTGCGACCCAGCACCTTGATCGGGTACGGGCAGGGGAATTCGATTTTTGGGGGTTCCTGCTCCTGCATGACCAATAACTCCCGTGCCAGATCAGGCACTGAACAGCGACGCGATCCACATCAACAACATATCCCACAGGCGCGAGAAAAAGCTCCCGGGCTCAACGGCCTCCAGGGCCACCACCGGCGCGTGGTGCACGGTCTCACCATCGAGGGTTAGGGTGACGGTGCCCACGGCATCACCCACGGCCAGCGGTGCGATAATCTCATCGTCAATACTGACACTGGTTACCAGGTTCTTTTTCTTGCCCCTGGGCAGGGTCAGTATGGTTTGTTCCAGCACCCCGGCGGATACATAATCCACCTGCCCCTTCCATACCCGGGGCTTGTCCAGTTCGGTCAGCGGCGCGTAAATCTCGCTGGTTTCGTAAAAACGGAAACCATAATTCAGCAGACTGCTGGTCTGGTTCTTGCGCGCCCGCTTGCTGCTGGTGCCCATGACCACGGAAATCAGCCGCATGCCGCGGCGCTCTGCGGAGGCCACCAGGCAGTAGCCAGCCTCCTCGGTATGCCCGGTCTTCAGCCCGTCGACCGTGGGGTCCTCCGCCAGCAGCGTATTGCGGTTGTACTGGCGGATATCGTTATAGGTAAACTCGCGTTCCTTGTAAATGGCGTACTGCTCTGGATGATCGTTGATCATTGCCTTGGACAACAGGGCCAGGTCCCGGGCCGTGGTGACATGATCCGGATGCGGCAGCCCGTGTGTATTGACGTAGTAGGTGTCGACCATGCCCAGCTTTTCCGCCTGGGTATTCATCATCTCCACAAATACCGCTTCGCTGCCGGCCACGTGCTCGGCCACCGCAACGGTGGCGTCGTTACCCGAGGAAATAATGATGCCGCGCTGCAAGTCTTCTATCGAGACATCCATCCCAGGCTCTATCCACATCAGCGATGAGCCGGCAAACAAGGGATTCTGGGACCAGGCATTTTCACTGATGGTAACCATGTCCGTCTCTTTGATATTGCCCTCGGAGATCTCCCGCGCAAGGATATAACTGGTCATCATCTTGGTGAGGCTGGCTGGTGGCAAGGGCATATCGGCATTGTGCTCGGCCAATACGGCGCCACTGCTGGCATCCACCAGCAGGTAAGCCTTGGCCGCGATCTGGGGCGGTGACGGCACCACCATCGCCTGTGCGCTAATAGAGGTAAAAGCCAGGAGAAAAACCAGTGCAAATCTAGTCATGAATTTTTTAGCCACGGGAATGAATCGGGAAGCTGCGAATGGTAACCCATGCCCGGCAGTTGCGAAAGGAACGCTATTGGTCTTTGCTCGTATCACGGGTGGAGATATCGGGTACCAACTTCCCGCCCTGGATCAATAAGGTTCATCGCACCTTACCGTTGTCGCTAGGCAAATTATGGAAATAGCCTGTTTCCGGGTTTGGTCTTCGCCAGCGGGACCGGGCAAAAGCAGGTTTTCCAGTCGCTCCACGATATTCGCTTGGTGAAAAACCTGCTTTTAACCGGCCCCTTGATTCGGCAAGCTCCGAGAAGCACTCTCCCGCCCGGGATCGCCAGATGAAACCAGGCCAGAGTCAGGGCAGCGGCTGCCCCGAACCGTAGCCCTTGTCCTTGAGCGTCTGCTGTACCGATAACAGTTCGTCGTTGCTGGCCACGGGGCCCACGCGGACGCGGTAGAGCATACTGCCCGCGGATTCCACCGGGCTGATGGAGACCTGCGCGGTGAGCAGGGCCTGCAGCTCCCCCTGCAGTCGCAGGGCCGAAGACTCGGAGCCGAAGGCACCCATTTGCAGGTAGCGGTAGCTGCCGTTGACCGTGCCGCGACGATCATCGACACCGGCGATATTCAAAACCTCCACCTCCACATTCGCGGTGCCGCTTTCCATGTAGCCAAGCTTCACCGCCGCGGCATAGGACAGGTCAATCAGGCGATCGCCGTGAAAAGGACCCCGGTCGTTGACCCGCACCACCACGCTGCGACCGTTATCCAGGTTGGTTACCCGGGCGTAACAGGGAATGGGCAGGGTCTTGTGGGCGGCGCTGGCCTGGTAGAGATCAAATATCTCGCCGTTGGAAGTTTCATGACCATGAAATTTAGTGCCGTACCAGGAGGCGGTGCCGCGCTGCTTGTAGTTGTGTGCGTTGTCCAGAATTTCGTAGCGCTCCCCGTTTACGGTGTAAGGGCTCTGGTTGCCCACCGCCAGAATCGGGTCCGCCCGGGGTACCGCGTCGCTTACGTCCTGCGGGCCAATGCTGCGCACCGGGGCCGTGTCCTGTGCCTGGGGATAGCGGGACTCCGGGGGTGCGGAACAGGCCGCCACCAGCGCGACCCCAAGCAGCAGAGCCAGTCGCACCGGCTGTGCCATCACTCGTCAACCTCTGCGCCCAGGCGCAGGCTGAGCTGGTAGACGCTCATGGCATACATGGCGCTGTGGTTATAGCGGGTAATGACATAGAAATTATGCAAGCCCAGCCAATATTCATAACCGTCGCGCAACTCGAACTTCATGGCAGTCGCCAGGGCCTGCGGATCGAGTTGCTGACGCGCCACAATACCGGCCTCGGCAAACTCCGCCACCGTGCGTACTGGCTTGAGGTCAGCGCGGGTGCGCACGAACCAGTCCTCGGCGACAGTGGCGGGCGCATCGGCCGCAAAAACCACAGGCTCATCCTTGCGCCAGCCGTGACGACTGAAGTAGTTGGCCACGCTGCCGATAGCGTCCACCGGGTTGTTCCAGATATCGGCGACCTCGTCGCCATCAAAATCAACCGCATAACTGCGGTAGCTGCTGGGCATGAACTGGCCATAACCCATGGCGCCGGCATAAGAGCCCTTGAGCTCCAGCGGGTCGAAACCCTGGTCCCGGGTCAGGATCAGGTAGTTTTTCAGCTCCTTGGTAAAAAATTCGGAGCGCTTGGGATAGTCGAAGGCCAGGGTAGACAGGGCGTCAATCACCCGGTAGCTCCCGGCGATGCGGCCGTAGTAGGTTTCCACACCGATAATCGCGGTTATGATCTCGATCGGCACGCCGTAGGTCTGCTCCGCCCGGACCAGAGTGTCCCTATGCTCGGCAATAAACTCCCTACCCTGCTGCTCGCGTTTTTCATTGAGGAAAATTTCCCGGTATTCATACCATGGCTTGGTCTTTTCCGCCGGCCGTGCAATGGCTTTGAGGATGCTCTCCTGACGCTCGGCGGCGGCGAATACCTGCTCCAGCTGTGCCCGGTCAAAACCCTCCTCCTGTACCAGTTCATCGATCACCGCACTGGCAGCGGGGTTTCCCTCATAGTTATCCGCCGCGCAGGACATGGTCATCCACAGGCAGGAGCACAACAGGGTTAGTTTCAGGCGTACCGGCATAGTCAATACTCGTTATTGGTAATAAAAATAGGGATGGGCAAGCGGCAGCACAAGGGATCGGTCATTGGGATACCATGCGTTTTTCTGTACTGACTGCCATAAGAATACCGAAGCCCGCCATCAGGGTTACTATTGACGTACCACCGGCACTGACAAGTGGCAGTGGCACACCCACCACGGGCAACAGACCCGCGACCATACCCATGTTAACAAAGACGTAGACGAAAAACGTCAACGTCAGGCTGCCCGCCATCATACGGCCATAACTCGACTGCGCGCGCAAGCCAATCCAGAAGCCGCGCAACAATATCAGCAGGTACAGGCTCACCAGCAACAGCACCCCGCGCAAGCCGTGCTCCTCCGCCAGTACGGCGATAATAAAGTCCGTATGGCTCTCCGGCAGGAAATCCAGCCGCGACTGGGTACCTTGCAACCAGCCCTTGCCCTGCCAGCCGCCGGAGCCGATGGCGGTCTTGGACTGGATAATATTCCAGCCCGCCCCCAGCTTGTCGCTCTCGGGGTCTAGCATGGTGAGGATACGCTGTTTCTGGTAATCCTTGAGTACAAACATCCAGGCCGGCCAGGCGGAGGCCACCGCCAACAGCGCGGCGCCAAACATATAGCGCCAGCCAATTCCCGCCATAAACAGCACGAACAGACCGCTGGCGGCGATTAACAGTGCGGTACCCAGGTCGGGCTGCTGCAATATCAGCGCCGCGGGCAAACCGACCAGGCCAAGGGATACAATCACAAAAACAAAACGCGGTGGCAGCGTGCGCTCCGCCAGGTACCAGGCAACTGCCATGGGCACCACCAGCTTCATAATCTCAGAGGGCTGAAAGCGGAAGCCACCGATAGATAACCAGCGCTGCGCGCCCTTGGCACCAACACCGAAAAACATCACCGCCAACAGTGTTCCCACACCCAGCAGGTAAAGCCAGGGGGCCCAGCGCATATAGCGCTGCAGGCTGATCTGGGCACCGCAAATCATGATGACGTAAGCCACCAGGAAGTAGCGACCCTGGCGAATTACGGCGCCCATATCCTGGCCAGAGGCACTGTAGAGCACGAACAATCCATAGGCGGTCAGGATCAGCAGCAACACCAGCAGCGGGATATCGATATGAAAGCGCGTGGCGGCACTGGGCGGCCGCGCCAGGTCCTGGGAACCCTGGTGAGGCATTTGGCGGACGTAGTCTCCCATCAGGAGGCGTCCCCCAACAGCCAGGTATCGATTACCTTGCGCGCAATGGGTGAGGCGGCACTGCTGCCACCCCCGTTCTCGACAATGATCGCGACGGCAATGGTGGGCGCCTCCAGGGGAGCAAAGGCTATGAACAGCCCGTGGTGGCGATGGCGCTCGGCCACCTCGTCTTCGTTATACACAGCGTTCTGGGCTATACCAATCACCTGGGCAGTACCGGTCTTGCCACCCATTTCATATTGAATACCCTTGGCGAGCTTTTTCGCGGTGCCGCGCTCGCCGTGGACGACTTCTCGCATACCGTCGTAGACGGATGCCCAGTTGCTGTCATTGGCAATCAATGGTTCCAGCAGCGGTGCCGCGACAGGTTCACCATCAATTGCCTTGAGCAGCCGCGGCACCTTGCGCTGCCCCTTGCTCGCCATCACGCTAGTGGCGACCGCCAGCTGCATCGGGGTAGCCAGCATATAGCCCTGCCCGATACCGGCGCTGAGGGTCTCCCCGGGATACCAGGCCTGCGCCATCGCCTCGCGCTTCCAGCGTGTCGAGGGCAGCACCCCGGGGCGCTCATTGGTGGTGTCGACGCCGGTGCGCTGGCCAAATCCATAGGGCTGCATATAGTCGTGCATACGATCGATGGTGAGGCGCCGCGCCAGGTCGTAAAAGTACACGTCGCAGGACTCGGCGATGGCCATTTTCAATGCCACCCTGGGCGCATGCCCGGTACCGCGGATACGCAGGATCCAGTCGCGGTAGCGACGTGAATCCCCGGGCAGCTTATACCAACCCGGGTCAGGCACGCTGGTTTCCGGCGTCACCAGGCCAGACTCCAGGCCCGCCATACCCATCATGGGTTTCACCGTGGAGCCGGGCGGATACTGACCCTGTATCGCGCGATTAAACAGCGGCACGTCCAGCGAATCGCGCAGGGCGCTGTAATCCGCTGTGCTGATACCATTTACGAACAGGTTGGTGTCAAAACCCGGCGTAGACACCAATGCCAGCACACCCCCGGTGCGTGGATCGATGGCGACCACGGCACCGCGCCTATCGCCCAGCGCTTCTATCGCGGCCCGCTGAATACGAATATCCAGATGCAGGGTCAGGTCTACCCCGGGCACCGGCGCAAAGCGTTCCAGTACCCGCAATACCCGACCGTGGGCGTTGCTCTCCACATTCTGGTAGCCGACTTCCCCGTGCAGGATATCTTCATAGAACTTCTCCACACCCACCTTACCCACATGGAAGGTGCCACGGTAATCAGATTCATCCAGCTCGAACGCTTCACGCTCATTGATGCGACCAACGTAACCCAGGGCATGGGAGAACAACTCGCCATACGGGTAATGGCGCAGCAGTTGGGCATCGACCACCACCCCGGGCAGGCGGTAGCGGTTAACAGCCAGCCTGGCGCGCTCTTGTTCGGTGAGGCGAAAGCGCAGTGGCACCGCTTCATAGGGGCGCCGGCGCTGCAATTTTTTCTGGAAGTTCTCCAGGTCTCCCTCGGAGATTGGCACCAGGGCAGCCAATTCCGCCAGGGTGGTATCGAGATCAGCGACGCGTTCGCGCACTACCGAGAGAATGTAACTGGGCCGATTGTCCGCCAGCAGCACGCCATTGCGATCGTAGATCAACCCGCGCTTGGGCGGCAGTGGCTGCAACTGCACCCGGTTGCGCTCGGACTGGGTTTTATAGCTTTCGTACTCGGTGACCTGCAGGGAATAATAGCGCGAGAAAACCACCGTCAGCAGCCCCAGTACGATAGCAATGGCGATAACGGTTCGGGCACTGTAAACCCGGGACTCCCGGTGCGGATCCTTCAGGGCAATGAGTTCGGGCATGTAACCGCGTGGCCTGCTATCAATCTATTCGCGATGATACGGGTGGTTGACGGTAATTGTCCAAGCCCGATATAACTGCTCGGCCAATATTACCCGCACCAGCGGGTGAGGCAGGGTCAGGTCACTGAGGGACCAGCGCATGTCTGCGCGCTGCAGGCAGGCCGGACTCAGACCGTCAGGGCCACCAATCAGCAAGCTGACGTTATCGCCGGACATCTGCCAGTCCTGCAGTTGCCGCGCCAGTTGTTGCGTGGAAATACGCTTGCCCTGAACATCCAGGGCGATAACCCGGTCCCCGTCGGGGATGGCTTTGAGCAGCTGCTCACCCTCCCGGGCCGCCAGCTGCTGCGCCTTGCTGCCCTTGGCTCGCTGTGCCAGGGGAATTTCCCGCCAATCCAGTTGCAGCTCCCGGGGCATACGCCGGCTGTATTCCTCAACACCCTCACCAACCCAGGAAGGCATGCGCGTGCCCACGGCTAAAATACCCAGCCGCATCAGACTGCAGGAGTGGGATTAACCCAGAGTCGTTCCAGATCGTAGAAATCCCGCGTCGCCGGCAGCATGACATGTACCACCACATCGCCAAAGTCCACCAGCACCCACTCCCCGGCGTCGTCACCTTCCACACCGATGGGGCGCATACCCTGCTTCTTGGCCTCCATGCAGACATTGTTGGCCAGGGATTTAACATGGCGATTGGATGTGCCGCTGGCGATCACCAGGTAATCCATAACGTCAGTGAGCGCCGCGACATCCAGAGTCACCGGGTTCACCGCTTTCAGTTCATCCAGTGCGCCCAGGACTAATTTTTTGAGTGTTTCAGCTTCCATGCGGCCAGCTTACCTCGGGTTTCATACAGTGCAATGCCTATTTACTGATAGAGTGAATGTTGCTGGATATATTCCAGCACCGGTTCAGGCAACAGGTAGCGCACGGAGTGACCACGCGCCAGGTGTTCCCGGATTTCTGTCGAAGAGATCGCCAGCGGGCGCAGCTGCTCGACGACAATGCCTCCGGCGGGGCGCTGTCGCAGCGCTTCGCCGCCTGCCAGGCGGTGCGCCTGCAGCCATTGCGCCACCTCTCCGGAATCGGGCAGCTGCCAGCCCGGGCGAGCGATCACCACGATGTGCGCCCAGTCAAGCAATTCCCGCCAGCGATGCCAGTCGGCAATCTGCAGCACCGCGTCGCAGCCCATCACCAGGCAAAGGCTGTAACCTTCACCCAGCTCACCGCGCAGCTCAACCAGGCTGTCGATCGTGTAGGAGGGGCCAGGGCGCCGCAGTTCCCGGGTGTCGCAAGCCAATGAGGCCTCCCCCGCCACCGCCAGCTCCACCATGGCCGCCCGATGCTCTGCGGAGCAGCCGGGTACCTCACGGTGCGGCGGCACCGCACAGGGCATCAGGCGCAATTGTTCCAGATGCAGACGCTGCACCAACTCCAGCGCGGAGCGCAGGTGGCCGTAGTGCACCGGGTTGAATGTGCCGCCGAAAACCCCCACTGGGGTCAAGCGGACCGTGGCAGGACTCAAGTGCGGACCTGCCCCTCACCCAGTACCACGTATTTCTGGGAGGTCAGTCCCTCCAGACCCACCGGGCCGCGGGCGTGGAGCTTGTCCGTGGAGATACCGATTTCCGCTCCCAGGCCAAATTCGAAACCGTCGGCAAACCGGGTGGAGGCGTTGACCATCACCGAGCCGGAATCCACTTCCCGCAGGAAACGCATGGCACGCGCGTGGTCCCGGGTGACGATGGTGTCGGTATGCTGGGAGCTGTAGGTATTGATATGCGCCATGGCCTGCTCCAGGCCATCCACCACCCGTATCGCCAGGATGGGCGCCAGGTACTCCTCGTGCCAATCCTGCTCTGTGGCCGCATTGATTTGTGGGAGAATCTCCCGCGTGCGCTCACAGCCGCGCATCTCCACCCCGGCCGCGGTATAGGCCCCGGCCAGCCGCGGCAGCATGGAAGCCGCCTCTGTCTCAGCTACCAACAGGGTTTCCATGGTATTACAGGTGCCATAGCGCTGGGTTTTAGCGTTGATCGCGATGGCCTGCGCCATGTCGCCATCGGCCCCCTCATCTATGTAGACGTGGCAGACACCATCCAGGTGTTTGATCACCGGTACCCTGGCGTCCCTGCTGATACGCTCGATAAGTCCCTTGCCGCCACGCGGCACAATGATGTCCACATATTCAGGCATGGTAATCAAACGACCCACCGCGGCGCGATCACTCGTTGCTACCACTTGCACAGCGGCCTGCGGCAAGCCCGCCGACTCCAGCCCCTGCACAATGCAGGCGGCAATAGCAGTGTTTGAGGCCAGCGCTTCCGAGCCCCCGCGCAATATGGTGGCGTTACCCGATTTCAGGCACAGGCTGGCCGCTTCGACAGTCACATTCGGCCGCGATTCGTAAATGATGCCAATGACACCCAGTGGGACGCGCATGCGCCCTACCTGTATGCCGCTGGGCATGGTGTTCAGGTCGGTGATACTGCCCACCGGGTCTGGCAGGGCAGCTACCTGGCGCAGCCCCTCCAGCATGGTGTCGATCCCTGCCGGGGTCAGTTCCAGGCGGTCCAGTAAGGGCGCATCCAGGCCCTTGGCCCGGCCCCGTTCCAGATCCCGGGCATTGGCCTGCGCCAGCTGCTCGCGGGCACCGTCCAGGGCATCCCGCGCCGCCAGCAGCGCCCGGTTGCGCACCGCGGTGGAGGACGCCGCCACCTGACGCGAGGCTTCCCGCGCAGCGACACCCAGCTCCGCCATGTACTGATCTACATCCATTACGACTGAATCCTGCCCTTGCAAAGACGGCGATTATACCCGAAGCCCCGAAATGATGTGCTAAGCTCGGCGGCAAAATAATTACGGGAGTACGCCGTGGCCAACACCCCCAAAGTCGAGTTTTTCTACGACTGTTCCAGCCCCTGGACCTACTTTGCCTTCACCCGCATCATCCCGATGATGGAGGGTATGGCGACGCCCATCATCTGGCGCCCCATCCTGGTGGGCGGGGTGTTCAATACGGTCAACCAGCAGGTCTACAAGCAACGCGAGAGCATGTTCAGCGACAGCGCCAACCAGCGCAAGCTGGACTATTACCTGAAAGATCTTAAAGACTGGGCCAATCTCTGCCAAGTGCAGGCCACCATGCCTCCCGGCCATCCCATCAGCAGCGTCAAGGCCATGCGCGGCGCCTGCTACGCACTGGAACAGGACAAGGTGGTGCCATACTCATTGGCAGTGTTCCAGGCTTATTGGGATAGCGACAACCCGGACATCAAGGATGATAAAGTCCTGACGTCAATCTGTGAACGCGCAGGTCTAGATGCGGCCGCTTTC
This sequence comes from Halioglobus sp., assembly GCA_029287595.1. GTDB lineage: Bacteria > Pseudomonadota > Gammaproteobacteria > Pseudomonadales > Halieaceae > JAACFI01. The sequence goes on along the minus strand of JARFQU010000131.1, from coordinate 182 downwards.
TTCGACGCCATAGGCAACCAGCGCTACAAGGACCAGTTGCGCCACAACACCGATGAGCTGATCGCGCGAGGCGGCTTCGGCTCCCCAACCATCTTCATCAACGACCAGGACATGTACTTCGGCAATGACCGTCTGGCCCTGGTGGAGCACCGGATTGGCGAACTTTTACGCGGGTAATTGCA
>JARFQU010000125.1 GCA_029287595.1 Halioglobus sp. | reverse complement strand
TCCTTCGATTGTGAAAAATCCAAGACTTCACCGAGGTATGGTATTTCAGAGGAATTGGATATGTAGTGATGGAATGTTAACGTTTTAGGGTCGAAGGAACTGAAGCCATTGACGTAGCCCAGACACAGCATACCATCACTGCCACTAAATATGGTCAGAATATCATTAGAGTATGGTGAGTTTCGGTTGTTTGCGTCCGAAGTTAAAGCGGAGAAACCGTTCTCTATCGGGTCGTATAAGTTTAGACCCCCACCAATCGTGGACAACCAAAGATTACCACTGCTGTCTTCCGCAATTCCGGTTACCAAATCGCTGCCTAGCGAAAATGGATCTGTTTGCGAGTATCTGTAGTTTTCTAAGTGGTAACCTGTATAGCGGTTAAGTCCCTCTTGGGTCACAAACCATAGAGTACCTCTAGAATCCTGAAACGATTGACTTACGCTTTGCTGGGTAAGATTTTTGGAGATGACCGATACGGAAAAATCTATCTCAGTGAAATTGGATAGATTTGATGCGGATATTAACGGTGCCTGGGCGATTAGTAACGCGGCAACTAGAACCCAAACCCTCATGCGAACCGACTCGCTTAACAAATGTCCCTTATGGTTATTACAGTACCACAATCCATATAAATGTTGGTATTTCCTATTTCATGGATTTTTGATGACTGCCTTTGCCCATTACCTATCTGCGTGGCGTTTTCTTAGGAGATGTAGTTCAGGGGAGGATTAACGGTGAGATGATTAGTTACGGCCTAGAATCGTTAATGGGGTCGGAGTAGTAGGAAGGGTCTTTCGAGTGAGAAATAGACGCTAGGCTATCACGAAGAAGGCGAATTCTTGTGCCTAGCGCCCATAAACCGGTATCGAAGCAAGAAATACGATTTATCTCACGCCCCACTTGTAGGCACTCTGGTCGGCGAACGAGCGAACGCCCCACTTGTATGCCGCCTGATCAGAGAAACTCATAGTTCCCCACTTGTAAGAGGAGGAGCCTGCGTAAGATTGGCTGGCTGGCTTTTCGCTGGTGGCGGAGTTGCCCCACTTGTAGCCGCCACGGGTTGTGGAATCGGCCCATTGGGCGTCTGCAGATTCAGTTTGGGCTGCTTGCTTGCCCCACTTGTATCCTGAGTTAGAACCGCCGGTGTAGTTATCGGCATCAGCTAACGAGTGGCTGACCCTGTGCACCAGGCTGTGTGAGCCCGATGCTGAATTTGTGTTTACCTGGTTGACTTCAGCGACACTGATTGCTGGTGTCATGAGCGCCAGGGTAAGTGATCCTATTGCTGCGTAGCCTGTAGTCTTTAAAGTTTTCATGATTATTGCCCGCCTTCGTTATCTCTTTAAAATTTTTGGTCACTGTGTGACCCGGTTCCGCTTGTCAGGTCCTTGTGTGAGACCTGTTTCACATCTTCTTATCCGGATGCTTGACTTCGTTATACGGGCAGGGGGGAATTGGTTGAAGAGGGGTATATACCCTTTTTGGGGTAGTTGCTTTGGCGGGCGAGGCTGGTGGCGCGGCGGGAAAGATTTCCTAACCATCTGATTTATATGAAAAATATAGCCTGGCGAGCTGTTTGGTGTGCCTTTTCTTGGTTGTGCGGGTCTGGCCATTTATAAAAAGGCCGGGGGCTTTCAGGGCTGGCTGTTTCCTGCGGGCGGTTGTTGCGCTAGTTCCTCTATTTTGGCCTTTTCCATGAAGTACATTTTCTGCCAGTCAAAGGGTGTGCCGGGGCCGTCGGCAGCACTTTCTGCCAGGGGAGGGTTTCGTTCTATGTGGTCCTTTATTCCCCACTTCCGGGTATCGCTCATACCTTGTGCGCTGGGCAGGGGGGATAGCATGTCCGCCAGCCCTGGCAGGCTGACGGAACCGTCCTGGTCGACTATAGCGGGCCCCTGGAAATGTTCCAGGCCCATCATGTCCTTATGGATATCGAGGTCGCTGTTGCCGCATTCGGTTGCGCCCAGTGTCACTGCCCGGGTGGCGCTTACCTGCCCCTGGCCCTGCTGGAACGGGCTATAGGCGAGCAGTCCGTCGCGGTTGATGGCAGGCTGTGCACTGCTGGTCAGCTTGCATTTTATCTCGTCGGGGCTTAGTTCGGGCTGCAACTGCAGTAACAGGGCGGCTATGCCTGATACCAGCGCGCTGGCCTGGGAAGAGCCGGTCATCACGAAATCGCCGTTTAGCATCTGGTATTCCGGGTGATCCAGGGTGAGTGTCGACCCTGGCCTGGTGACTCCTGCCATGTGTCCCCCCGGCGCGACAATATCAGGTTTGATATGCGCGTTTGGTGTGGGGCCGCGGGAGGAGAAGTCGGGGATGTAATCGTCATCCCTGGTGTCGGGTGTCCAGGAGTCCGTGATGGCGCCCACGGTAATAATATAGGGCAGGTTGCCGGGGGAGCCTATGGTCATATCCCCGGGCCCCTCGTTGCCAGCAGCGGCCACCACGGTTATACCACTGGCCCAGGCGCGCATTACTGCCTGGTTGATCGGATCCTCCCAGTAATTCCAGCGGGGCCGCGCCGCGAAGGACAGGTTGAGAACCCGAATGTTGTATCTCTCGCGGTTATCTACCACCCACTGGATTGCGCGTACGATATCGAGTAGGTCCCCCTGGCCTTCGACATCAAATGCTTTCACCGCCACCAGGCTAACGTCAGGTGCTACCCCTTTGAAGCTGCCCGTGGCCAGGCCGTTCCGGGATAAGGCGCCACTGTGCGCGATGATGCTGGTCATATGGGTGCCGTGCCCACTCTCATCGAAGGCCTCAGCGTTGGCGCTATTCGCGATAGCGTCGTAACGCGCGATGATACGAGATGCGCCGGCGGTGTCCGTGGCCAGCGCGGGGTGTTCCCAGAGTCCGGAGTCCACCACGGCAACTGTGACACCCTTGCCGGTGATGCCATGCGTGTGCAGCGCATCTGCTCCCGCAATCACGGTGTAATGAAAGTTCTCATCATTGTTTTCGTAACCGGGAATGAGTTTCGCGGAGCAGTCGCCATGAAATTCAGCGGTGATGGCAAAGTCGCGTTGGCGCAGTGGCAGGTCGGGATTGATAGTCGCAGCGGGCTTGAACTTGACGCGCAAATCCGCCGTACCGGCCAAAGAAACCGTTTGTGGCTTGTCCAAAGTCAGGTGAAGGCTGCCACTTGAGGGCTGTTCATAGCTTGAAGGGGCCAGTTGGTTATCCCCCAGCGCAACGCTTGCGACAGGTCCCAGCAGGGCGGGCCAGGAAAACACCAGGGTCTGGAGTGACGCCGGTTGCGCCAGTTTGTTGTATAACGTCCAACTGACGCCGGTGTGATCGAACTGCAATTCCAGGGCGGCACCTACATCACAGCCTGGACTCTCTTGTTGTGCGTCCTCTTCGTGTTCTCTAACCAGCAGGTCATCAATATGCCGGGTAACCAGGGGAGAGGCCAGAACCTGGTCCAGTTGTTCTTGCGTTACCGTGGCGCCCACAGCGTCAATGATATGCAGTTCATGGGTGATGCTGCCGCCTTTGCTCTCCACCAGTGCGGCCAGGTCTATCGGTGAAGCGCCCTGGAGCATGACGTGCAATTTGTCGGGGCCGCTTAATGTCGCTTTACCGTGCGCAAGGCCCGTCAGCAGTGCCAGCAATAGTGCTTGAGATCTCATTGCGAACAGATGATAGGGGGCCTATTCAGCCACTGCTTCGCGAATCTCTTTGGAAAAGTTCTGTCGCAGCATGTCCGGGACATCCTCGGGGTAAATGGGTCGGGCAAAGTAATAGCCCTGCAGCAGGCCGCAATCCTTTCTGACGAGATAGGCGAGCTGGTGCGCTTCTTCTATGCCTTCAGCGATTACCCGCAGATTAAGTGTTTTTGCCAGCGCCAGGATGGCATCAACGATAGCGGCGCCGTCGGCGCTATCCAGGTCTGCGACAAAACTCTGGTCTATTTTCAGGGTGTCGATGGGGAAGCGTTTGAGGTAGCTGAGGGAGGAGTAGCCGGTACCAAAATCGTCCACCGCCAGGTCCACGCCGATACTTTTGAGTTCTCGCAGTTTTGCGATATTGGTTTCCGCGTCCGTCATGATCGCGCTTTCGGTGAGTTCCAATTCCAGGCGCTCGGGAGGCAGGCCAGAGTCCTTCAGGAACTCAGTAATCCATTGCGACAAGCCGCTCTGGTTGAATTGCAGGGGAGATATGTTGATTCCGATTCGAAAGCCATTCAGGCCCAATGAATCCCAGTAAAGGCAGTGTCTCGCCGCCTCCTGCATCACCCATTCACCCAGCTCGATAATCTGTCCTGTGCGCTCAGCCACGGGAATGAACTCCGCGGGGGATACCATACCCCTCTCGGGGTGCTTCCAGCGCACCAGCGCCTCCATGCTGACCACGGCTCCGCTTTTGCTGTCTACCTGGGGCTGGTAACGCAGCTCCAGTTCGTTATTGCGCATGCCGTGGCGCAACTCTTCTTCCATCTTGAGTTGCTCGACTGCCCTGGCGTTCATCTGCTCATTGTAAAACCGATAGCAGGCACGCCCCTCGGCCTTGGCCACATACATGGCGGTGTCCGCATTGCGTACCAGGGTGTCTGGATCAGTGCCGTCCTGGGGGAAGACCGCAATGCCCACACTGGGTGTCACTACCGGGTTGTGGGACTGCAGGGCGATAGGCTCCGACAGCGCATTGAGGATGCGCTTCGCCACGATTTCGATGTCGTGAATATTGGCAACATCGGAGAGCACGACCGTGAATTCATCCCCCCCCAGTCTGGCGATCTCGGTAGCCCCTTCTGGTTCACCCTCGTCATCGGCGC
>JARFQU010000034.1 GCA_029287595.1 Halioglobus sp. | reverse complement strand
CCACCCATGGCCACGCCCTGGGCATAGGCACTGGCCACCAGGCTACTGTCTGCAAGCATATCGGGGGAAAATCGAGTGCTGGCAAAAAAGCGCACCTTGATGCGCGGACCTGAGGTGGCAAAGGTTTCCTTGCGCCGAAACGCGTCGTAAATTGACTCGCGGGTGTTCTCCTCCGCCCAGACGCCGGCGATGCCGGAGGCGCTCCAGGTTTCGAAGCCGCCGCCCTGGATATAGTCTCGTCCTTCCACCTCTACCAGGTACTGTGGGCCAACCAGGCGAATCACGGCGCCGTAAAGCAGGGAAACCGGCACAGAGCCGCGCCCCACTGGTGTGCCGTCCAGGAGCCCGGCCTTGGCAAAGAAAGTGGACTCGTCATCGCTGCTAGCCGCCACATGCGTATCGCTGGCTGCCACCAGGCCAAACTGAAACGGGTTTTTGATTCCCCTGGCTTCCAGGGCAAGACCATTCTGTAGCGCCTCGCGCACATAGCCTCCGTTCACCGCACTGGGCAGGGTGGTGCCCACGCGCAGTGAGTAGATTTCAAAATCTGCCCATTCATCGTTGGGGGACAGCAGGGGATGGGTGTCTGAGGTGCCCTTGATCTGGGTGATTTCCACTAGCGGCTCGTTGCGCAAGCGACGCTCGACATAGGCGTTATCCAATGGCTTGCCGGCCCAGTCCACCAGTTTGAACATCTGCCCGTTGGAGCCGTTTGAATTGTGGGGGATGGCCAGACTCTCTATTCCCTGGGCACGCAGAGCATCCATCCAGTCCCACAGGCCTTCCGGGTTTTGTGAGTTCAGGCGAGAAAAGGGCACCGCCGGCAGTTTTTCGCTGCCCTTGAAGATCACGTTGCGGTGCAGGTTGCCGCGATCATCGGCTGCTGTGGTGTATTCGTAGCCGACAAAGGTGGTGAACTTGCCCGGGTCGTTGTATTGCTCCGCCGCGGTGATGGTATCCAGCCAGGCGCGGCGGGTGACGCCGCTTGCCATTTCTGCGTCGATGGAGCCATTTTGTATGCCTGCCAGGGTGTCGGGTATGAAGCCGGCAAAATTTTTCACCCGGCCCAGCACGCTGGCGATCCCCATATTGTCCGGGTCGTTAATGTTGTGGATGGGCTGGGATACAGGGTATTTCGAGAACGCCGTACTGGTATCGGCCGCCTCCTTCACCAGGCCCAGGAACATGGCATGATCGGTGACCGCGTAAAAATCCAGCGGGGTGCGCAACTGCACCTGGTAGCCACTGGGATGCGCAATGGCCTCGCCTTTGGCGTAGCGGTAAGCGTCATAGGGCGTTGCGGTAGTACCGAAGTTGTAAGCATCAAACGAGTACTCGGTATGTACGTGCAGGTCGCCGAAGTAGGCGCTGCGTTGTGGGTTCGGTGGCGGTGGCGACAGGTCCAGCAGGTCAGTTACCGTCGGCAGCTGGGAGTTGGCATTGTTGCTGCCGCGCCCGCCGAAGTCGTTGACCTGCTCCGAGAGTGGCGCCTCGCCACCACAGGCGCCCAACAGCAGTGTGGGAAGTAATAGTGTGGCGTAAATTTCTGTGCGCATGCATTGTCCGTTTTATTCTCTTAAAAAATAGGGCAACCCGATCAGTGCCACGCCAATACCCACCAGCCAGGAGATATCTGTCACGAAGTACGGGAACACCATTAGCGCGACCCCGCAGTACTTGGGAGGCAGTTTGGCCTGCCTGCGCCCGTACACGAAATACCCCAGACCGATTGAGCCGAATAGCAGGGCCCAGATAATCATTGATTGGCTTTCCATTTTAGCGCTTTCCCGAGACAGGTTCCCGGGTAAGTGTAGCAGTAAGTGGCTATCTTCTGCGCCGTTAAGGCGGCTACACTGTTAATTCAATGGCGATGCCAATCAATAGTAACAGCGGGGCAACAGGCGCATGAGAACATTTTTCGCACTCGATTTGCCTGCGCAGAGCAAATTGGCCATAGCCCGATGGCGCGAGAGTGCCTTTCGCAGCCTGGAGGCGGGCGGCCTGGCGCGGCCGGTGCCTGCGGCCAATTTCCATATGACCCTGGCTTTTATCGGTGAACTGCCCCAACGCAAACTGGAGCAGCTGTGCGACAGGGTCGATGCTCTGCTTGGCAGCAAGCCTTGCGCCGCGGGTATTGTCGAGCTCAATGAAGTGGGTTACTGGCCGCGCAACGGCATTCTCTGGCTGGGGCCCGCCCAATGCCCGGGTGAGTTGCAACAGCTCGCCACCAGGCTGCGTACTCTGGCTGGCCAGGCCGGGGGCAAACGAGAAAGTAAAGCTTTCCAGCCCCACATAAGTTTGTTCAGGCGTTGTACAATAGCGCCGCCCGCGTCGCTAAGCGCACCAGAGTTCGCTGTAGGCTATGCGGAAATTACCCTGTTTGAATCCCACCGGGGCGACCAAGGGGCCAGCTACCAGCCTATCCACAGGTGGGCGCTGGGGTAGCATTTTTTCAAGTCTTATATGCAGTGGACTGCGCACAGAATCAGAAAGGAAGGTTTATGGAATATCGCAACCTGGGCAGGTCAGGTCTCAAGATTTCCCAGCTGTCATTTGGCTCCTGGGTAACCTTTAACAAGCAGGTCGACTCACGGCTCGCAGAAACAATGTTTGGCATGTGCTTCGATGCCGGCATCAACTTTTTTGATAATGCCGAGGGCTACGAAGCCGGGGAGTCCGAAATTGTCATGGGCAAGGCGTTAAAATCGCTGGCGCGGCCAAGAGACAGTTATTGTGTTTCTTCCAAGGTATTCTTTGGCGCCAGCGTGGATCCGCTGCCCACGCAACGTGGTCTGAGCAGGAAGCACATCACCGAAGCCTGTCACCAGGCCATGCAAAGATTGGGTGTTGATTACCTTGATTTGTATTTTTGCCATAGACCCGACCCGGAAACGCCGGTCGATGAGACGGTCTGGGCGATGCACAATCTGGTCACCCAGGGTAAGGTGCTCTATTGGGGTACATCCGAGTGGTCAGCCGAAGATATAGCCCAGGCCTACGAGTTTGCCGAGAAAAACCACTTAACGCCGCCCACCATGGAACAGCCGCAATACAACCTGCTTGACCGGGAAAAGTTTGAAGTAGAGTACGCTCCGCTGTTTGAAAAATACCGCATGGGCACGACCACCTGGTCCCCCCTGGCCTCCGGGGCACTGACGGGAAAATATCTCAATGGCGTACCGGAGGGATCCAGGGCATCGCTCAAGGGTTACGAGTGGTTAAGGGACGTTATGGTGGATTCCGACAGAGGCCAGGAGCGAATGGGCAGAGTAGCCAAACTGGTCCACATTGCTGCAGCACTGGATACCAGTCTTTCCAAGCTGGCCATAGCCTGGTGTCTGCTCAACAACAATGTATCCAGCGTTATTCTGGGCGCCTCCAGAGTTGAGCAGCTGGCAGAGAACCTGCTGGCGGTTGATGTATTACCGCTGTTAACAGAGGATGTTCAGGCACAACTTACCGCTATCTAGGTGGGCCAACCTTGCTGTATTGCACAGATGTCCCAGGACAAATGGAGTCGGTTTTATGAATGTTGAGCAATTGGCTGCGGATTTCTGGCGCGATGGTTACCTGGTGCTGGAGAATGCCTTTGCGCACGAGCTGATGGACGATTACCAGCGGCTCATTCTCGAGCATTTTGGCGAGACTCCCGAGTTCCTGCACAATGAGGAGTTTCTGGAAAAGGCCGCGACAGATGTGATTCCCTGGTTTCCCCAGCAGAGTGGCTACGATATTTTCGATCGGGTAGAGAAGAGCCAGCAACTGGTAGACCTGACCTCCGCCATTCTGGGTGAGGGTTGGAGCAGTTTGTACTGTATGACGATGTTTTCCGGTCGGGGCACCAGGGGGCAGGCCTGGCACCAGGACTGTTCTCCCGATGATGCCTCGGTTTTCAATCTCAATAGACTCATTTATACCGAAGACCTGAGCCCGGAAGTGGGTGGCCAAACGGTGGTGGTGCCGGGTACGCATCGCCGTGGGGAGCTGACGGTCGGCGCAATAGATGAAGACTTTCCCGATCAGGTCGTGCTGACGCCGCGCAAGGGAACGCTTGTTATACTGCATGGGCACACCTGGCATAGAGTGCTGCCGGTGCACGGTCGCTACAGGGTCTCGACCAACTATCGCTGTTGCCCCAGGGGAACGCCTGCAAACATCACCGATATCTGTGTCTACCGCAATATGCGCTACCG
>JARFQU010000028.1 GCA_029287595.1 Halioglobus sp. | reverse complement strand
CTGGCGCTTGCATCCGCAATACTTCTCCGGAAACGAAAAATTGGCGCGGTAAGTGCCGTTCTATATGGTGCTGGAATAGCGTTGTGGATAGAACTGCTTCTATCACTAGCGGTGCACACCGTTGACGCGCTTTATCCACTCCGCGATTCACTTATGGCCCTGCTCGGTGTTCCCTTATTCGCTTATGCGGTGACCCTAACTTGGCTGGCTAAACGATGGCGAATCAATCCGCTCTTCATCCTGCTAGGTGGATTTTTTGGTTTGATAGGCCTCTACTATCTGGGTGGAGTCGTATTGATCTCATCCGTATGCGGTGTCAGCCTCGGCGGCTGTTAGTTACCCGCACATACCGCGGATATGGGTCGATAGCCGTCCCCTGATTCGCTGTATTTGACTGGTCTCTAACGACCGCCTTGAGATCGCAGGTGGAAGCGGACATCGCCATGGCAATAATCCTTGCTGGTTAATGTTTGACCAGCAAGCCCTGGCGTTTCAGGCAGCGACCTACATGCCGAGCCATCAGCTCGACCAGATCTTCCACCCCACTTTTATTCGGCGCTTTGACGCGCTGGAACCGAGAGCGCCGGTTCGGGAGATGCGATTACAGCTTAGCCAACCGACGCGCTATTTTAAGGCAGGGTTGGCTTTCTCCCAGGCACGGACTTTTCTGGAAGCGGCATCGAACAACCGCGCAAAGTTCTCCTTACGCACTTTCCTGCTGGTTTCCGGTGTCAGGCTGTTCCACAGGGGCCGGTACTGCTCGAATACGGCAAAACTTGCCGCGGGATCAGTGAGTGCCACGTTATCTGAACCCATCAGGAATCGGTCCGGGTATTTTTCCAGCAGGGCTGCCGTCAGCCTGGTAGCCTGGGGTGTGGCCACCACGTATTTGGCCACCTCGTCCCAGGATATATCGAAGTAGACATGCTGGAGCCCTGGGTCCGACAGGATCTCCTCCACCATTTGCAGATGCTCGGCTACTGGCTGCACGACCCTGCCCAGGCCGGTGTGCGCCCAGATAATCGTGGCATCGGGATGGCGGGCCAACAGGGCCTTGGCCTGCTTGAAGTAGAATCGCTTCGCCTCGGGCTTCACAAAGGGCATGTAGATATCGTTGTGCATGATAGCGACCAGGCCAGTCTCGGCGCAGAACTCAAAGATCCTGTCCACCGCGGGGTCGATCAGACTGGCCACGTCGCCGGCCACCTTGGCGGACACGAACTCCTTGTGAATGGTGAACTCACCAATGCCGGAGAATACCCCGGGAAAGGTCTGCAGCACCCTGCGAATATGGTCCGCGGCGTACATGTCGGCAGGATTGAAACCGGTGATCATAGGTTCAAACCGCGCCTGCTGCTCCGGTGAAAGTCCCAGGTACTGCTGTGCAATGTATGCGTCGGTAAAGGAGTAGTAATAAAGCTTGGTGTCAGCGTCCAGATAATAGGTAGGGGCCACGTCACTGGTCACTCGATGAGACCAGTGCAACTGCAGCGGTATACCAAATAAAACTGACCTTCCCACGCGATCGCCGACCACCTCAAGATATTTGCGGGCTGTTATCCCCTCCTGGATATAGTTGGTCAGGTGTACGTGTGCATCGTAATAGTCGTCCTGGGCCGGGACCGGAGCGGCCAGTGCCAGGCAGGCGGAGAGTGCACCCCAGCGGGCGGAATTGCCTATGTTCATGTTATGTAATCCTCGTAACTAAACTCAGAACTTCATCTCAAGATTGGTGTTAAAGGCCACGCCGTCGCCACCCACCTGGTAGGGTATGCTGGAGTACCCAATGGGAGAGTCCTTCATGTAAAGAAACTCGCCGTTGACCCGCACCAACCGTTGGCGGAAGGGAAACCAGTTGACGCCAATCGCAGTATCCCAGGGGTCCCCGTACTCGCCGAAAATTTTCGACCCCGCGATATATCCCTGCAGGTATTTGGGCATGAACAGATAGGAGGTCTGCAACTGGAAGCCGTGATCGTACAGGTCGTCGACGGGGACGTCGCCCTGGGTGTTGAAGTCGTCGACCCAGCGCCAATAGTACTCACCGGCCAGGGAAAAGCCCTGGTACTTCATACCGCCATCCACCGCCAGCATCTGGTAAGTGGCCTCTGTAATGCGGCCATCAGTTTCGAAGGCACCGGGTATAAAGATTCGGGTACCGTCAGAGATGCGGATCTGGCTGTTATTGATGTCTTCTGTCCCGGGCTGACTCTGCGGGTCCTCCACGCTGTAGGTGCCTGCGATTCCGAACAGGGTCGCCAGCTCGGAGTGGGCATGGAAGTCGTCCAGGCCTCTGCCGGGACCGAACTCGCCGGTTGTCGGCATCCAGTCGAGCCGGGCCGAGAAGGTATCGAGGTTATCGCCAAGCCTGCCGGCGTTGACACCCAGCTGGGACAGGTTGTTGCCCACCATGACCTTGTAACGCATGTCCTCACCAAGCTTGCCCGCGCTCCAGATACCAGTGGTATAGCTGGGCCGGAAGAAGTCGTCGGCCATGGTCCGGCTGTCTACTTTTATCCAGTGGGGGAAGGTGCCCGTCATGGAGCGCGTGCCGGGAAGCGCATCGATACCAAAGCCGGCATCAACCGCGTCGCTGAAGCGGTACTTGAGGTTTCCCGCAACGACTACCTGGGCGCTCTCTCCCTGGCTGGTATTGGACGTCCAGGTGTACAGCAGCCAGCGGAAATCCGGGTCGTACACCCAGCCATTGAAGGTCAGG
>JARFQU010000167.1 GCA_029287595.1 Halioglobus sp. | reverse complement strand
TATAGCTCTCTGAAATTTATAGAAAATGGTGGGCCCGGAAGGACTTGAACGGCAGCGGCCGACCGTCCGAACGCGGCCCGCTTCGACCACCCGATTATTAGTAGTACGCACGGTACGAATTTACGCCAGTAAGCCGAAGATATTTAACAGGTTTTCTTGGTGGCGTTGGGCACGGGAGCCGAAACCGAACGTATGCCGAACTTGCCCGGGGTCGGTTTGCTGGGTTGGTGGCAGCCCTCCGTGTCAGGCTAGTTGTCGTGTCTGTTTTTTATCAATATTCGGGGGGCGCTCATGGGTAAAAACAGTATAACTTGTTTGTTTTTGGTGGAAAATGTAAGATACGGTAGTCGATAAGTACGCTGTGAAGGTTTAAGGCACGGCCATAACGATGTCATACCATCAGAGCGAGTACAGCCCGGACTACTCTTGTCGCACCAGAGACACCGGAGAACATCCATGCCAGTCGTCTATTATTCAAGGGGACTTCGGAGACTTGAAATATAACAGGATATAGATCGATGTCGAAAGCACGGCTCATTGAGATCGTTAGGGAAAATCTAGACTACGCGCAGTCGGGAACCATGCGGCACGCCGCGGATATCGGCCGCGTGCCGGTTGAGCACTATTTCGATCCCGAGCGCTGGCAGCGCGAATGCGACCAGATATTTGGGCGCATGCCCCTGGTATTGGCCACCACCAGTGAACTGCGGCAGGCCGGTGATTACAAGGCCCTGTCAGTCATGGATAAGCCGGTACTGATCTGCCGCACCGCCGAGGGGGAAATCCTGGCCTTCGAGAACAGTTGTGCCCACCGCGGTGCTCAGGTTGTCGCAACGGGAAGGGGCAATGCCAAGCGCTTTGTCTGCCCCTACCATGCCTGGAGCTATAATAATGAGGGTGCACTCAAGCACGTGCTCTGCGAGGGCGACTTTGGCGAGGTCGATAGAGACTCGAATGGCCTGGTCGAACTGCCCTGCCTGGAACGGGCCGGACTGATCTGGGTGACACTGGATAGCCAGTCGAGCCTGTCCATAGAGAGTTTTCTTTGTGGCTATGACGAGGTGTTGTCGCAATTCGGTCTTAAGGATTGGCACTTTTTCGATAATCGGGTGCTCCGGGGGCCGAACTGGAAAATTGCCTACGACGGCTACCTCGACTTTTATCACATCCCGATTCTGCACAGAAACAGCTTTGGCGCCGACACTCCCCCCCAGGCAATATACTACCAGTGGGGGCCACATCAGCGAGTGAGCTCTCCAGATACTATTGCTGGTGTCGTCGGTGACCGAAATGAAAACGAATGGCCGCCACAAGCACTGTTGGCCGGTGTCTGGACAATCTTTCCTCACATCAGTATCGCCTGCTTTGCTGGTCTTGATGCGGTGGAGGAAGAGAGCTACCAGGCGGTGATGGTGTCGCAGTTGTTCCCGGGAAAGGAGCCGGGAGAGTCCTTCACGATACAGAATTTCCTGGTTGACCGGGAGTTGACGCCCGAGCAGGAGGAGGCGGCGACCCAGCAATTCGAATTTCTCAAGGGTGTTGTGCAGGACGAGGATTATGCTACGGGGTTGAAGCAGCAGGACGCGTTGCGCACTAGCAGTCGGAAGTTCGTAATGTTTGGTCGCAACGAAGAGGGCGGCCAGACGTTCCATGCCTGGGTCGAAAAATTACTTGAGACTGAGGACGACGATCTCCCGGGGTTGTTTGGCCAGTCCTGACAGCAAATAAAAAAGGCCCGGTGCTTCGGGCGTTACCAGCCGCAGGGCTAACAAGCGATCACAGAAATTTGCGTAGTTATAAGACGGGTATAGAGTATGAACGAGACACGACACGAGTGTAGAAAGATAGATCTCGGCTTTTTCACAAGTGCTCCAATTCGCATTGTGTCTGAAGTCGCCCTTCCCTGTACTGCGGAAAGCCTGTTCAGGTGCTTTGAAGACGCCGAAGCCTGGAGCAGATGGGTAGGGGTCATCAAAAATGTAGAATGGACTTCTCCCGCGCCTTTTCAGGTGGGTACGACACGAAACGTTGAGATGCCCGGAGGTATGGTTGCTTATGAGGAATTCCTTGCCTGGGATGAACCACGCCACATGGCGTTTCGCTTCAACCAGTTTACTCAAAAATTCCTCAAGGCCTTTGGTGAAGATTACAAGGTGTCGGACCTTGGTGATGATAGCTGTCGTCTAACCTGGACTGTCGGTATAGAACCGCGTGGCCCCGCAGCCCTGATTGCCCCCTTACTGAAACCGCTTCTTGCCAGGAATCTTCGGCAGATCACCAAAGATCTCAAGAAGTATATGGAAAACGATGGTCGCAAGTTTTGTACGGTCCAGGACAACGCTGAGTAACAGCGCTGTTATTTTGGCCACCCGCCCTGGCGGGTTGCCCCGGGGCCGCTTGTGCGATTGGCGATTCAGAAGAACAATTCGACGGAGAGAGCCCGTGGCTAGCGAGAACTATGAGGACGTCAGGTCATACACTATGGATGACGATGTTCTTGAACGGCTGTTGAGCGAGCAGACCGAGTTGAATTTTATGTGGGGCACCAAGGACCACTGGCCAGTTGGCGTCTTCATGAGCTTCGTTTGGCGCGACGGCAGGTTCTGGGTTACGTTGAGTACCCAGCGCGCGCGCATGCGCGCCATCGAACGTGATCCGCGTGTGTCTGTAGCAGTGTCAAGCGTAGGTACCTCCCTGGGGCGGCAAAAGAGTGCAACAGCCAAGGGGCGGGTGATTATTCACGATGACGACGCAACCAAAGCCTGGTTTTATCCAGCACTGGCCAAGCGCGTGATGCCTGCTATAGCGCCGGTACGGAATGCTTTTGTAGCCCTGCTCGACTCCGAGAGCCGCGTGGTGCTGGAGGTGGTTCCCGAAAAGTGGATTACCTTTGATGTAAGCAAGATGAAGGCCGACACCGCCGTCGCCATGGCCAAGGTCGCCATGCCCGAAAACGTGGTGCGCGTGGCGCAGCAGTTCGGCATAGACCCGGAAGAGTTCACCCGGCGGGCCATCAATATTATGGGTGTCAACAAGCGGCGAGCAGCTCGCGGGGTCCGCGAGCGGATTGCAGACGCTAAGCGCCGCATCTGGCCGTCATGAGATGGTGCTGACAAATTAAGTCGTCCAAAACCCCAAAAATAACTCGAAGGAGACAACAATGATTATTGTATTAGCGAACATAGAATCGACAGTTGGAGATATTGATGCGTTGAGAGAAACAATTATTGCTCTCGAAGTAGCAACCAGAAAAGAGCCCGGCAATATTTCTTATAGTTTTAACACACAAGTGGCCAACCCCAATGTTATTCAGATTGTCGAGCGTTGGGAGACATTAGATGCACTTGCACACCATTTGAAAACACCACACGTTGCTGAATTTACCGGCACAATGGCAAATTATCCCCCAAAATCGATGGTGGCCAATGCCTATGATGTGGCGAAAGAAGTTGAAATTCCGATGCCGTCATAGCAATGCTGGATTCGATTGGTCACGCAGACCTACAGCCTAACTGACCCGCCCGTCCAAGGCCGGTCGGTGGAAGTGGGTGTCCACGGTTGACGGCTTCTCCGCCGCTACCTACTATCATGGCAACAAATCATCCGCCTCTGGCTTATAGGTTTTTGCAGTAAATCCCTGCAAAGAATGCCCGGGGCGATTCAAGAGGCCCCAGTATTGTCGTCTCTCAACCTTAGCATTTTCGTCTTTGGCATCGCCGCCCTGGCCATTGTGACGGCCGGCAGCCGGCTTGCCCGGTTGTCGGATGATCTGGCCGATCGCACCGGGCTGGGCGAGGCGCTGTTCGGGGTCTTGCTGCTGGGGGGCGTGACGTCGCTGCCGGACTTTGCCGCGACGCTAAGTGCGGCAATTGATAAACGACCCGATCTCGCCATGAGCAATGTGATGGGCAGCATGGCAGTAAATCTGGCGTTTCTTGGCATCGCGGACATAGTCTATCGCAAAGCTAATCTGGAACATGCCGCAGCGTCCCCGGTCAACCTGATGCTGGCGGCATTACTGATCGTACTGCTGACCCTGCCTATGCTCGCCATGGCGACACCTCCTTTAGGGATTTTGAGCGTGCATCCGGTCACCCCCTTGCTCGTAGCTGCTTACCTGTTCGGGCTGTACCTCGTTCATCACACACAGGCGAAGCCAATGTGGTTCCCGCGCCAGACGCACGAGACAGTGTCGGATACGCCCGATCCGCAACAGCAGGGTAGTTTGCTCGGGGCCTGGCTTGGTTTTATTGCCCTGGCTGTCGTGACTGGCATCGCCGGCTGGGCGTTGATGGAAGCGGCCAAGGGCATCGCGGACCAGACAGGACTTTCCGACACAGTGGTCGGCGGTATGCTTACGGCCCTGGCGACCTCCACACCCGAGTTGGTGACCACGGTCGCAGCCATACGCTGCGGTGCGCTCACCCTGGGTGTGAGTAATATTTTCGGCACCAACTGTTTCAATTTACTGGTCGTGGCCGCAGCGGATGTGGGATACCCGCATGGCTCCATCTACCATGACGTTGCCCCCGTGCAGATGATCTGGGGCCTGGTCACTATCCTGATGAGCGCCATTCTGCTGCTGGGTATGTTGCGACGAGAGACCTATGGCATTGGTCGAATTGGCTTTGAAAGTGCACTCATCCTGGTAGTTTACGGTGTCGCGCTCGGCTTCATTGTGGCAAACAGTTGAACTTGCCCAAACCCCGCGGGCCATTCGGGGCAATCAATAGGCCATAGGCCCTCTTGCCACCTGCGGTAGATTCGCATTGTCCGGACGCTTCCTTGCTTTCACTGATTTCACATCAATATCTTCGCGGCACTCGGGACACGACAACACAGGCTGAATACCGCGTGCGCAGGGCCGGTGCTTGCGCAGTATAGGCGGCTGCCCCTGGGCATAGTAATTGTCTGCCCAGGTTACCAGAGCTGAAATTAC
Source organism: Halioglobus sp. (assembly GCA_029287595.1). Lineage (GTDB taxonomy): Bacteria > Pseudomonadota > Gammaproteobacteria > Pseudomonadales > Halieaceae > JAACFI01. The sequence goes on along the minus strand of JARFQU010000167.1, from coordinate 7,863 downwards.
TGGAAACAAATCGCGGCCTTTAGCAGTAAGGCGATATTCGTGACGAACGGGTTGCTTCTGGTAGGCGTGGATACAAAGAGTTGTCCCCGCGTCGGGGTATGAGGCCAAATTTACCAGCGGGCTGGATAGCCCCGCGTATCCACGTGCACGAACCCACCATGGTGAGAAGTCTTTCCATAGCTTCCGATGCCCCCAATAATGCTGTTCCCTGGCCCAGACATATATCCCTCGGCGATTGCGGCGAGCAGATCAACGTCCTTACGGTTATGAGAGCCGTCCCCATTAAGGTCATCCAGCCTGCCATCTCCATCGACATCGACGAACAGGTCCATTGCGTCACCATAGACGTGACGGCTGTTAGGGACATTCCCGATTTTCTTATTGTACCAGGGGGTGCGGTAGCCGCTGATCACGCCGAAGCTTTGGGCCGCGAAACCCTGCTCTTGCACCTCTGCCAACAGACCTTCGAGGAAGAACAGTAGCCTTTCTTCAAGAGCAAAGTACTTTGGATAGTCACTTTCCTGTTTGCATAGCAGCTGTCGAAGGCGAAAGTGAGGGCTTAGCTGCAGATCGAGCATATCTTCGGTGACCCGGATAAAGCCTTCAGGCGGGCGGTACAGTTCCGGACGCGTTTTTTTTCCGGCTGGCGAATGACCAATACGATAGCCCTCCAGCCAGCCGTTTCTGGCCTCGTCAGCGGGCACCGTAACAAACAATTGCAGTTGAAACTTGCTGCCCTTCGGGTTGCTGACTGTTATGGGGTAATGTCCCGGGTTTTTAGGCGTTTCGAGCATCCATCCGCCCGGTGTCTGGCGACCAGCGTAGTTACCGTCCGCCACGACAGAGAAATCATCTGGCATACCGATGACGAGTTCTTCCCCCGGTTGGGCGACCAGGGTGAAAGGGCTGAAATCGATGACCAGGTTTCGCACAGTGATGCTGGGCATCCCCGCATTCGCAGCTGCCGTCAGCAGCAAAAAAATAATAATCAGTAGTGAACGCATACTAGTAAACGGGTGGTGGTGAGTTTAGCGCCTCAAGCGTGTTCAGGTCCTTGTTGTATATATCCTGGTGAAACTGGATGCCTCCATCCGCGGTAGGACTTGTGGTCCAATACATCAGCATGACATCCACATCCTGGCTCAGGTAGATACGTTCCTGCGGCTTGCCGCTGGCAACGAGATAGCGTACTTGCTCTAACGACCAGTTTTCTGAATCGTCCAGCAGTATTTCTGCAAACTGTAGTGGGTGCTTTACTCGAACGCAGCCCGAGCTGAAGGCGCGCGAGGAACGGGAAAACAGGGAGCGGGATGGGGTGTCGTGAAGGTAGATAGCATGCTTGTTGGGGAATATGAACTTTACGCGTCCCAGCGCATTGTTCTCTCCCGGCTGCTGAACCACTCCATAGGGAAAGTTGCTGCCATTATAGGCCGACCAGTCAATCGTGAGCGGGTCTGCTACCTGACCTTTGCGATCGATCAGCTGGTAGTTATTATCCAGGACATACTGTGGATCCGCGCGAAATTTTGGAAAAAGACTTCGCCGTATGATGCTGCGTGGCACCGTCCAGGTGGGGTTGAATTCCAAGTACTTGAGGCGTTTGGTGAAGATTGGAGTCTGATGCTGGATTGTCCCAACCATAACGGGGGTTTCCCAGACCAAGGTATTGTCGCGCATGTAGTACAGTTCGAACCCCGCGATGTTTACCACGATAAAATTGTCTGTGATATCCCTGGAGATCCATCGCAGGCGATCCATGTTCACCCGAAGTGAGTCTATCCTGTCCGACCAGGACATATTGAGAAGCGCGTAGCTTTGCCGGCCTACAACTCCGTCAATGTCGAGTCCGTTGTCTTTTTGAAATTTCCGAACAGCATCTTCCAGTACCGGGTCAAAAGTCGGGGAGGCGTTGTCTTTATCCAGATATCCCGATTCCACCAGTCGCTTGCGTAATGGTATGACGTGATTGTGGCTCTGCCCCGGCTTGAGTAATACATCATCAGGGATGGCGGTGAATGTCTCCCTGGCGGCAATGTCACGGTAGCTTGCCAGTGTGCTCCGCATTTGAGCGTAAAATTTCTGGGTAGGCCGGGCATCTTCCATGATTTGGTCGATCCTGTCTTCAGCAACGGCCTCGCGAAGCGCCATGGATACCCGCTTAGGCTCGAAAGTCAGTCGAGAATAGTTGAAACTGGGATCCATTTCCTGCGGATCGACTTTGCCCTGCGACATGTGGCGGATATAGAGAATCACGGCATCGCTCAACAGGGCATCGAATACAGCTCGAACCCTGTTCTTGTCTGCCCAGGCTGTTTCGTCGGTATCGAGTATCTTCCGCAGCGTTGAATAGTGGTAATCTTCGGGGTTGAGTCCGTCCCGATCGGCCTCTGCGAGAATATCCAATACCCTGACGGCTTGTTCCCGATCCTTCCAGAGCGGCTGGTAATTACTCTCAGAGTAAAACTCTTCGATAATGGCTGGCTGATAGACAATGCCCCCAGAGGGCAGGTTGCCCTCGCCATCCAGCACGATGTGCTCTGTAATGAGGCGGAGTTGCTCCTCCAGGGTGGCATGGACGTTGGCGCTCACCAAAAATAGCACGACAATCGTGCACGCGGCGGTAGAGAATTTCATGTTGATATCCGGGTCATGCTGGCGGATGTCAGCTTAGCCTCTGGCAAGGGTGCTGACAACTGAACTGAGCGAAGTTTCGTCAAGGCCGCGCGGTTGATGGAAAGGTGTCGCATGTATCGTGTTAGACAGCCTTTTTGAATTAATTTGCCAGCCCCCGAAGGCTTTGGGCATCCAGTTGCTCAAACAGGACAGATCCGCCCTCAATCTCGACGCAACACGCCGGTCAAGGTCAGGATTACCACGGCAGACAGAGCGGCGCCGAACAACCCATACACACTGTGCAGCGCCAACCAGAACCAGCGCGCCGGTCCGGTCGGCACGAAGCGGCAAAACGAATCCTGGCCGAGGTCGATCACCGGCAGGGCGAAGTCGAGCGCATAGTGCAGCGTATCAAGGCCGGGGCAGCCCAGGGGCGCCGCCACATCTCCCAGGCCGAAAGGCATGACGTAGCTCGTCGCCTCGGGCGGTTGCTCGAACGGAAAGAACGGCTGGCCGAAATTGAGTACGGCCACCGTGTACATAGCGGCGCCCAGCAACACAAATATCAGGAAGGAATACACGGCTCGGCTGGTTGAGTAGCCATGATGGCTGATCAGCATCAGCAGGTGCGGAAACAGCCGCCGCCAGGCGGGGTCGACCCGCGCGGCGAGTTGCATACGAATCTTTTCGACCGCAATGGCATCTGCCTCGCGCGCAAGGCCACTGTCGCGCAGACTCCGGGTGAGTTGCTCATAGGGCTGGGGACGATACGTAGAGGCGTCGGGGTGACTGTTGGCAAATTGTCGTTTCAACCAGGCAATCCGCGTGGCTACGAGGTCACCGCCGTCGACATGACGAATGCGTTGGTAAGATGCCCCGTCCAGGTCTAGGTATCCGGGCGCGGGCCAGCTGGTGCCGGTGTGGTCAATCAAGGTGTTCATCTGGGCGCCGGCAAGCATGAACCAACCTTCCACAGGTGTGATCGAGTCTGTCTGCCTACCATTACCAGCGGGTTGCATAGCACCAACATTGAATATGACCAGGGCATTTGAGACACGCATTTGCTGCATGTTGATAGCGACCGGACCTCCCTTGACAAGCAACCCGGAGTAGTCAGGTCCCGGTCTGAGACGGGCATTGCCCAGAAAAAAACTGCCACCGATTGTTGCGGTGAGAAAATTGAGTCGGCCGCTGGCCTCGAAGAAAGTTTCGGGGTCATCGCGCATGAGAAATACCGATTCGACGACCAGGTCCTCGCAATGCATCGCCCTGCCACCCGGGTTGAGTAGCCGGGCGGACCTGCAGCTAAGGTCTCCGGTGATGTGTGCGGCACCCAAAGAAACTTCCCCGTGTACTTCGCAACGATAACCTTCGCCAGGCACTAATTCCAGGTTGCCGCCAATGACCGCGGACTGCGCACTGAAGGCGGCTTCGTCGCAGTCCTGCAGCAGGGCGCCGTGCAGTTCCACGCTACCATCGACGCGGGCGCCGTCAATTCTTACGCTTCCGCTTGTCTCAAAGCGTGCCTGCGGTGTCGCCGACAACAATAGCCGCCCTCCGATGCGCGAATGGTTCAGGTGCACCGCACAGTTGCCCACAACCGCCAGGTCCGAGGCGTGATTGCGAACGCCCCCGAAGTGGCACCCTGACAGGTCAAGATCCGCCTTGGTGGTGAGGCTGATACCGATAAAGGCCGGCAGGGTACAGTCGACCAGACGCAGTGCCAAAAAGTCTGCACCGCTGAAATCGACAGGCGAGTTGAAATGACATCCCCAGAACAATAAGGTCATGTTCGAACCGTCACGAGCGGTCGGCAGGACGCGAATCGGGCCAAGAATTCGGGCGCCGCGAATGCGCAACGGACAGCACAGGGGTGCGGTTTCGGGCCGGGTGCCGGCGATCAGTTCCTCAAGGAAAGTGGCCCGCAATTGCCTGGACTCTGCAGGCAGTTCACTGAAATCCGCCACGCCGCGAAGGCTGATAGCTTCGAGTACACGCTGTTCTGCTTCACTTGCTGCTTCGAGTTCACCGTCTGATGAGACATTCACGGCGATCGCCCTCGTTTCACCGATTAGGCACCATGATGACATCGGTAGCAGTGCAAGGGAAGTGGCAGCCAGGTACTGGTAAGTAAACTGTCCGAAATTGCTGGAATCGGCCCATGAATACATCTATGGCACCAGGAGTCGCCGGGTAGGGGTGCTCAACGCCTTCCTGCGCCGCTAAGCCGGGATGGTATCATCAGAGAGGGTATCCTTACTTTCAGGCGAGACGAGAACAGTATGACAATAAAAGATGTAGACCAGGCCGATCTAAGCGATAGGGCGCATATTGAGTCCCCTTACACGCTTTACCGCCGCATGCATGAGGGAACCGGGGTCGCCATTGATCCCGAGGTTGGTGTGGCCGTGGCAGGTTATGCAGACCTGGTCGACCTTTCCAGGAACACCGGGCTCTACTCGTCGAGCATTACAGAAGATGATCGCGGTCCTCGTCACATGGGTGTGAGTAGCGAGCCGGTGCAAGATGACGTTGAGGAGATACTCAGCAATGCTCACCCCATCGTCAACGCGCTGTTTACTGCAGACCCGCCGGTACACACTCGTCACCGCAAGGTTATCAGCAAAGCACTGGGACCGCGCAAGGTGCGAGAACTCGAGCCGCAGATCAGGGCGGTCGCCAACGACCTTATTGATGCGTTCATACACGCGGGCCAGGTGGATCTTCTGCCAGCCTTCGCCGTCCCTTTACCGGTAACTGTGATTGCCGATATTCTGGGTGTCGACCGGAAAGATATTTGGACGTTCAAGCACTGGGGCGACCTGATGATCTCAGGCAATATAGACATGCTAAGTCACGAACGACGTAGGGAAGTCGCCCATGCGGTGGTTGATCTGCACCGGTATTTTGTACCGCGCATCGAGCAACGCCGCTTGCAGCCCAGCGATGACTTACTCAGCGAAATGGTGAATGCACGAATTGATGGTGAGGCGCCTTTGACTACCGAGGAACTGCTTCCCATCATCGACCAAATTCTGTTGGCTGGCCATGAAACCACAACCAATCTCGTCGGTAACGGCATCGTGGCCCTGCTTGGAGACCCAGCTCTGGTCAGGCAACTTCGTGCGCAACCAGAGCTGGTAGAACCGTTTGTAGAAGAGGTGCTGCGCTGGGACCCGCCAATCCAGTGCACCTACCGCCGCGCAACAGCAGATACACAACTGCACGGTTGTCCAATACCAAAGGGGGCAATGGTGTTGCCAATGTGGGCAGCCGCCAACCGGGATCCTGAGGAATTCCCTGCGCCGGAAACGTTCGACATCAGCCGGAAGAACGTTCGAAAGCACATGGGCTTTGGGTACGGACCGCACTTTTGCGCAGGAGCTGAACTGGCTCGCCTGGAGGCCAGGATTGCATTTGAGCTTTTACTCGAAAGGCTGCACGACCTGGAGCTGGATGAGGCAGCGAGCGACCTCACTCATCTGCCGAGTTTTGCATCACATGGCTATCAGCGGGTTGTGCTGCGGTTTAAAAAACAGGCTTAACAAGACCGCCACCAACCCGGACACCGCCGCCTGCCCCTGGTGGATACCCGAGTTACATCTCCGGCGTTTTCATCATGTACAGAAACTCCTGCACCGCCGCTTTGGTTTCTGGCCGCAGGTTGTCGATACCCGCGTAGGGCTTACCCGTGGCGGGACCCGCATCGGGGTACTTGGCCTTACGTGCCACATGGCGATTGACCATCCGCACGAACTTGGCGCCCCCCCAGGCCCCGACCTCGGTGGAAACTGGCCATTCCTCGCGGGTATCCCGGAACAGGTCGTAGAAATTCGCCAAAATGGCGTTTTCCTTGCCGGACGACAGGTCAAATTTGTACTGCTCTTTAACAATCCTTTCCAGGTTGTTTATGTTGTACAGAAACACGTAGTCCCGTCGACTGTAGGTGTCGCCATTTAGCAGCAGGGACGTCTGGTCAATGCCGTCAATGACACGATCCGTGGGAATTTTGTCTGTTCCATCGCCCAGGCGGGCTATGGTGGTGAACAGGTCGCTGACATGAATAATATCGCCGGCCACCGAATCTGCCTCGATCATGCCCGGCCAGCGTACAAATGCATCCACGCGAACACCGCCTTCCAGGGTGGATCCTTTTCCTCCGCGGAAAACCATGGGCGTGTAGCCTGAGCCCGGTGAGTACTTGGTGAAGTGGCCGTTGTCACCCATTATCACTACCAGGGTGTTATCCGCGATGCCCAGTTCATACATCTCGGTCATCAGTTCCCCTATCCACTTATCGACCAGTTTCATCTTCTCCACGTATATGCCGCCATTCGGCGTGGTGTATCGATCGGTCGTGGTGCGCGGTCCTGTCAATGGATACAGGGGCCAGTACTGCAGGAAAAAGGGCTTGTCGGCCTTTGCCAGTTTGCGCAGTTGCTCCTTCGCCTGGTTCTGGTAGCGCACGTTCATTTCATGGTACTTGGCTTCGGTCCAGCGCTCGCCGGCCTCCATATACACTTCACGTACGTTCTTACCGCGTTCGCCTTCAACTCCGGTGACCATGGAGGAGGCATCGGTGCGCAGCCACTCGTCCATGGTGTAGCGGTCGTCATAGTTGTTTTTGCCAATGCCGATGCTGATTTCCTCGTCTGCGGCATCGTCATGAAAAATGGTGAGCTGACCCTGTTGATGGATGGGGAAGGCGGCGTAATCAAAACCCTGCATATTGGGCCAGGCTTCCCGTATGTCCCCCATATGCCATTTGCCGATATGGGCGGTGTTATACCCGCTGTCCGAGAGAACTTCTGCGATAGTGACTTCCTCTTCGGCGAGCCCGAATCCCGAAATATCCACCGCCGTGTTGCCCATACCATTGCGGAAGGGGTGACGGCCGGTCATAAACGCGACGCGGGTGGGTGTGCAGGAGGGCTCGGTGTACATTCGGGCCAGGCGCATACCCTCCCGCGCGAATTCATTGATGTTAGGCGTTTTGTAGCCGCGAATAGCATTGAGTGTTTGGTCGCCGAGATCACCAAACCCGATGTCATCGATCAGGATGTAGAAAACATTGGGAGACTTGCCACCGTTTTTCTTGCGAAATTCGGCGAGGCGCTTGTCCAGGCCCTCGTCTTCTAGTGCCCAGGTCTCGCCGTTTTGCTTTTCCAGGACGTAATACTCTGCGTCATGTACAAGGGGCTTTGCCGTGGCGATCTGGCCGTTTAGCAAGGCAGCGGCCAGGAGACCTGT